>CAYHPA010000039.1:0-19127 GCA_964358155.1 uncultured Chitinophaga sp.
TGGTGTTGGCTATGGCAAAGTAAAACTCAACAGCGGCGGAGTGCTGTTTACAATCGGTATCAATCCTTTTATAAAGACGAAAACGGACGCAACTAAACCCAATTGATTTTTTTTGTGAGGCAACCGGTACTGGTTTGTACCCGTTTAAAACAAAAAAACTATTGTGAAGCAGACAATCTCCCTTCGGTCATTCAGCATTTTATTGCTGGCGGTCATTTCATTTTTTTATGCCTGTTCTAATAAAAGCGGAACTACCCCACCTCCGCCACCTAATCCCTGTACAGGAGTAACAATTACCGTATCAGCTGCTACGGTCAATCCAACCGTGGGTTCTAACAACGGAAGTATCACCGCTGTTGGTGCTGGCAGTACAGGATTTACTTACAGTCTGAATGGTGGTGCATTTCAGTCTTCCGGTAATTTTACCGGATTGGCTGCCGGTTCATACAACGTAGTTGCCAAAGATTCCAATGGCTGTACTGGTAGCAACAGTTTTACACTCACAGCCCCCAATCCTTGTGCAGGTGTTACCATTACCGTATCAGCTACTACAGTAAATCCAACAACAGGTAACAATAACGGAAGTATTACTGCATCCGCATCCGGAGGTACGGGTCCATATACTTATAATATCAATGGAGGAACTTTCCAGGCATCAGGTAGTTTCACAGCTTTAGGGGCCGGCAGCTACACTATTGTTGGTAAAGATGCCAACGGATGCACTGGTTCGGCTACATTTAATTTAGTGGCCACTAATCCATGTGCCGGAGTTACCATCACTGTTACCGGAACTGTTACTAACCCTACTTCAGCAGGTGCATCGGATGGCAGCATTGTTGCCAACGCTTCTGGCGGAGCCACCCCTTATACCTTTAGCATCAACGGTGGTGCATTCCAGGCATCTGGAACTTTCAGCAACCTGGCACAAGGCAACTATACGATAACTGCAAAAGATGTGAACGGCTGTACCGGCACCAATAGCTTTACACTTACAGCGCCTAACCCATGTGCCGGGGTTACAATTACTGTTTCCAATGCAGTAGTTAGTAATACTCCATGTGAATCTCCTCCGACAGGGTCAATAACTGTAACGCCGGGTGGTGGTACAGGCCCCTATACTTACAGATTGAATGCCGGTTCTTTTCAGGCTTCGAATGTTTTTTCAAATCTTGTCGCCGGTGTTTACAGCGTCACAGCTAAAGATGCAAACGGCTGCACAGGAAGTAATAATGCAATAGTTGGTGATCTGCCTGCCGGCCCATTATTTACTGATGTCCGCACTTTGATTCAAAATAATTGTGTGAGTTGTCATAATCCCGGCAATCCCAATGGCGGAATGATATTTACTGTTGATTGCAATATTGTGGCGAACAAGAGCAGGATTGAAGCGAGGGCTGTTAATGGCAATCCGTCTCCCATGCCGCCAACCGGCCTGCTGCCATCATCAGAAAGGCAAAAGATTATTAACTGGATAAATGCAGGCGGCAGATTTACCGACTAAGGTTAAGTAGTGTTTAATAGTGTATGGTTCGAAAAAGGTCTTCAACAATGAAGACCTTTTTATTTTCCCCAACGAAATGTTTTGATGTCAATTCCCGCCAGGTCAAGAACCCTGTCGGTAACAGTTGAAGCGACTTCATCAATTGTTTTTGGCCGGCTGTAAAAGGAAGGGGTGGTGGGGCAAATAATGCCTCCGGCTAATGTAATGGCTTCCATATTGCGGATATGAATAAGGTTGTAGGGCATCTCCCGCACTACACAGATGAGCTTTCTTCTTTCTTTCAATACCACATCCGCAGCCCTGGTTATGAGGTCGTTCGAAATGCCTGAAGCAATTCTTCCTAATGTTCCCATGGAACAGGGGATGATGATCATAGTATCGTATTGACCCGAACCCGACGCAAAAGGGGCCGAAAAATCAGTAGTGGAGTAAAATTTTACGGGCTGTTCTTTCCAGGATTCATTTTGGAGCTCCGTTTTCCAAACCTCTTTTGCATTCTCTGTCATGACCACCGAAAGCTCCGACCATTGGTTTTTGGCAGCAGCAAGTTTTGTGAGGAGACCGTTGGCGTACACCGAACCACTGGCGCCGGTAATGGCAATGAGGATTTTTTTCATAACAGGTTATGCACTTAACAGGTAAAACTCATAAAAGTTCATGAACGGACGAAATAATACTACAAGCCTTTGAAATGGAACCATGTAGAAATAATACTACAAAACTAAGACAATGATATTGAGGCAGGTCAACAATTTAGAATTTGGTAAAAAGATCGGGGAAAATAGCCAAAAAAAGACAGGCTAAAGCTTGGTATTAAATTTAGATTAACGATATTAGCTTCGAATTTTCATAGGATAAGGTTTAATGGTTAATGGTTTTTGATTAGGGCCCCCCGGTTTTCGCCGGGGGTTCTTTTTTTATCAACCACTACCGGGGGCAAATCTCCTGAACATAAAAAATCCCTTAACTTTTGCAAAGGGATTGTCTAAATCATAAAATTTATTATCAGAATGCTTTTGGCTGTTTTGCCGGTTGCACAGGCTGTTGGGTATTCTCATTACCCATATTCTCCTGTATCCAGTTCGTCATCTTGCTCCAGAGATGAAAGGTGGTGTTGTCCATCTGTCCGCCTATTCCATGGTTCTTATTGGGATAATAAGCGCTTTCAAAATCAATATTGCTTTTCACCAGCGCTGTAATCATCTGTGTTGCATTCTGGAAATGCACATTGTCGTCTGCTGTGCCATGAATAATGAGATATTTTCCTTTTATTTTATCGGTATGATTGATAGGTGAATTGTCGTCATAGCCTGATGCATTTTCCTGCGGTGTGCGCATATATCTTTCCGTATAAATATTGTCGTAATACCTCCAACTGGTAACCGGGGCCACTGATATGGCAGCACTGAACGTCTCAGCGCCTTTTGTAATAGCCAGGCCGCTCATAAACCCGCCGTAACTCCATCCCCAATGGCCAATATTGTTCTTATCAACAAAAGACATATTTCCAATCCATTTGGCGGCATCTATCTGGTCTTCAATTTCAAATTTTCCGAGCTGTAAATACGTTTTCTTTTTAAATTCTTCACCCCGGAAACCAGTGCCGGTATTGTCCACACTTACTATAATAAATCCTTTTTGCGCCAGCAACTGATGCCAGGAACTTACTGCTCCGAAGCGGTTGGCCACCTGCTGCGAACCCGGACCGCCATAGTTGCAGAAAAGTACCGGATATTTTTTTGAAGGATCAAAATTGGCAGGTTTCAGCATCCATCCATTGAGTGTATCACCCTTACTATTTGGCACACGGATGAACTCGGCTTTACCATAACCATATTCATCCAGCTTTGTTTTAAGCTTGTTGTTTTCATTTACTGTTTTTTCAAGCCGGGCAGTAACAGCACCGGAGTTAATATCAATATTGTAGAGTGATACTGCCTGCGGAGTATTAAGATCGGACCTGTAATCATAAAACTTACTGAACTCATCATTCAGGACAATACGGTGCCAGCCTTCACCATGTGTAAGTTGTGTGGTTTTATTTCCCTCAAAGTCAGTAACAAATAAATTCCGGTCCATCGGGCGGGGATAAGCCAGGCTGTAATAAATCAACCTGTTCTTTTCGTCCACAGCATTCACATCTGTTATTTCATATTTTCCTTTTGTAACCTGTGTTCTGTTCTTCCCGTCAAGACTCTGCATGTACAGATGGCGGAAACCATTCGTCTCGCTGGTGAAAAGCAGGTTCTTTCCGTCTTTCAAGAACCACCAGTCGTCGTTGATCTCTACAAAATATTTATTTTTTTCTTCGTAGAGCAAACTGGCAGCGCCGGTTTGTGCATTGGTAAGTAATAATTTCAAAACATCCTGGTGGCGGTTCATCCAGAATACCACCAGTGAGTTATCATCCTTTGTCCACTTGATACGGGGAATATAAATATCACCCTGTTCGTATTGCGCTTTTACTTTTTTTCCGGTGGCTACATTGTAAATATGTATTTCCACTTTTGAATTTTCGTCCCCGGCCTTGGGGTATTTGTAACTGTATTGTTTGTTATACGTATTGTCAAACTGCGTAAACGAATATTCTTTCACTTTACTCTCATCAAACCGGTAGAAGGCTATATAATTACCTTTGGGATTCCAGTCATATGCCTGAGTGAATTCAAATTCTTCCTCATACACCCAGTCGCAGTTGCCATTGATGACATGATTCCATTTACCATCCTTTGTAATCGCTTTTGACTTTTTGCCGGCAATGTCAAATACATAAAGATTATTGTCCATCACATAAGCAATCTTTTTGCCGTCCGGAGAAAGCGAAGGATGCAGCACTTTTTCTTTTGCCAGTTTGGTCAGTTTTTTTGTATTGGCTTCGTAGAGATATACAAATGCTTTGGAAGAACGGCGGTATATCTGTTCGTAACCTTTTTTAAGCAACACAATATTGGGGAATGATTCGCTGAATATCATGTCATCAGCCTGGCCAAAAGGTTTGCCTGTTTCATCTTTCAGGCTGTCGGTCTTTATTTCCGGATCCTTACTGGTCTGCCCGAAATCGGCTCTTACCTGTTCGCCACGGAAGGTCCCTTTTTTATAAATGTCTTCCAGTGTTATCTGTTTTTTTTGTGCCTGTGCAAAAAGCGGCAGCAAAAAGAGGAGCAAGAAAAGCTTACGCATAGGTTGTTCTTTTTTGTGGCTATAAATGTAGCGGAATAAGCCCAAACGGGTTTGCCGTACAAATAAAAAGACGGCGCCTTCATAAAAGATGCCGTCTGGTAAAAGGTTAAAACTTATTTCGCATCGGCCATCCTTCGCCAGGCTCCCACGACATTCGTCGGGGCAGGCAGGATGACAAATTTTTAGGACTACTTAGCATCGGCCATATCCGGAATGGCTTCCACCCGGTATTCGCCTGCATCCAGTTTTTTCTTGGTTTCAGAAAATGCGTTCAGGGTGGTTTCAATATCCGCATCGGTATGTATGGCCGAAGGGATGAGCCGGTAGATGATATGTCCCTTAGGTATAACAGGGTACACAACGATGGAAGCAAAGACCCTGTAGTTTTCTCTCAGGTCCATTACCATAGCGGTGGCTTCAGGCACATCTCCTTTCATGTACACAGGCGTTACCACAGAGTCTGTATTGCCAATATCAAAACCTCTTTCTTTCAGGCCAGTTTGAAGTTTGCGGGCATTGCTCCACAATTTTTCTTTTAGTTCAGGATGATTCCGCAGCAACTCAAGCCTTTTCAGGTTGCCAACCACCAGCGGCATCGGCAAACTCTTGGCAAAAATCTGGCTGCGGATATTGTAGCGGATATAATCAATGATGTTTTTGTCGCCGGCTATAAAAGCGCCAATTGAAGCCATGGATTTTGCAAAAGTGGAAAAATACAGGTCAATATCATCCTGGCAACCCTGCTCTTCTCCCGCACCGGCACCAGTTTTTCCCAGTGTACCGAAGCCATGTGCATCATCTACCAGCAACCTGAATTCATATTTGCTTTTCAACGCTGCCATTTCTTTCAGCTTTCCCTGGTCGCCGGCCATGCCGAATACTCCTTCGGTGATAACCAGTATGCCACCCGCTTTTTGTTTTTCAATCAATGCGGTTGCTCTTTGCAATTGTTTTTCACAATCTTCCACATCATTATGCTTGAACACATAGCGGTGACCGGGATGCAAACGAAGACCATCAATGATGCAGGCATGGCTTTCCCCATCATAAACGATCACATCATGGCGGCTGCACAAAACATCAATCAGGCTCACCATTCCCTGGTAACCATAGTTCAACAGTATGGAATCTTCTTTACTTACAAAAGCAGCGAGTTCTGCTTCTAATTGTTCATGCAGGTTGCTGTTTCCACTCATCATGCGGGCGCCCATCGGCAAGGCAAGGCCAAATTCCCTGGCGCCATCGGCATCTGCTTTCCTTACTTCAGGATGATTGGCCAGGCCCAGGTAATTATTCAGGCTCCATACAATCACATCCTTGCCACGAAATTTCATCCGGCTGCTGATCTCACCTTCTAATTTCGGAAAAGCGAAATAGCCATGGGCCCTTTCACGATGCTGGCCAATTGGCCCGGCATGTCTTAATAAGCGTTCAAAAATATCTGCCATAATCAGTATGTATTTGTCAGTGTATTAATCCCTTTTTTGTGGCGCAAAAATAAGGTTTTATGCGCTAACGGACTACTTGATCGTCCGCAATAAAAAAGAGCCCCGTTAACAACGAAGCTCCTTCATTAACAGCCGGTTCGGTTGCGACTATATTTTGAAACCTACAGTAAGAAGTACATTACCTCCCGTTGATTTAATATTGGCCCCATAATACGGACTGTTTTGCAAACGATAAGCAAACTGAACATCCTTGCTCATCGTATGCACATAAGTAAGGTCTACAAACACACCTTTGTTGCGGTATCCCAGGCCGCCACTTAGTTGAAACCGACTTCCTTTTTCTCCATGGCCAAGATTTTTATATGGATTGCCATAATAGGCTGCGCCAAGACGTGCCATAATGGTTGTGAATTTCAACTCGCCGCCCACTTTAAAATTTAAAGCAGCTTTGTAAGCATTATCAATGGCCTTGTTCAATGACTTCAGGTAATTTTTTGTTTCCTCGCTGTTATCCCCTTCGGGGTCGGTGGTAAAGGAAGAGGCTTTGTAGTTCACAAATTCAATATCAGCAGTTAAAAAACCTTTTTGTTTTCTTACATCTTCAATTTCCCGCAACACATAAGAGGCGCTGGCCATGATGCGATAAGGTGATATCATCCAGTATTTGAATTGTCCGTCCGAACCATTGGTAAATGTGCCCGAGTTTTGTACCAGCTGTCCTTTGTAGGTTTCCGTGTTAGTTGTTACTGATGCACTGTATTTATCAGTAAGCTGGTAAAGGGTGGGAGTATGAATGGCGAGTCCGAGGCGGATAAATTCTTTAGGCTTGTAAATGAAACCCAGTTTTAAATTCACACCTGCACCATCCGTTGTCAGGTTTTCCGTGATGGAAGCAAAATCAAATTTATTGGTAGTGTTAGCAGTAGCATCAGCCTCAGTGAAAGTGGCCTCCTTTACATAATGCAACAGGGGCACACCTAATGTAAATCCAAAAAAATATTTGTCTTTGCTATTGGCCGCAAATGCAAGCGCCAGTTCAGTAATGCCGCCTTTGTTCGTTACTGCATTTTCTTGTATAAGACCTGTGCCGACAGGAGCCCTTGTTTGAAACTGGTAGTTGCCGGATGTGCCGCCATCAATAGTATCAATCCAGTAAGTATTAAATGCGAGGCTGGTTCCGAAGGGATACCCCGAAGCTACATGGTTCGCATCCTTATCATTGTTGTTTTTTATTTCTTCCAGAAATTTTTGCGAATAAGAACTTTGATTATTGATGCCCCGGTACAGCACATTACTGCCAAAGCTGGCCGTTCTGTTGATACCAAATGCCATGGCTACCCCTCCGCGGCTTTTATTCCTGCGGTCAAAACCTGTTCCCAGCACAATGCCACTGGCCCCAAAAGAACCGGCATTTTTTTTATCTGTTTCCGTATGGCCCAGGTAAGTGGATTTATTATTCAGGAAATTGAAACCCGGTGAGATAACTACATCGCCCGTTTTGTAAAAACCAAGTCCGGCAGGGTTTATAAAAGCAGCAGACAGGTCGCCGCCAAGTGAAGTCATGGCGCCACCCACAGCTTGCTGCCTCGCTGTGCCGCCTTGTATGTACCAGGAATAGCGAAGGGCATCGGCAGGTTCTTGTGCAAACAGGTATGAGCAGGATATGATACTGACAAGTATCAGGAATATCTTTTTCATATAAATGAATTAGGTGTAATAGAATGTTTGTTCAGCAATTGGCAGAATGGAAATAAAGAGAGTCCCGAAACTGACGGGACTCTTTTATTATTAAAATTTTCTTACAGGAGCGCTGCTGCTGCTACTGCTGGATGATGAGCTTGAACTGCTGCTGTTATTATTGTTTCCTGAAGAGCCTCCGGAATTGTTGTTGGAAGAACTGGAGTTATCTTTTTTGAAAATACTTCTCAGGACATTCCCCGAATTGCTGCTATTGTTATTGCTTGAACTGTTGCTGCTTGTTCTTGGCCCGTTGTTGTTATTTGTCCCGGTATTGTAGCCCCCGTATTTAGGATTGGAATTACTGTTGCCTGAGTTGGAATTGCTATAATAAGTATTCAGGTTAAATGTTCTTGGACTGCTATACGCAAAAGTTGCTTTCGGGTTTATGATTACATAGTTGTGATAGTAAGGATTGTAATAAGAATTCCAGTAGGAGTGTGCATTCCATGAACTGTTACAGCAGCAATAATTATTGTTGTAGGAATAATACCGCCTGTAGCGATAGTCGGTAAAGTACCAGTCATCCAGTTCGCTCCAGCGGCTGCGGTTCTGAACTTTCATTCGCAGGTAGCGGTCGTCATAGTAATCATCAGATCCTTTGTATTCCTGTTCGTCTTTATTTTCAGACTCAACGTATTCCTCCTGCTGCTGCGGGCGGGTGGGGGAATAATAAACATCGTCGGGTGTTTGACCGGTTTTGTAAGAGGTGCTGCAACTGGTGAAAATGGCTGCAAAAACTGCCAGGAGTAAAATTGTTGATTTCATGGCAAATGGTTTGTCGGGTTAAAAATGAAGTTACTACTTTTGTGCGTCTTTAAACGGCACACAATCGTTTGCATAATTACAGCAAAGATTCAGCCATTACGTTAAATATTGCATGATGACCTGTTAAAGTAATTTTAAAGATCACTGGTTGTTGGGTACTGGTTGCTGGTTTCGTAAAAAAGTAGAGTCGTTTGTTATTGCTTATAGCGAAATTAAAACACAAAATGAGTTATAAGAATCTTGAGATTTGGAAGCTTGCGGACGAGGTTGTTGTTGAAATTCATGAAATGACACTTGCCAAACTGCCAAAATTTGAAATGTTTGAAGAAGGCTCTCAGATAAGAAGATCAAGCAAATCTGTAAAGGCTACAATCGTGGAAGGATATGGAAGAAAGAGGTATAAGGCAGAGTTCATAAAATTTCTTGTCTATTCATTAGGTTCGAATGATGAAACGATTGACCACCTGGAGAATCTTTTTAAGACAAAATCATTGCAGGATGAAGGCTTGTATAATTATCTTCACGCAAAATTGGAAACATTGGGGAAAAAGATAAATCTGTTTATCAAAGGGGTTGATAAAACAGATTGGGAAAAATGACCAACTAAGAAATGATAAGGCTGTTTTGCACTTGAGGCGACCAGCAACTAACAACCAGAAACCAGGAAACATGAGCAAGGAGATTACATCGAGGGCAGAGGACTATTCGCAATGGTACAACGACCTTGTATTGAAAGGACAGTTGGCCGATTATTCGGCGGTAAGGGGCTGTATGGTTATTAAACCGTACGGATATGCATTGTGGGAGAATATGCAGGCTGCATTGGACAAAATGTTTAAGGATACCGGGCATGTGAATGCTTACTTCCCTTTATTTGTTCCCAAGAGTTTGTTTGAGGCAGAAGAAAAAAATGCAGAAGGCTTTGCGAAAGAGTGTGCTATTGTAACCCATTATCGTTTAAAGGCCGATCCGTCGGCCAAAGGAAAACTGATGGTGGATCCGGAAGCGAAACTGGAAGAAGAGCTGATCATCCGCCCAACCAGTGAAGCTATTATATGGAACACCTATAAAGGATGGATACAATCTTACCGGGATCTTCCTTTGCTTATTAACCAATGGGCCAATGTGGTAAGGTGGGAGATGAGGACAAGGTTATTTCTTCGTACTGCGGAATTTCTGTGGCAGGAAGGGCATACCGCCCATGCTACAAAAGAAGAAGCCATCATTGAAGCAGAAAAGATGCTGGATGTGTATGCCGACTTTGTGGAAAACTGGATGGCTGTGCCGGTGATAAAAGGAGTGAAGTCGGCTAATGAAAGATTTGCAGGGGCAGAAGATACCTATTGCATCGAAGCATTGATGCAGGATGGCAAAGCCCTGCAGGCAGGCACCTCACATTTCCTCGGCCAGAATTTTGCCAAAGCATTTGATGTGAAATTTCTCAGTAAGGGAAATCAACTGGAATATGTTTGGGCCACCAGTTGGGGAGTGAGCACAAGATTGGTAGGAGCATTGGTAATGGCACACAGCGATGACCAGGGACTCATACTGCCGCCAAGAATTGCTCCTGTACAGGTGGTCATCGTTCCTATTTACAAAGGGGATGAGCAAAAAGAAATGATTAATGCCAAAGTAAAAGAGATAACTGACCAGTTGAAGAACTTAGGCATCAGGGTAAAATATGATGACAATGACAATGCAAGACCGGGATGGAAATTTGCAGAATATGAGATGAAAGGTGTGCCTGTTCGGTTAGCTATTGGTGCCAGAGACCTTGAAAAGAATGTGGTGGAAGTGGCCCGTCGTGATACAAAAGTAAAAGAAGTGGTTAGTCTGGAAGGCATTGCAGGATATGTCAATAATCTCCTGGCAGAGATCCAGCAATATATGTTTGCCAAAGCAAAGACCTATACAGATGAGCATATAACCAAAGCGGACAATTGGGATGAATTTGAAAAACTGCTGGACGAAAAAGGGGGATTCATCTCCGCTCATTGGGATGGAACGGCGGAAACAGAAGAAACCATTAAGGAAAAAACAAAAGCCACTATCCGTTGTATTCCGCTGAATAATCCCAGGGAAGATGGCAAGTGTATTTTAACAGGTAACCCGTCAAACCAGCGGGTGTTGTTTGCAAGGGCTTATTAAACTTAAATTATTTGCTGAATATGTAAAGTCAACTATATTTATTGTAACCAAAATCAATTGCGACATGGACCAGCTTCAGAACCCCAACCCGAATCCCGTTACTTCACTCTTCCAGATGAACCTGGATGCACAAAACAGCTATAACCTGCGCAGTTCAGCCTCATGGGCGAAAGTGCTGGGTGTGGTAGGTATTATCATAGGAGTTTTATTTATTATAATGATGGTAATTGCTCTCGGTAATACTGGAGATGGGAATAGTTATAGATATCGAAGAGGAGGATTTAATGATGTATTTGTGGGTGATGGCGCCAGGCTCGGCGCCTGGATCATGATTATTACCGGAATCATCTTTATCATCGGAGGCGCTTTTTCTTTCAATTTTGGAAACAAGATCAACGCAGCATTAAAGTCAAATGACCAGAACGGACTGAACGGTGGGTTTGCAGCGCTCCGGAATTATTTTGCGCTAAGGAGCATAACACTCATCATTGTTTTGTTGCTGTTGCTGATCAGCCTCGCAAATATGGTATAGAACGAGAGGAAATTTTTTTCCCCTTGTTTGCATCAAAGCGGTTTTTTATTAGCGTATCGAGAGAAAATTGTAATCCTTCAGCAATGTATCGAGAAAGTCAAAGGGAGAAAGGGCTGATTCAATTTTCAGGTGAGCTTTTATCTTGGAACTGGCGGCTTCCGCCATATTAAAGTCCCCTTTTTTGCGGGCCGTTTCCAAAATACTTTTGATGGCATTGATGTCACGGTCGCTCAGCTGCATGATCTGGGGGAACGAAGGAATATAGTTATCCGCCACCTCCCGGAACACTGTTTCTTCAATATTAGCTTTTGGATTGATGCGGATCAGGATGGTTTTGGCAAGGAGGTCGCCGATACGCTGCCCTTTTCTGGATGAAACAACCAGCACAATATCGGTGATCAGGAAGCCAAGTGCAGCTATTACTATAAAGGTGGTTTCTACATCCCGGCCAAAATCAGGGTTGGAGAGTATATAAAAAAGCAACAGTGCAATCCAAAGATCTGATACCCTCAGCAGCCAGCGAATGAGGAACTGGCTGATACTCGGCCTTCCGCCAATTTCATTGACTACCCGGATGCCCATGATTTTTTTGCCGATGCTCTGGCCGTTCATCGTAATTTCCAGTACTACATGGTAAAGTAAAACAGGAAGAAACAGTAGCAGCCCGACAGCCTGCATATTGTATTCGGTATCGATGCCGTAACCACTATTGCTGCGAATATTTTTGTAAATCTCGTCGGCTATACGCAGGTAAAAGTATTCTATCACCACATCAATCAGCAGGGAAATAAGGCGACGATAGAATTCGGGTATTTCAAATTCTACATCAATATTGAAGTTGGTGGGTACTTTTATTACCGACATTCGCCTTCGTTTGGTTCAGGGGACAAATTAGTATTTTTTTGAGCAACTAAATTTTGAATGCACGGCATTATCTTTTAAAATGCAGTATTTTACAACCCAAATGAATACCGGTTGAGAGAGGCGCTTTTTATAAAGAAAAACAAGGACCGCTGGCTGAAAGTGCAGCATCAGCCATCGCGGGATCCGGACGAGATGGCGGCTGATTTTACCCAGCTGGTCGATGATCTTGCGTATGCCAAGACATTCTATCCGTCGGGCAAGGTTACCAGTTTCATCAACTCGCAGGCTTCAAAGATCTACCTGGATATTTACCGGAACCGGAAAGAAGAATCCAACCGCCTTGTTACGTTCTGGAAATATGATCTTCCCCTTACTATCAGGAAACATCATAAGGTGGTATTGTTCTCCTTTGTCTTCTTCCTGATTTTTTTTGGTATTGGTTTTTTTACATCCATGAAGGATGATGAAGTGATACATACCCTTTTGCCGGGGGGATATGTGGAAGACACACAGGAAAATATTGACAATGGAAATCCTTTCGGGGTGTACGAACATGGCAACGCTTTCTTGAGCTGGCTGTCGCTGATGATACATAATATCCGGGTTTCATTCCTGACTTTTGTTTCAGGTATTTTTTGCGGTGTGCCCAGCCTTTATATTGAAGCAGACAATGCCGTAAGGTTGGGGGCTTTTGACCAGTTCATGTCATCAAGGGGTTTGGGTATTGATTTCTGGCTGGTGGTTTTTGTGCACGGCACATTGGAGATTACTGCGCTGATTATTGCAGCTGCTGCCGGCCTCGTACTGGGTAAAAGTTTCTTGTTTCCGGGAACAATAAGAAGGATTGATTCTTTCAAACAGGGGGCAAAAGATGGTGTGAAAATTATGATTGGCCTGATGCCGGTATTTGGCCTCGCTGCATTTTTTGAAGGTTTCATTACCCGGTTGTATAATGATATATCGTGGCTTACCACAGCTATCTTCGGGCTCTCTGTCATTTTTGTCATCTGGTATTTTGTTATTTACCCCATCCGGCTGGGCCGGAAGCTCAAATCACAATTAAACGAGGAGGAAGTCTAAGTGAGAAAAGGAATTAAAAAAAATATCTTTTGCTTGTTCCCTACCGGGAAAAAATGGATGCTCCTTTTGTTTTTTTTACCCTTGTTTGCCGCTGCACAATATGATTCCACAGAAGTGGTATTGTCCGATACACTCGTACCTGAAGTAATAGCAGAACCACCTCCGCCAGAGGAAGAAACAAAAACCTATGTTGAGGAATCTTATGTGGATGAAGCAGAAAAATCGGAGCAGTACTTTTTAAATAAATGGGAAACGGATGAGGACAGCTTTATTGTGAGACAACGGACCATACCCGACAGCCTGGTAAAAAAAATGCAGCAGGATGATACATTCTGGTATGCCAACACCGAAATAAAAAAGGAGGATGAGAAAAAGAAAAATTCATCCCGGTATGTCCCGCTGGGGCAGCGCCGGTGGTTCCAGGCTTTATTATGGATTGTAATTATTGGTGTTTTTGCCGGGTTTGTGATGTGGTACCTGATGGGAAATAACGTAGGCTTGTTCCGGAAAAAAATTGCAGCTACCGCATCAGATGATCAACCGGATGAAATACCCGAAGACATATTCGCCATCAATTACCAGAAAGAGATTGACAAAGCCACCGCCAATGGTAATTACCGCCTCGCTGTCAGGCTCATGTTCCTTCGCCTGCTGAAACAGATGGCTGAAAAGAACATTATTAATTACAAGCAGGACAGGACCAATCTTGACTACCTGATGCAATTACATCCAACAGGATACTACAATAATTTTTTCCGCATTACCCGCAATTATGAGTACAGCTGGTACGGCCAGTTTGCAGTAAGCGAGGATGCTTTTGGGATAATTAAAACTGATTTTGACCAGTTGGATAAACAATTAAAATAATTCTTGAATAAATACATACCATACCTGTTCGGTGCGCTGCTTCTTACGGCGGTGGTAATACTTTTTGTGACGGACAGTAACGATAAGAAACGCAGGCTGGATGAAAAGATCACCCTGCGGCGGCAGGACAAGATACCCTATGGCACTTATGTGGCCTATCGTAACCTGAAGTATCTTTTTCCCAAAGCCACTGTGTACACCAATAAGTATGAACCCGGTTATTGGGATTCGTTATCTGTTTATGAATCCAACCAGGCCTTCATCTCCATCTGTCAAAATTTTAACCCGGATGAGGATGAAATGAAACGGCTGATCCGGTTTGTGGAAAATGGAAATGATGTCTTTATCAGCGCAAGGTATATTTCTTATTACGCTGAACAAATGCTTGTTGGCTCAGAAGACGGGGACAATATCCGCAGCTTTTACCGAAATTTTTACAAAGGAGATATGGCGGACACACTGACGCTTTCATTGTTGAATCCGCCTTATCGTAAAGGATATAAGGAATATAAATATCCCGGAAAGAGGTTCGTTGGTATTTTTGGCAAAATCAATAATTCCACCACCGATATTATTGGCACCGATGAAGACGGGGCACCGTATTTTATCCGCCTGAAGGCGGGCAAGGGAAATTTTTATGTGCACCTGGCCCCGCTGGCATTCAGTAATTATTTTATCCTGCATAAAGACAATATCGGGTACTATGAAAAAGCCATGTCTGTAATGAATGCAGATGTGAGCAAAATAGTATGGGATGAATATTATCTGAACAAAAGAGAAGACCGGTTCAATACGGATAATGAGAAAAAGAAAGGCTGGCTGAATGTTTTTATGCGCTATCCCGGCCTGAAGGCGGCGCTGCTGACAGCTATCTTTACATTGTTGCTGTTTGTACTGTTGGGTATGCGCCGCAGGCAGCGGTACATTCCCGTGATGACAAAACCCAAAAATGATTCGCTTGATTTTGTCAAAACAATCGGACGTTTATATTATGACAGGGGGGATCATAAAAACCTTTGCCGTAAAATGGCGGCTTATTTCCTGGAACATGTCAGGAACAGGTATAAATTACCTACCGGCACACTGGATGAGAATTTTATCAGCCAGCTGCGTTTTAAATCGGGTGCAGATGAACCCGAGATAAGGGGTATTGTTTCGTTTATTAAATATATAGATGATGCACCGGCCATCAACAATAATGATTTGACTGATTTTCATAAACAATTGGAATCCTTTTATAAAAAAGCATAGCCTCACCCCCAGCCCCTCTTCATAAATGGAAAGGGGAGAAAAAAAAGAACGAATAATTTTAATAAAATACAGATTATGGAAGAACAAATTTTTCAGCAACGCACCGACCTCTCAGCACTCAACCATGCTGTCATGTCTATCCGCAATGAAATCAAGAAGATCATTGTAGGGCAGGATGAAATGGTAAGACTTATCATTACTGCCCTGCTGGCAGATGGCCATGTACTGATAGAAGGGGTGCCGGGTGTTGCCAAAACAATGACAGCAAAACTTGTAGCCAAAAGCGTAAGCACCGGATTCTCCCGCATCCAGTTCACTCCCGACCTTATGCCGTCTGATGTGTTAGGTACACCGGTATTTAATCCCAAAGAGGCCAGTTTTGAATTTAAAAAAGGTCCCATCTTCAGCAATATTGTGCTGGTGGATGAGATTAACCGGGCTCCCGCCAAAACGCAATCAGCCTTGCTGGAAATAATGGAAGAAAGACAGGCTACAGTAGATGGAAAGACCTATCCCATGCCTGCTCCTTTTATGGTGCTGGCTACACAGAACCCGGTGGAGCAGGAGGGCACTTACCGTTTGCCGGAGGCGCAACTGGACCGTTTTCTTTTTAAGATAATCGTCCCCTATCCAAGTGAATCGGAGGAGGCAACAATCCTCACCCAGTTTCATAGTATGGGCAATGCCACTCCGCTTGATATGATAAAACCCGCACTGCAGGCCCAGCAGGTAATAGAATTACGGAAACAAATTAAAACACAGGTAATAGAGGAGAGGCTAATGCAGTTTATAGCAAAACTGGTGCACCAGACAAGGAATCATAAATCCATTTATCTCGGTGCCTCCCCCAGGGCATCGCTGGCCATAATGAATGCATCCAAAGCAATGGCGGCTATGATGGGCCGGGACTTTGTAACGCCGGAAGATATTCTGGGTGTTGTGCCGCCGGTACTTCGTCACCGCATCATTCTTTCGCCGGATAAAGAAATGGAAGGAATCACAGAAGATGATGTGATAAAGCAGATCATTCAGGGAATGGATGTCCCGAGGTAATAAAAAGAGAATATACAATAATCAATATTTAATAATCAATTCTCAAGTAAACGTCTCCGATAATTTCAAAGTATGGCTAAAAGAGTGTACGATCTTGAAGAAAGGCTCGTTGAGTTCGCCGCAAGGGTTGTTGAGGTCGTTGAAGCGCTTCCAAGTACCAGGGTCGGAAATTATATTGCAGGACAATTAATTCGTTGCGGACTTGCTCCTGCATTGCTCTATGGCGAAGCCCAGGCAGCGGAATCTCCGGATGACTTCGTACATAAAATGAAAATCATTCTAAAAGAATTAAAGGAGTCACGGGTGTGTTTGAAACTGATAATTCGCAAGGAAATGATAAAGCCAATCGCCAGGCTTGATGGTTTGAGAAATGAATGTGACCAACTAATAAAGATAATAGCAGCAAGCATAGAGACGGCTAAGAAGAATAAAAAGAAACCCCGTGATTGACTTGAATATTGACCTTATTGTAAATTGAATATTGATTATTAATTCTATTAAATATTGTAATACGCCTTGTTAAAGTCTTTCTACCTGAACAACATCGTTTACTACATCGCCGGATCGGCGGGGGTGGTATTTGTGCTGAGTTATTTCTTCCCGGCCTGGTATCGTATCGGGTTATTGATCCTTCTATTATTATTATTAGCCATTATTATTGATACAGTATTGGTTTATAGTAAAAAAAGTGGGATGTTAGCGAACCGGATCGTGGCTGACCGATTCAGCATTGGCGATCCGAATAAAGTTGTTCTTGATTTGAAGAACCAGTACCTGTTTCCTGTCCGTATCAGTATCATTGATGAATTGCCAGTACAGTTCCAGGAAAGAAACTGGATCAGAAAAATAAAGCTGGAAAGACTGGCAGGTCACCAACTGGAATATTCATTACTTCCAACCACCCGTGGGGAATATATTTTTCATGATATCAATGTATTTGTTCATGCACCGCTGCAATTGGTGAAACGTCGCTATATTTTTCCTGCCCGGCAGACAGTAAAAGTGTATCCTTCTTATGTGCAGATGCGGCGCTATCAGCTATTGGCGGTCAGCAACAGGCTGCAGGAAGCAGGGGTGAAGCGGATAAGGAAAGTGGGCCATAGCATGGAGTTTGAACATATCAAAGAATATGTGCGGGGTGATGATTACCGCACCATCAACTGGAAGGCGACTGCCCGGAAAGATAACCTGATGGTGAACAACTATACCGACGAACGAAGCCAGCAGATCTATTGCCTCATCAATAAAGGCCGGGTGATGAAAATGCCATTCGGGGGGCTGACTTTACTGGATCATGCCATCAATGCATCTTTGGTGCTGAGCAATGTGGCGCTGGTAAAACAGGACAAAGCAGGCATCATCACTTTTGAAAAAAATATTGACACTTTTCTGCAGGCCGATAAGAAGCCTACGCAGATGAGCCTGGTACTGGAAAACCTGTACCGGCAAAAGACAGATTTTTTTGAATCGGATTTTGAAAAACTTTTCTCCATTATACGCAACCGGATCACCAACCGCAGCCTGCTCGTATTGTTCACCAATTTTGAATCGGTGGAAAGTTTACAAAGGGAGATGCCGGCCCTGCAAAAAATCGCCCATTATCACCTGCTGCTCGTCGTCTTCTTTGAGAATACTGAGCTTAAATCTTTAATGGAGAAGAAGGCTGAATCCATTGAGGAAATTTATATAAAGACCATAGCCGATAAATTTGCTTACGAAAAAAGGCTGATGGTAAAAGAATTGCATAAGAATGGTATCTCTTCTATTCTTACCACACCCGAGAACCTGACGGTGAATACAGTGAACCGGTATTTAGAATTAAAAACGAGAATGTCAATTTAGTTACTGCTTCTGTCAAATCACAACTCTTACTTTTGCCAGATGAAAGAAATTGGGAACACCCCTTTAGGGGATGGGGGCTTTGAAACCGGACAGGTTTTACTCATCAACAAACCACTGCACTGGACATCCTTTGATGCAGTAAGAAAGATCAGGAATCTTATCCGGATAAAAAAAGTAGGCCATGCCGGAACGCTTGACCCGCTGGCAACCGGGCTACTCATTATCTGCACAGGGAAATTCACCAAACGTATCAATGAATATATGGCGCAGGAAAAAGAATATACCGGCAGTTTTACCCTGGGTGCTACCACTCCAACATACGATCTGGAGAGCAAACCTGAAAATTTCAAACCCATTGAAGACATTACGGAAGAAAAAATAAAAATTGTTGCAAAACAATTTACCGGGCCAATATTGCAGGTGCCACCGGCTCACTCCGCCATTAAAGTGGATGGCAAAAGAGTATACGAGCTGGCAAGACAGGGAAAAGAAGTAAAGCTGGAACCAAGACCAGTTACTATAAATGCATTTGAAATAACGGAAATCAAAATGCCCGTCGTTCATTTCCGGGTGGTATGTTCCACCGGCACTTATATACGCAGCCTGGCGCAGGATGTGGGCGAAGCGCTGGGTTGCGGAGCTTACCTCAGCAGCCTTTGCCGGACAAGGATTGGTGACTTTTCTGTCAATGAAGCAATGACGATAGAAGTTTTTGAAGAAAAACTAAAAACGTTTACAGGATAAACGGATAGCTGATGCCTAACTGAAACTGTCCATTGAGCGGTTTCCAATCAGGAAACCATTTGTTCTGGTTGGCTGCATTCTCGGGACTTGGATCCTTCACTTTATAGGAATA
>CAYHPA010000040.1:0-18981 GCA_964358155.1 uncultured Chitinophaga sp.
AAACTGATTTCAGCCAGCAACTGAGGAACAGAACTGAATGGCCTCCTTATATTTCGGCTAACTCGCCCAGCGCCTTTACTAACTGGTCCAGTTCTTTGGGAGTAGTATAAATATTTGGGGTAATACGACAGCCCTGAACATTGGCACGATCAATAGCCACCGTATAAATTTTATATTTTTTCATAAGGGTGTCCGCCAGGTCAGCAGGTTTCATTCCCTGTATGCCCACATTGGCTATGCCGCAGGAACGTTCGGCATCTGCAGGAGTATTTACGATTACGTTTTTCAGGTTTCTTACCTTATCTGTCCAGTAGTGTTGCAGGTAGCGAAGCCTTGCTTCTTTTCTTTCCGCCCCGATTTTCAAATAATAATCTATTGAATTGGAAATGGCCAGGTAGGTATGAACGGGCGGGGTGCCGGTATGGTTCAGCCGGCGGATATCATCGTTTTTGAAATTGGTGTCGGGCCCCAGCAACGGCCATATATCTGCGATGTTCTCTTTTTTTACATACAAGAATCCCAAACCAAGCGGCACACTCATCCATTTATGCAGGCTTGTGCCATAATAATCGCAATGAAGGTCGGGAATGGAATACCGGAAATGTGCAAATGCATGGGCGCCATCCACCAGTACTTTTACCCCTTTGCTGTGCGCCATATCGCATATTTTTCTAACAGGAAGTATCTGGCCGGTGATGTTGATAATATGACATACCATCAGCAATTTTGTTTTTGGTGTGATGGCATTTGCATACAGATTCACAATCTCCTCATCGGAGGCCGGGTGATTGGGGATAGAAATGATCTTATTAACAACGCCATGTCTTTTAGCAACAAGTTGGAACATGTCGAGCATGGCGCCATAGTCCTGTTCGGCCATCACCGCTTCATCCCCCGCCTGCCAGTGGGTGCCGGCTATTACCAGGTCCAGCGATTCTGTTGTATTTCTTGTTATCACCAATTCCTCTGCTGAACATCCTGCCAGTGCCGCCAGCTTTGCAGCCATTGCCTTATTATCATCAAATCTTTTGGTGCGCATATAATATGCGCCCTGGTAATTCACCTCCCTTATGTGGCCGATAAAATTTTCCAATACTTCTTCTGAAAGAAAACAGTAGTAGCCATTTTCCAGGTTGATATATTCAGGCTTAAGCCGGTAGCCTTTGCGTATGCCTTCCCAAAAATCTTCATTGGCTGCGAGTGTTTCCGGCATGATGTGTTCATATTTTGCCACCCATTTATCAATCTGGCTGAAGGCAGGGGTAACTCCCAGCAGGGAGATATTCCTTAGAAAAGTTCTTTTATCCATACCTGAATGTAGAAATAATTTTTTAAACTATCGGAACGGGCCTACACATCTTCCTCATTAAACGACAATACAAGGTTTGTGATCTTTGGTTCCACCTTCCTGCACTTTACCCCGGCTTTTTCCAGCATGAATTTAGAAGCTTTAAAAATGTCTTTGCTTCCATGTTTGTCTGAAAGGTAGATCACTTCAGTAATACCTGACTGTATGATGGCTTTTGCACATTCATTGCAGGGAAACAGGGCGGTGTAAATTTTGCAGCCCCGAAGATCCATGCCGATATTGTTCAGAATGGCATTCAGTTCTGCATGACAGATGTATGGATACTTTGTATCCAGAAATTCGCCTTGCTGTTGCCAGGGAAATTCATCATCATCGCAACCGATAGGCAGGCCATTATAGCCAGCACCAACAATCTTATTCTTATTACTCACAATACAGGCTCCCACCTGTGTGCTCGGGTCTTTGCTCCGCCGTGCGGATAGTAAGGCCACTCCCATAAAATATTCATCCCATGAAATATAATCTGTCCTTTTTTTCATATCGCCATGATTTACTTTGGTTTTAAAGTTACATTTTTCATCTCCTTTTCTGGCAAACTCTTTGTTTAATATTAACGTCGGTATCATAGAATGCCACAGTAGAACAATTTACATTTACAATAATTAAAAATCCTGTTATGAAAAGAGTAATCAGCTTACCGGCTTCAGCATTTATTTTCTTTCTTGGAATAACATTCTCATCATCCGTTTCGGCCCAGACCAGCAAAAAAGATAAACGATTGGTGCAGGACTGCGTGGAAGCCAAAGAAGACTTTATTGATACCGACGGCCTGATGAAGAATTTATTCAGCAGCGCCTATGGTTATGTCATATTTCCGAATGTGGGCAAAGGAGGTATCGGTATTGGCGGGGCAGCAGGTAATGGAGTGGTATATCAAAGAGGTGCGATTATCGGCAAGGCGAAATTGACACAAATAAGTATCGGTTTTCAGTTTGGCGGACAGGCCTACCGGGAAGTGATCTTTTTTGAATCAAAGGATGACCTTGACCGGTTCAAAGAAAATAAAATTGAATTTTCTGCCCAGGCATCCGCTGTAGCTGCTACAGAAGGAGCATCTGCCAATGTAAAATACAGGGAAGGGGTAATGATATTTACCCAGCAAAAAGGCGGGCTGATGTATGAAGCTTCAATAGGAGGACAGAAGTTTAACTACAGCCAATTCTGACAATTTGCCTCTTAGTTGTTTGCAGCTGACAGCGCTCCTTTTTCAGGGTTTACAACAAGAAACTCTGGCGGGGTTTTGGAATGCTGCCGTATCAGGTCACGGTGTTTTATTTTCAGGTTGCGTTTAAACTGGCCTACATATCCCGGTTTGGGTATGCGGGCTTCTTCTAAAGGGATGGCCTCAATGAGGTCGTTGCCTATGTACATCATCAGTTTCATAGTGGAGGATTTTGGATGATACTACAAAGCAACTTCATTTCTTAAACTGATACAAGACCAGAAGTACTCTTTTTTGAGGGGTAGAATTACGTCCTGGCCTCAATAAAAAAATACGACTGGCATGTGGAATTTAGCTTTTTGCAGCTCTCAGGAAAATGCGATTCCCCCGTACTGTACTATTCTTTCTTATTATAATAGCGGGCTGTAACCCGGTGCAGGAAAAACTCTTATCCGGCAAAAGACTAAAAGTTGTAAAGCCTGCCATTCTCAGCGATATTCAGGCAATTGGAGGAATACCTACGCTTGAGGGCTATCAAAAGGTATTTCATAAACCTGATTCCTTTGGTGAGTGGTTAAGGGCTGTCCGGTTGAAGGAAGACAAGACTGTTTACCTGTATAATGGAAAGGAGAAGACAAATCAATCTGCACAGTTTGCTGTGCTTGATATTTCTGTAGGCAAAAAAGATTTGCAGCAATGTGCTGATGCATTGATGCGCCTTCGTTCTGAATATCTTTTCAATCAGGGAAAATATGATGACATTGCTTTCATGGATTATAACGGGAAGTGGTACAGATGGCAGGGCGGAAGTAACCGGAAAAAATTTGACGGCTACCTGGAAAATGTATTTGGCTGCTGCGGATCGGCATCGCTTGAAAAGCAGTTGAAACCTGTTAGTAATATTGAGAATATGCAGACCGGAGATGTGTTTATAAAAGGAGGGTTTCCCGGTCATGCAGTAATTGTTGCGGACATGGCGGAGAATGAAAAAGGGGAGAAGGTTTATTTACTTGCACAGGGCTATCAGCCTGCTCAGGATATACATGTGCTGGTTAATCCGGTTGACAATGAATTAAGTCCATGGTATAAATTAAGTGATGCCGGGAAGATAATAACTCCTGAGTGGAAATTTTACAAGAGCCAATTGAAACGATGGTAAAACATAAAAAGCGAAACATTGTTTCGCTTTTTATGTGCCCGAGACCGGAATCGAACCAGCACATCCTTGCGGACGGCAGATTTTGAGTCTGCTGCGTCTACCAATTTCGCCACTCGGGCATTTACCGGGCTGCAATATTAAGCCATTCCGTTTAATTGCTCCCGGATACGTTCCAGGTATTTTTTCTTGTAATAATATTCTTTTACCTGCAGCAATTCTTTTTCGGTAGTAATACCCTCCTGATAGCTCTCCACAATTTTTTTAACAGGTTCATATATTTCTGATTGAAGGTCTTCTATTCTTAATTTCAGGGTGTTATCGCCACCCGGCTGATCAGCATCCATCAGCGCTTCATTTATTTCCATTACTTCCATTAGAAAATCAGCGGGCAGTTCATATTTTTCTTCTTCTTCCAGCAGGCCTTTTAACTGCAACACATATTTAATGGTGGCATCCGGGTTTTGAAATGTTTTAAATGCCTTGTTCAGCAGGGCCGACTTTTCAAGGGCCTCAGCCTGCTCAGATTCGGCGGCATTGATAAAAAAATCCGGGTGGTATTTTCTGCTCAGCTCAAAATATTTAACGGGCAAGGTTGATTTATTCACTTTTAGCTGCACGGGAATGTCAAATAGTTCAAAATAGTTCATTGCCTTTTATGTATTGTCATCTCTTTTGCCGGAAAAAAATCCTTAGTTTGGGTTACAAACCCCGATTTACAACTTACAAATCTACGAATTAAGCATGGAGGTAATCAGGAACTTCCCGGATTCGGAACTGGTGGCTAACCTCCGGACCGGTCAAAGGATGGATGAAACGATTAAGACTATTTACAGGAACCATTTTGAAAGCCTGGGCTGGTATGTAATGAATAACAGCGGCTCCCGGCAGGATGCGGAAGATGTGTTTCAGGAAGTGGTGCTGGCTTTTATTGACCTGGTGCAAAAGGATAAATTCAGGGGCGAATCAACAGTAAAGACTTTTTTGTATTCGCTGAACCGCCACACCTGGCTGAATGAACTGAAAAGAAGGGGAAGGGCTTTGGTAAGAGAGGAAAAATATGAAAAGGGCAGGGAACAAACGGAAGCAGATACCGCCCATTTAATAGCAGACAGGGAAGGTAAATCAGAAATCATTAAACTGGTAGGCAGCCTTGGGGAAACCTGTAAAAAAATACTGCTGCTGTTCTATTATGAAAACCTTTCCATGCGGGAGATACTGGAAACAATGCATTACGAGAATGAACAGGTGGTAAGGAATAAAAAATACAAATGCCTGAAACAACTGGAACAAATGCTGAATGAAAAACCATTTTTAAAAGACACGCTGAAAAATTTATTGCATGGATAATTCTACACCAAATATGTCTGAAAAGCTGGTTCAATACCTGGATGGCGAACTGACAGGTGTTGAAAAGGAAAACCTGGAGCGGCAGCTTGCAACAGATCCATCGCTGAAGGCGGAACTGGATAGCCTGAAAACAACAAAGGAGGCCGTGAAACTCTATGGCTTGCAACAAAAAGTATCAGCTATTCATCAGCAAATGATGGGAGAGATGCAGGCCCCTGTCAGAAAGATCAGTTCCAGAAAGAAAATAGTACGGTATAGCATAGCAGTAGCGGCTTGTGCCTTACTTGTTGTAGCGGGGATAACCTTGTTTGGGTCCAGAACTGTATCAGCTGATAAGGTTTTTGCTTCCAATTATCATTCTTATGAATTAAGTATAACCAGGGATGCTGGTAAAGAACTTACTCCTGCGGAGAAAGCATACAGTGAAAAGAATTACCGGGAAGTATTGCGCATCCATGATGCCGGAGAAGACAAAACAGCTAAGGGTGAGTTTCTATGCGGGGCCGCTTCCCTTGAGCTGGAAAATAACAGTATGGCAATTAAGTGCTTTAATGAAGTCCTGGATATTAATAAGCAATCGGCCTCTTTAATGCTGCAGGATGAAACAGAGTATTACCTCGCACTGTCGTATCTCCGCAATAAAGATTATGACCTTGCGCTGGATCTGATGAGGAAGATAAAAGACAATCCCGACCATCTTTATCAGGAGAAAGTGACCGGCAAATTGATCCGGCAGGTAAAAATGCTGAAGCGGCGTTAATTGTTTAACCGGGTTAGTGATGCTCCCCTTCTTTCCGGAGGGGATTTTTTTTGGCTGCTGGTTACAATTTTTCTCCCGGTAATTACCAATTCATGCTAAATGATTCTAAAAATGAAAACTTTTATTATGAAAAACAAAATCCCGCTGATCATCATGGTTGTTGCCTCTGCCAGCTTTCTTTTTTACTCCTGCCAGAAGGATACATCCGGTAACACCCAATCCGACCTGAACAAGCCACATTCCGCCGTTATTTACCTGACCGACCATCAAACCCCGGTGTTTGACAGTGTGTTTATTGATATTCAAAAGCTGGAAGTAAAACTGGAGGATGACACCCTTCCCAATGGTGGATGGGTGAACCTGAGCATCCGTGCCGGAGTGTACAATATTCTCCGCTTCCGTAATGGTATTGACACCCTGTTTGCCATTGGCACATTGCCCAATGCAAGGATCAGGAAGATCCGCATGACGCTGGGCACACAAAACAGCGCTATGAAAAGCGGGCAAAGTTTTCCGCTGAAGGTTAAAGATGAAGACAGGCAGGTGGTGGCCAACCTGGAAAGCAGCAATTTTGAAGTCAGCAACGGCCAGGTACTTTTCTGGATTGATTTTGATGCCAGCCGCTCCATACAGGTGGATAACAGCGGTTCGGGTAATAATAATGGATACCGTCTTAAATCGCATATCAAAATTTTTACACGGAGCCATTCCGGCAGGATAGAAGGAAGAGTGTTGCCACAGGCAGCGGATGCAATTGTGATGGCGATTAACGGAACTGATACTGCCATGGCTGTGCCTGACGACGATGACGGAGAATTTAAAATTGTAGGACTAAATGCAGGAACCTACCGTGTATTCTTTGACGGGCAAAATAATTACCGGGATACCACTATTAATAATGTGATTGTAAGGAGCGGTGAGGACACTCATCTGCCAACCGTCACCCTTCACCAATAAAGGTTTCATGCTTGCCTTTGAAGTACCCGCCTGGCTCTTTTGGGCCGGGCTTTATTTTTTTTATTATCAGGTATGCCATGGCCCCGATAATGATACTCAGCGCTATCACCCACCAGTTATTTTTCCCCGGTTCCAATTCATAATTGCCGATGAAAATAAGGTGGGCCCAATACTGGGGCTGTTTAAAACGGGGGTCTATATTTTTATCATTCAGCAGGTCAAGCTTGGCCGATTGGAGGGCTTTGTCTTTGGTCAGGCCCTTAGCGAGGTAATGATGCAAACGTTGTGTAATGAAAGCAGTTGTTTTGTCTTCGGCTTTCCAGAGTGAAGTGATAATATTGGGACAGCCTGCATAGGCAAATGCCCTGGACAGGCTCATCAACCCTTCTCCTTTTATTAATTGCCCGGTTCCTGTTTCGCAGGCGCTGAGGATGACAAGGTCTGTCGAATCAAGTTTCATATCATAAATTTCCGGCGCAAATAATTTATAGTCATCGTTGCTTATTTTGGAAGATGGATAAAAAGCAATAAAGGAACGGGAAGGCGCTTCATTGTCGGCGCTGGCATGTGTGGCAAGGTGAATGATGCCGTACTGGTTCACATTAGAAAGAAAATTCTTTTTCGTGGCTTCTGTATCTGCCAGAATTTTTCCGGTCAGGTTGCTGATTTCTTCCCTGGATGCAGGTAAGGCAGAAAATTTTGTATCTGATGAATCTGTATAGCCCTTTGATGCAAAAGGTGCAACTGCAAGGGTATTTTTTGATTTGGAAACAGGCTGACCGGTTTCAAATAATGCGGTGCAATACCGGTAGCCGATCGAAAACTTTTGTATCAGGTAATTTCCTTTTTCATCCTCCAAGGCCTCAAAAGGCAGATAGTTCAGCTCATCATCCGGAATGATGATTACTCTTTCCCTGCCTTTGAGAGAGGGGAGTAACGGGGCAATTAAAACCCTGTACAACGATGCCGAATACCCGGTGCCGCTGTATGGCTTATCATCAGTAACCGAGTGCAGCGATTGTTTCAATGAATCAATATTATTAAAGAAACCTGGGTTGATAGTCGTTTTGAAATATGTTAAACGATCAACGGTAATCAGTAATGTCAGCAATTCGTTGTCGGAAAGGTGATAGGAGATCACGGCTGTTTTATTGCTTATTTCCTTTTGCAGATTGACTACGGATGGAATCTGATCCAACAGCATGCGGTTGCGATAAGCAGGGTCTTCCATCATTTTTTCCTGCAGCCTGCCCAGCTGAATTTCATAATCACGGATGGAAGACCGGATGGACTGTAGTTGTACCGTATCGGTAACCTGTGATGATCGTAGCAGCAATCTTGTTATGGCGGATTTGAGGGAAGACTCTTCGCTAAGCAATGCTTTACCATCGGGGTTGCTTCTTTTTTGTTCATTTTCCTGCAGGTTTGCCGAGAGGACAGAAGCTTTGTTCTGCTGGTCAAAACGATAAGCATCTTCCAGGTACTCTTTTTTCCCGGTGAGTTCATAGAGTTGAAGACTAACATCAATCGGTTTGCTGTGTACACTATATTTTATTTTGCCGATAAAGAACCTTACTTCGTCTGAGTTGCTTGTTTTTTCCAGATAAGCGGCAAGTTTAAAAGCAGTGCGATACGATTCCAGTGCAGCAACAAGCAATTTCTCTTCTTTCTGCTGTTCATATAAGGACTCAAACACCCCTGCCTTAGCCACCAATGCATTAAACAAGTTGACATAGGACCAGACGCCACTGAATTCCCCCGGATTTTTGTAAATATCTTTTTCTGTAAAACTCTGATCAAACTGCATGATGGCTTCCTGCAGGGTCACGACTGCTTTGTTGTATTCTCCCTTTGCGGATAAACGGGCGGCCTGCAAGCTGAGAATAAGGCCATAAGGAATATTTTTTTTATGCCCATTCCATTTCAAATTTTCTGTAAGGGCCTTTTGCAGGTAAAGATCTGCTGAGTCATTTTCCTGAAGGGCGGACCAGGCCATAGCATAATTGTAAAACAGGTCAATGCTTTTTTTGCTTGTTGAATAGTTTACTTTCCTGAAAAAGTCAATAGCTTTTTTATACTCCTGCTGACGAAAGAGGGTAATTCCAAGGTTGTGATTGATCTCATCTGTATAAATATTATAGGTCAGGAGTTCTTCATAAACAGATTGCGCCTGCCGGAACTGTTCCTGTTTTACCAGCATGGAAGCAATATTGATTTTGTAATTTACCAGCAGATCAATGTCAACAGAATCCGTCAGGGAGACCGCCTTCTCAAAATAGTTGCTGGCCTGACGGTAATTGCCGGTTTCGTAGTACATGATGCCCATCCTGTTGTAGAGCCTCTCCGATTCAGGCAGCAGTTTATTATAACTGTCATTGATTGCTTCCGCTTTTTTGTAGCAGAGCAGCGCCGAGTCAAACTGGTTCTGTCTGTAATAAATACCACCTGTGTACAGGAATGGAGTGAATAAAAAGGAGTCAGCAATGGCAGGCAGTTTTTGTTTCAGTGCAATTGCTTCGAGATAGGCATCTTTGGCGGCATCAAGGCTGTCAAAATAGTTTAAAATGAATCCGGTCCTGAGCCGGATAAAAAAGCCAAGCGAATCGTTCTTTTCCTTTTCGGCTACAGGGATGAGCCGGGTAAATGCCATGTTAGCTTTCATGTAAAGGCTGTCAGCCTTCTGCTGCAAGAATTCATTATCGCCGGCGCTATCTGCAAGCTCTTCTGCCTGCTGAAAGATTTTATCAGCTTGAGCATATCCTGCATGCAATGAAGTTTCCCGGTCATTTTTTCCCTGCGAAAAACAGAATAACAAAAAAACCGTCAGTAATAAGGACAGAAAAAGCCTTGACATGATAAGTGTATGAAATACTTATCAAATTTAACCGCAGAAGTTTAATTGGCGATAATAATAATGCAGGGAGGCCTTGGTTTGGCAAGCTGAGTGATAATATCTGTGCTACCCGGTATGCTGCCCCTCAGAAATACACCCTGCGAAGCACGGTCATTCAGGATATCCCAGACATATTGGGGTACATCAGCCATCGTATTATACCAGTACAGCAGCACTTTCAGTTTATTCAGTGATTTGCCGCTTCCATCGTTGATGCGGTATTTGATCTCCACTTCTTTTTTATCATCATTTACGGGGCTATGGCCAAAAACACCGTTTCTAATCGACTCGGCGAGGTTGATCTTGCCATTATCTGTTCTTACAGAGCAGCCGCCACCATTGGCTACATTTCCTTCATCAAAATTGGAACCGCTCAGGGGTAAAATTCTTGATGTACTGGCATTATAAACAGGATTTGCCACGGAATCGCCCTGCGAAAGCATGAAAAAATGATCGGTAAAAGTAATTCCCGATAACACGACCATGCTGGTTGTAACGGTGCCGTCGGGGGCAGTATGAGTAATGCGGTAACGCAGGCCTGTTTCGCTGTTTTCAATATTGATGGCGCCGCTTGTTTCATCTATTTCTATCCCGTCCGGAAAGCCTTTATAGGCACCGACACGGTGTTCCGTCGGATAAAGAATATTCGGGCCAGATGCTTTCAGGTAAAGGATAGAATCACCATAGCTGAGCTTATAGGGGGAAATAGTGCCATCGGCCGGTTTGTTGCAACTCATCCAGGCTGTTACTGATAACAGCAGGATGCTAAATAGCAGTATTGATTTTTTGCCCATCCGGGGGATTTTAACTGTGTACATTCTAATCGCAGGTTTGTAACCCGGAGATTAGTTTTTTTTAAAATGATTTCAAAGTTACAACAATAACCCCGCCAGAAAGGTTGATTAAAATCAGTTTCCCGCAAGTTGGGGTAAAAATTTACTTTGCGGCCTGATTTTGAACGGCAAAAATTGCTTCCGATGAAAATAGGACTGATAAAAGAAGGGAAAATACCCGCTGATAACCGGGTGGCTTTAACCCCCGCCCAATGCAAATGGATACAGAAAAATGCACCCGCCATCTCAGTTGCTGTACAATCGTCGGCCGGCCGTTGTTTTTCGGACAGGGAATATCAATTGGCCGGGGCTGAAGTGACCGATGACCTGTCGGGTTGCGATATTTTGCTGGGAATAAAAGAGGTGCCAGTGGGGGAACTGATACCCGGTAAGACCTATTTGTTTTTTTCGCACACGAAAAAGAAACAACCGCAAAATCAAAAGCTATTGAAGGCTATTCTTGAAAAAAACATTACACTTATTGATTACGAATGCCTGGAGCATGAAGACGGACAGCGCATCATCGGTTTTGGTTTTTTTGCCGGCGTTGTCGGGGCGCATAACGGTATGATGGCTTATGGCAACCGTACTGGTCTGTTTACTTTGGACAGGGTTTATAAACAACGCAGCTTTCGTGAACTCATTCATACGTATTTCGGTTTGCGGTTGCCCAATGTAAAAATTGCCGTTACTGGTTCCGGTCGTGTAGCACACGGCATACTGGAAGTAATGAACCTGATGGGCATACATGAAGTGGAGCCAGATGAATACCTGCAAAGACGATTTTCTTATCCGGTTTACACACAACTGAAAGGGGCAGAATTATATGAGCACAAAGAAACGGGTAAATACAACCGGGAGGAATTTCACGCCTTTCCGGAATTATACCGCTGTAAGTTCTTGCCCTATGCCGCACAAACAGACATCCTGATGAATGGCGTTTACTGGGAAAAGAATATTCCCCGTTTGTTTGAAAAAGAGGATGTAAAGGCAGAACATTTCATCATACAGACCATTGCTGATATTACGGATGATGTAAATGGCTCCGTGCCCATCAACACCGGCGACCAGAGCATTGAAGACCCCGTTTATGGTGTTGACAGAAACTCATTGGAGAAGACAGCTCCTTACCTGAAAAACTCTATTGACATCATGGCGGTGGGCAACCTGCCCAATGAATTGCCAAGAGATGCTTCACGATATTTTGGGGAACAGCTGATCAAGCATGTGCTGGAAGATTTAGTGGGCAATGGTTCGGAAATAATTAACCGGGCCACTATGACAAAAGACGGACAACTGACTCCGCATTTTACATACCTGCAGGATTATGTTGATGATAAATAAGTCGGGAGTCTATAGCCATGAGTCTGGAGTAGTTCAGAGATGCAGATAATAATCTTTCAGTAAATCCTTGAAAGAGGAAGTGTACTGTTGCTGATCGTCCCGGATAGTTATTTCATCTATTGCCGTTTCATTTGATTCATCTGTTATTAATTTCCCCACCAGCATAATGCGGAAATATCCATGCTGAACAGTTTGTTTTACGAATACCATTTTTGACACAGTAAGATCATTTTCCACTAATAGATTTTTTATCTCCTCGTTTCTTTTATAAGGAAGCAGTAAAAAAAAGATGCCCGAAGGGGAAAGGTTGGTTTTTATGACTGTCAGTAGTTCGGCAAGCGACAGATCATCGCCATGATGGGCAATGTTCTTCTTTTTGTCATCCGCTTTCAATTCGTTTTCATAAAAAGGAGGATTGCTGATGATAACATCATATTGATGAGGAAAGGAAAAACTCTTTGCGTCTGCATGAATAACCTTTATCCTGTCAGCCCACGGAGAAGCAGTAATATTTTCAGCAGCCTGTTCAAAAGCGTCTTTATCTATTTCAATGGCATCAATGAATACATTTTGTTTTTTTTGTGCAAACATCAGGGCCAGCAACCCGGTTCCTGTTCCAATATCAAGGACTCTCAAAACTCCCTCTCCTTCGGAGAGGGTCGGGGAGAGGCTTCCAAACAAACACCCATCCGTCGTCACCTTCATGGCACACTTATCCTGCTGAACAGTAAATTGTTTGAATTGAAAATAGGAGTTAGCCATTAGGAAAGCTTTGAGTTTTGAGCTATGAGCTACGAGAACCGATCATTCGTGCTTTTGTTAACTCGTAGCTCGTAGCTAACAGCTCGCAACCTCTCTCACCACTCGGCCCTTGCCGATGCAGTAACAGAAAGATCGGAGAATTGACCCGCTAAATATCTATAATAACCGGTAATGGCAATCATGCCGGCATTGTCGGTGCAATATTCAAACGCCGGGATAAAAGTCTTCCAGCGATATTTTTCTCCCGCTTCTTTAAAAGCTTTTCTCAAACCACTGTTGGCCGAAACGCCACCGGCAAGACAAATGTTGGTGATGCCGGTTTCAAGCGATGCCTTTTTCAGTTTGTTCAATAGAATGGAAATGATGCGCTGCTGGATGGAAGCACAGATATCGGCGAGATTGTTTTGGATAAATTCTTTTTTCTCATCCTCAGTTGCCATGAATTCTTCTTTATACAAATTACTCTTACCTGCATTTTGTAAAAAATAAAGAATGGAAGTTTTCAGCCCGCTGAAACTGAAGTTGAGGCCGGCTATCTGTGGCTCAGGAAATTTAAAACGATTGGTATCCCCTTCTTTGGCGTATTTATCAATCAGCGGCCCGCCGGGATAGGGAAGGCCGAGCAATTTTGCTGATTTATCAAATGCTTCACCGGCTGCATCATCAATCGTTTCGCCGATCACTTTCATTTGAGTGGGTGATTCGCACAAGACAATTTGTGTATGGCCGCCGCTGACTGTCAAGCACAAAAAAGGAAAACCGGGTTTGGGATCGTCTATCAAATTTGCCAGCACATGCGCCTGCATATGATGAACAGCGATCAGTGGTTTGTTTAGAGATAGCGCCAAAGATTTTGCAAACTGACTGCCTACCAGTAAAGATCCTATCAATCCCGGAGATTGTGTAAAAGCTACCGCATCAATATCATTCATTTCGCATTGGACATCTTTCAATGCTTTGTCAACCACAGGAACTATATTCTGCATATGCGCCCTCGAGGCCAGCTCCGGCACCACGCCGCCATATTGCTCATGCACTTTTTGACCAGCTATGATGTTGGAAAGGATTTTCCCGTCCACACAGACAGCGGCGGAGGTTTCATCACAACTCGATTCAATTGCCAGGATAACAGCTTTCATTCAGGCATCAAAGGTAGCGAAGGCTTGTTATTTCAACGATCGTTCCTGCCATACAGTTGGTGGCCCTGTCGGTAAGGGTGCGGTATTTAACGGACACCTTTCTGTCAGCTATAAGTGTGGTATTGGCCGGAAGAACGACCGGTTCAAGTGTACTGCCGTTATCAAGAACAATAACAAGTCCGCATCCATCAAGCCCGGTATAATCTTTTACGGTCCCTGTTATTTCTTCCTGCTGCTTGCTGCAGGAAAAATTCATAAAGCTGGTACAGATAAGAATTATCAAAGCTATTTTACGCATTGCCATTATTTTTTGAGAAAGACAATCCGGCCAACCTGTTTGCTGCTTAATTGCTCCGGATGGCCGCCACCGGGTCCATCCTCGCCGCCTGCCGTGCCGGAATAAAACCGGCGAGTACACCAACGATGATGCAGACAATGATAGCCAGTATTATATTATTGGTAGAAATGAAAACAGGAAAGTCAAGCACCGAATTTAAAAGCAGTGAAAGCAGGAAGACCAGTGTCAATCCGATCAGTCCGCCGATGATGCAGAGAAAAGATGATTCTAATAAAAATTCTGCAAGTATCACTCTTCTTTTTGCGCCTACCGCTTTTTTTAAACCGATCTGGCCGGTTCGTTCCCGCACCGATACGAACATGATATTCGCAACACCAAACATGCCAACGATCAATGATAAGGCTGCAATGGCCCATCCCCCCAGGTTCAGGCTGGAGAAAGCATTGCTTACCACCGCCCTGAAATCATTTACATCGTTCAATGTAAAATCTTCTTCTTCTTTGGGAGTCAGTTTATGAATGGCCCTTACTGTTCCGGTCAGTTCCTCTTTCAGCGCTTTGCTGGAAAGATTATCCTGTCCCTGTATCATGATGAGTGGTTCGGCCCATCGTTCATCCATTACCGTTCTTGCAAATTTGTATGGCGTGATGACATTTTCATCAAAATTCCAGCCGCCGATCATTTGTTTCCCTTGTTTTTTGATAACACCTATCACCTGCAATCTTTTCCCTCTTGCTCCAACCATTTTTCCGATGGCCCTTTCAGGAATACCAAATAGTTTTTCAGCAACATTGATGCCGACGACCATTACATTGCTGCCGTGGCTGAACTCTGCTTCCGAAATATAGCGGCCTGCAATGATGTCAATCGGCTGAATGGTATTAAACTGCTCGGTAATGCCATACAGCACTACGCCGGACAGGCGGCTGTCTTCAAATTCCAGGGCACCCTGCCGGTGAATTTTAAAGGCAGCATATTTGGCAGAAGGGCTGCGCTCCATGATCTGTTTCATTTCGGCGTACTTCGGCAATGGCCGTTTATCGTATTTCCATTTAGGATAGTCGGGCCCGCCGCCGGCGCTATAGTCCCATTTGTCTAAGTAAATAGTGTTGCTGCCCAATGATTTTATTTCATTTTGTATATTATGTTCTAAACTGTTTACCACCGTCAGTACGCCGATGATGCAGAAGATGCCGATGGTAACGCCAAAGAGTGACAGGAATGTACGGAGTTTGTTTTTCCATAATTCCTGCAGGGCCATTTTAAAACTGCTGGTGATAATCTCTATGGAGCGGCGGAACATGCTGTAAAATTACCGGAAGATGGGGGAGTGGGGAAGAAATTATTTGCGGCTGGCATTCAACACAGAGATACAGAGAAGATGAGCTACACGGAGAGTCTCCGTGCAACTCAGTACGTCCTTAAGTCTGTGTTGAAGAAACAGTAACCAACCGGCAAATCCTGTTTACCTTTACCGAATATGTTCACCATCTGGCAGGCTTTGATTGGCTTTGGACTGATCGTTTTAATTATCCTGTTTGTCTTTCGCATCAGTGTGGTTAAAGACATCGTTCTGTTGCCGGAGAATTACCAAGAGTTGCTGACCAGTTATGTAAAATTTTACCGGCAGCTGAATGAGGAGGCTAGGACAAGATTTGACAAAAGGATTGAGCAATTTTTATCTGCTGTTAAAATAACCGGGGTGAACGCTGAAGTGGAAGACCTTGACAAACTCCTGATTGCCTCCGGGGCCATCATTCCAGTATTTTCCATCAGCGACTGGCAGTATATCAACCTGCATGAGGTTTTATTATACCCCGGGGCTTTCAACCAGGATTTTGACCAGGAAGGTTCAGACCGGCCAGTTGCCGGCATGGTAGGCAGCGGCGCCATGCAAAATGTGATGATCATTACCAAATGGCAATTGCGCCAGGGCTTTATCAACGAACAGGATGCCCATAACACCGCTATCCATGAGTTTGTGCACCTGGTAGACAAGATGGATGGCACGATGGACGGGGTCCCCGATATTATTTTAGAACGGAAGTACAAGGAGCAATGGAAGAATATGATGGACTTAACTATCCATCAGATGAAAATGCATGGATCAGATATTGATATGTACGCTGCTACCAGCCCGGTTGAGTTCTTTGCTGTTATCTCCGAATACTTTTTTGAGCAGCCGGGTCTGTTAAAAGCAAATCATCCTGATCTGTATCAAATGCTGGGGAGGATTTATAAAATGGGGGGATGACATCTTTGGGAGCACTGTACTATAAAAAGATGTCATCAAACTAAGGCGTTACCAGAATTATCGGTAACGAAGTGAATCTTCTGAATCCCTTGTCGGCAGTTATTAAGGTGTAGCCTTCAGCCAATGCTGTGGCGGCTATAACTGCATCAGGTAGCTTAACCTTAAACTCCTGCTTTAGCAAAATAGCATGGTTCTTTATCGAATTGGTAAGAGGGATAATAGTGCAAAAATCAATAGCTGATTGGCGTATGCCCAACTCTTTTTTACTTAAGCCCGGTACTCCTAATATCTCTATCTCTGTTATTACTGACAGGTAGCAATCTTCTTCAAAATAAGGCAGTACTGATTCAAGACCCTTTAGTGCATACACCATTATATTTGGTATCAAGCAGGTAACTACTTCCATTCATTCCTTGCTTTTTTCTGGTAGATTAATCCGTCTTCAATATCAGGGAGTTTGCCAAAGAAAGATTTTATACCGGCTTTCTTATTGGTTCTTTTGGTCCTTGCTTTGCGAAGAATGGCCCTTACTTCGTCTTTGCTGGTATTTTTTTTGATTACAAGTACCATGAAAATTTGCTTTTTATAAAGTTAGGAAAATAAAATCAACGGGAGTAAAAAAAGCAAAAATTTGCCCTCGTTCAAAGAAAGAAGGCAATCGTTACTCTCGTTCTATTTTGAAGCCATGATGCGTGTCGCCACGCATCACTGGTATCACATTATTTGAAATTCCGATGCGTGGGGAGATGCATCGGGGCATTTTATTTTGCGGACATGAACTGAGGCGAAGATTTTCAATCGGCGGTGCCGGTATGCTGATAAGTGTACCACTTGTCAGTTGGCTTTACATATAACCGGAATGCAGTATCGTTAATTTTTTCTATTGGCCATTCTGTTAATCTTGCCAGTGACAGTTCCCCATTAATTATTTTCCAGGTACTTGGGTTTTTTCCGGATGTCAACTCATAGGTTCCGTCTGATTTTAATTTTAGCAATGCCATAGGGGCCATACCTTCCACTGCTGTCCATATTTTACCTTTAAGCCATCCCTGCAGCTCCATATCTGCAGCAGACTGAATGGCTTTTTCTTTTTGGATGAATTTTGGTTTGGCTTTTTCTTCACCGCTGTTACAACTATATATGATAATCAGGCTGCAAAAGATGATACAGGCTTTACGCATAGTTCAATTTTTAATAGTAAGAAATGAAAGGACTAAGATAGGCGTTTCCTTTAACTCAAAGTCAATCATCTCGAACTGTTTGAGATGATGCTGAGGATATATAAAACGGGAGGATGATGCCATGATGCGTGGGACACGCATCGGGGCGTATTATTTTACGGACACAAACTGAGGCTTAGGGGGCAGAAAAAATTTGTTTTATTATTCAGAAGCATATTTAATTGTCAGTTCATCTTCTAGCTCAAATAGTGTCAGAGCCTGCTTCATTCTTTCAAACTTACCTACGTTATCAATATGGCCTTCAAAATAATATGTGTCGTTAATTGCAATGGCTTGTCTTGGATTTCCTTCAGTAGGATTTTTTGTTAGCCCGATTCTTTTTCCTAATTCAGTACTAAAAAATGTTTCTGGTTGCAATTCAAATAGCTGTTTAATCACTTGTGTATATAGTTTAGCTACTTCTCTTACTTCGATTTTTTGATCAAAGAAAATTGCATATTCAAGCTTTTTATTTTTTGGGTCCTCCGCTTCAAATATATTTACTTCTTGATTGTCCGTTTCACTAGTAATAACAATTGGTGGGTAGCTCCATATTTTTAAGAAACGTTCGGAGAGTAACTTAAATCGGATGTCTAATTCCTCTATATCCCATTTATCTAGGCTCGCTAAATGTCTATTGAGCCAAAGTCGACTAAATTTATAACCTTGCTCTTTGTTCTCTTCGTTCATGTCTCTTTTTTCAGTAAAATATTTATTACTCAGCTTGCCATTATTACCTGAAAGTGTCAAGTTTGCTATAGTATTTAGGTACTTCTCTTTTAGAAGATTGTATTGTTCTTCTCCTAAAGTAATTTTCCATTTTGGGTCTGGATTCTGTGGAAATATATGTTCAATTGTGATATCTGGATTTCCATCGATTCTTACAAACTCTCTGTTTTCGTAATTTTCTAATTTTTCTAAAAGATAGTTTCTGTTTCTAGTTTGAATGCCATACATGTCTCGTTCTTTTAATGTAGCAAGTATTTCCTTATCTCCAGGGAATCTTTGAGTTGATTTTTTCTTAATTAAGGATTTTTGTAAAGACAAAATGTAGTCAGCTGTTTCAATGTCTTCATACAAGCGCATGAAAATTTTATTTAGGGCATTAGTTGGAAGACCAATAATGAAACGCCTCCATGTAAATGATTGAAGTAGATCCAGTACCTCAAGAATAATGTGTTTATTTATGACATTAGTATTGTAGTCGTTATATACCTCCAAGAGAAATGGGTAAGCGACATTGATTTCTAATTTATTTATTTGAATTAACTGATTTCTAACATCAATGTCACTTTCGTTCTGCGGGTTGATAAATTTACTATAGTGGTAGGAGTATTTTTTAATTTTACCTAATACTTTTTCTAAGGTGGAAATATCTGTAATTGGATATTTTCTTTTGAATTCTTGATATACTTTTCCCTTGTTTGGTATTATGATGTCCCCCAATCTCAGGACAGTTTTGTCAGTAGTTTAAGATAGTGTTT
>CAYHPA010000041.1:0-18891 GCA_964358155.1 uncultured Chitinophaga sp.
CAATACTGCAACCAACGAAAAATATTTTGCTATCGCAGACGCCGATGAAATCCTGCCCTCAAATTTTTTGCGCAGGCTGGTGCCGATAATGGAGGCTGATCCAAAATGCGGTTTTGTACAGGCCAATCATGAAGCCAATCCAAATACTGCTACCCGCATACAGCAGGATATGGGTGTGGGCATCAATACTCACTGGAAATGGCACCAGCCTTTGCGCAACCAATACGGATTTGTCATGTTTCTCGGTCACGGGGCATTGCTGAGGTATGACTGCTGGAAAATGATCGGGGGTTTTCCGGATATTGTAAGTGAAGACCTCGGATACGCCATTGCCGTTAGGGAAAAAGGCTATCGTGGACACTTTGAAGAAAATATAACCTGCTATGAGGATTTTCCTGATACCGTCCGCTCCTTCCGCATCCGCCACATGAAGTGGACAAGGGGAACCTGCGAATTTTTACACAAAAAAATATGGTGGCTGCTCAAAGCTAAAAATATAAGCTGGGTGGAAAAAGCTGATATACTCTTTCCAACGCTCAATTTACCGCTGACCCTTGTCTTCTTTTTATTCATGATCAACTCCAACCTGCTGATGCCTGCATTATTCGGACATACCAGGGAAATGACATGGGTTTTTTCGGGCAGCGAGTGGGTCATTCCGGTTACTGAACTTGATAAAGGCTTTTCCATAATTTATTCCTGGGATTTTTTCCTCATCACCATACTCACTTTTTTTTCCCCGGTCTTATGCTTTATCATCGCCATGCGAAAAACCCCGCTAAAATTAATTCGCTTCCTGAGTTTCAGTACGGCGCTTTATGCTGCGCTAAGTATTCTTTCCTCCATCGGTGTGATAGCTTACCTGCTTTCAGGAAAAGCAATATTTCTGGTAACAGGTGACAAAAAACAACAGGCTGAAAAGTATAATGCCCAAAGAAAGAATTTCCTTGCTTCCATAAAAAACAAATACCGGCAGTTGATTAACAAGAGCCACCCGGATTCATATATTGTTCAAACCCTTGAACTGGGCCTGGGCATCATTTTCCTGATAGCCGGCATCAAAACCATGCAGATTTCCTTTTTCGGATTATGCTTCGCTTTCATGCTTTTGCCAGTACTTCATCATTTTGGCTGGGATAAAAGGGTAAGCCGGGTTCTGGTACACATACCTTTTTTGCTCATTCTTCTTGGTGTGCTCATCAGCGGCCTGAGCATCTTTGGAATGCAATCGGTATTCTTTGGGTATGGGTTTCATTTTTGAGCTTCATCAATAGGTCAATATCCCTGCCATACTGGCACGAATTGAGGGTTAAGCAGTATATTTGCAGTCCTATTTCCCTTTTATGCTTGACTACGTGACAGATAAGGTTCAGGATGAGACCCGGCAGGGTGAGGCCTTTGCTCCATTTGCCCAAGATCCCAACCAATACAAAAAGCGGTTCTATATTGAGAGCTATGGCTGTGCTATGAACTTTGCCGACAGCGAAATAGTGGCTTCAATTTTAAATAAAGAAGGTTTTGGTGCCACACGAGACATTGAAGAGGCCGACCTCATTTTCATCAATACCTGTTCTATCAGGGAAAAAGCGGAGCAAACCGTCCGTAAACGGCTCACTGAATTTAAAAAACTGAAAAAGGAAAAGAAAGGAATGCTGGTGGGTGTGCTGGGCTGTATGGCGGAGCGTTTGAAGTCAAAATTTTTGGAAGAAGAAAAACTGGTTGATATAGTGGTAGGTCCGGATGCTTATCGTTCATTACCCGGACTGGTAGGCGAAGCGGAAGAAGGACAGAAAGCCGTTAATGTATTACTGAGCCGCGAAGAAACCTATGCTGATATTTCGCCGGTGCGGATAGACAGTAATGGTGTCTCTGCATTTGTAAGTATTATGCGGGGTTGCAATAATATGTGTTCATTCTGTGTTGTTCCTTTTACAAGGGGAAGAGAAAGAAGTCGGGATGCAGACAGCATCATTAAAGAATGTACTGATCTGTTTGAACAGGGATACAAGGAAGTGACATTGCTCGGGCAGAATGTGGACAGTTACTATTACCTCAACCCCGACCCTTCTCCATCCCGATTGCTATCGGGAGAGAAGGGAGAAACAGCCGCCATTACTTTCGCCATGTTGCTTGAAATGGTAGCAAATATCTCTCCCCTGTTAAGAGTTCGTTTCTCCACTTCTCATCCAAAAGATATTACAGACGAAGTTTTGCATACGATGGTTAAGTATGAGAATATTTGCAATTACATTCATTTACCCGTACAAAGCGGCTCATCAAGGATATTGCAACTGATGAACCGCACTTACACGAGAGAATGGTACATGTCGAAAGTGAACAGGATACGGGAAATCATTCCTGATTGTGGTATCAGCTCTGACCTGATCGCCGGTTTTTGCACCGAAGAAGAAAATGACCACCAGGATTCTCTAAGCATCATGGAATACAGCCGCTACGATTTCAGTTATATGTTTTTTTACAGCGAAAGGCCGGGCACCCTGGCCGAAAGAAGATATAAGGATGATGTACCCGAAGAAGTAAAGAAAAAAAGATTGCAGGAAATAGTTGACCTGCAAAGCAGGCTTTCATTTGAAAGCAATAAAAGGGATCTGGGCAAAACATTCAAAGTGCTGATAGAGGGTGACAGCAAGAAAAATGACAAAGAATGGAAAGGCAGGAACAGTCAGAACAAGGTGATCGTTTTTCCAAAAGAAAACTATGAACTGAAGAAAGGTGATTATGCAGAAGTAAAAGTGACGGATTGTACACAAGCAACATTGCTTGGAAAAATTATTAATTAAAATGGACATTCAATCAATAAAAAATCGTTTTGGCATCATCGGCAATGCACCGGCATTGAATTATGCATTACAGGTGGCCGTGCAGGTTGCCAATACCGACCTTACTGTTCTCATCAATGGTGAAAGTGGTGTAGGTAAGGAAGTATTCTCACAAATCATTCATACGCTGTCGGCAAGAAAACATAATCCTTTCATTGCTGTAAACTGCGGTGCTATTCCCGAAGGAACAATTGATTCCGAATTATTCGGTCATGAAAAAGGCTCCTTTACCGGTGCTGCGGATGCAAGGAAAGGTTATTTTGAAACCGTAAACGGTGGAACAATTTTCCTGGATGAGATTGGTGAACTGCCATTGGGCACCCAGGCAAGATTGCTTCGTGTGTTGGAAAGTGGTGAATACATCCGTGTCGGCTCCTCCAAAGTGCAAAAAACAGATGTGCGGGTAATTGCCGCTACCAATAAAGATCTTTTGCAATTGGTACAAGCCGGCAGGTTTCGGGAAGACCTGTATTATCGTTTGAGTACCGTTCCTATCCGTGTACCTGCATTGCACGACAGGCCGGAAGACATCCACCTACTGTTCAGAAAATTTGCTGCTGATTTTGCCAACAAATACAAAACATCGCCGGTGCAATTGGATGATGAAGCAAAAAACCTGTTAATAAACTACCCCTGGCCGGGCAATGTGCGGGAATTGAAGAATATTGCAGAGCAGATATCAGTTCTTTCACAGGATAAACAGATCGGGGCAAAGGAATTGAATAAATTCCTTCAGCCTTATTCCGGCAACCGCTTGCCGGTGCTAGCCCATGCAAACGGGACCACATCCGATTTCTCCAATGAACGGGAAATGCTCTACAAACTTTTCTTTGACATGAAGAAAGATGTGACCGAGTTGAAGAAAATGTTCCTTGAAATATTGCAGAATCCGAATATGGTGGCCCATAGCCAATCCTTTATCAATGAACTGAAAGAACTGAAGGGGCATGAAACAATGCAACCAGTCACCATGAGCCCGATGACCATCGGTGGCATTCAGCCGGCTGTTCAAAATAACCAGCCGGTGATTTTGAACAACGACATACAGGATCATGTGGAAGTGGAGGAAAGCCTGAATATTATTGACAAAGAAAAAGAATTGATCATCAAAGCGTTGAAAAAGCATAAGAGCAAAAGAAAAGATGCGGCCCTTGACCTCGGCATCAGTGAAAGAACGTTGTACCGAAAATTAAAAGAGTATAATATAGAAGAATAATGAGCAAAGCTTACCGTCCTGTTTTTTTGCTGATTACAGCAGGCACATTCATGATGTCAATGATTGGCAATACCGGTTGCAAGGTTCATTATGGCTTCAGGGATAAAGCATCAATCCCCGATACGATCAAGACAGTTAAAATAAACCAGATAGAAAACCGGGCAAGGTATATCAACCCGCAGCTAAGTCCCCGGCTTACGGATAAACTGCGCCAGAAAATAACCAGCCAGACCAAGCTTACGCAAACCAACAAGGACAATCCTGATTGGGAGATCAGCGGTTTCATTACTGACTATTCATTCAGCACTTCCGCCATTTCAGGTCAGCAGGTAACCAATAACAGGCTGAACGTATCGGTTCACATCACCATCACCAAACATAAGGATGACGGAAAAGTGGAAGACTATGATGTAAGCCGCAGCTTTGAATTCCGGGGCGATCAGTCGCTTCAGCAGGCCGAGTCCGCGCTGGGTGATGAAATGATAAGGACACTGACGGATGAAATATTCAATAAGCTTTTTTCAAATTGGTAAGTACAACTTATCTTGGCAACTATGAATGCGCAGATCAATCAATTAGTAAAATCGTTATTGCAAAAAGAGTCTATCGAGCAATGCAGCCTCGGGGAATTGCAGCAATTTGCCGAACGTCATCCCTATTTTGGCGCCGCCCAATTATTGCTTACCAAAAAACTACAAACAGAGAATACAGGTCAGTATAGTGAGCAATTACAAAAAACATTATTGTACTTCCATAATCCCTTGTGGGTGGAGCAACTGCTGAATGAAACAGGATCTGCCCGTATCAACCAACCGGAAGTTGTCATGGAGGTGATCAACGCCCCGGCTCCGGTTGAAACAATAATTGAACCCGAACTAATAAAGACAATAGAAGCAATTGTTGAAAACCCTGCCTTAACCATGGAAGCTTCCGATAGCACCCGGGCTGATGCTTCAAAATCCGAATTTCTTTTTGACCCCTTTCACACAGTAGACTATTTTGCATCGCAGGGTATTAAATTCAAAGAAGAAGAGAAACCAAAGGATAAATTCGGGCTGCAACTAAAAAGCTTTACTGAATGGCTCAGATCCATGAAAAAGCTACCTGCTACGGAAGTTGCTGCTGTGGCAACAGATACCAAACTGGAGGAAAAAGTGGAGCAACTGGCTGAAAATTCCTTGCAGGAAAGAGAAGTGCTGACTGAAGCTATGGCCGAGGTATGGGAAAAACAGGGAAATGCTGAAAAAGCTGTTGCCATCTATGCCAAATTAAGTTTGCTTGAACCCTCTAAAAGCACTTATTTTGCAGCGAAAATTGAGGAGTTAAAGAAAAAGATTTAAAATGACAATACTGTTTATCATACTGATTGTGCTGGCTTCTGTGATATTGGGGCTGATTGTACTGGTTCAAAACCCGAAAGGTGGCGGTTTGGCAGGAAATATTGCCGGGTTCAGCAACCAGTTTATGGGTGTAAAACAAACAACTGATGTGCTGGAAAAAGGTACCTGGATATTTGCAGGGGTGATTGGCGCTTTATGCCTCTTATCTTCCTTCTTTATTTCAAGCGGCGGATCTTCCGTAAATAATGCTAAAGATGCAACTATTCCTTCTACCGGACAGCCTGTGCAGAACCAACCGCTGCAACCTGTAAATCCTTCGACGAATCAGCCTAAATAAAAAAACAAATATAATATTGAGAACCCTGACGGTATCGTCAGGGTTTTTCTTTGTCCGCAGAAACCTTGCGAAGATGGATTTGTCCTCCGAAGCCATTAAATTGCGTGGGTAGGTATTTAATTTTGAGCAACGACTATGAAGAAAAAAATAATCATAACTATTGTTGTACTGTTACTTGCCGTAACTGGCTTCATCGGCTGGAAATTTATGGGACCTGCCGTTTCTACAGGTAGTGGCGAATTCTTTTATATCAAAACAGGTTCTGCCTATGCTGATGTAAAACAGGAGCTGCTGGACAAAAAATACATTAAAAGCAGCGCATGGTTTGACTGGGCATCAAAAATACTTCGCTTTAAAAAAATAAAACCCGGCCGGTATAAACTCACAAAAGACATGAGTCTCTTTAAACTGGTGAGGATGCTTCGGGCCGGTAATCAGTCTCAATTGAATTTTGTAATTACCAAAATAAGGACAAGAGAGGATTTTGCCCGCAAGGCAGGAAATATTTTTGAATTTGATTCATTGCAGATGATCAGTTTCCTGAATAATATGGATTCGCTAAAGCCGTATGGCCTGGATACCAACACCGTTACGGCCGCCATGATGCCGCTCACCTACACATTGAACTGGAACAGCACCCCAGAAAAAGTTTTTCAAAGCTGTTATACAGCTTACAAGAAATTCTGGACAAAAGAAAGACTGACCAGGGCCGACAGCCTGCATCTAACCCGTATTGAAGTGACTACACTGGCTTCTATTGTGGAAGAAGAAACATTAAAAAAATCCGATAAACCCAATATCGCCAGTGTGTACCTGAACCGTGTCCGACAAGGGTGGCCGCTGCAGGCAGACCCGACAATTAAATTTGCCATGAAAGATTTTACATTAAAAAGAATAAGAGGCACACACCTGAAATTTGAGTCGCCTTATAATACTTATCTGAACAAGGGGGTTCCTCCAGGACCAATCTGCACCCCAACTGCAGAATCGATAGACGCTGTTCTAAATGCCCCGTCAACGGAGTATATGTTTTTTGTGGCCAGCAGCAATTTTGATGGCAGCAGTATATTCACTACCAACCTTTCTGATCACAATAAATATGCAAGGCTTTATCAGCAGGAACTGACAAGAAGAATGGATTCCACCAAAAAAGCCAACGCTAACAAGTAATGCCATTATTCACTAAAATAGGAAACCGCATCGCATCTTCAGCTCGGGCCAGGCGTATTGTCAATAAAAGTAAAACGACATCGCTTCCGGGTTTTCGCGGCATTCCCCTGTTTGATGTGGTGAAGTTTTTTATCACCCAGGTAAGAACAGTCGGCATGACGGAAAGGGCATCGGCCATTTCATTTAACCTGGTAATGGCCATTCCGCCTGCTATTATTTTTCTTTTTACCCTGCTCCCGTTCCTGCCTATTTCTCAAAAATTTCAACAGGAACTGTTCGGGCTGATCAAAGATGTTATTCCCGGCGAAAAAGATCATGCCAATCTGATCGGGTTTCTCCAGGATTTTATCAATAAACCAAGAACAGGATTGCTTTCATTGGGTTTTGTTCTTTCCATGTTTTTTTCTTCTAATGCCATGATGGGCATTCAGCGTTCATTTAACAAAGGCTATATCGGGTTTAGAAAAAGAAAGGGATTGCAGAAAAGAGGGGTGGCGCTGAAAATAACCTTTGTAATATTTGTGCTCGTTTTCTCCTCGGTGCTCCTGCTGGTGGCCAGGGGCACCGTGCTGGAGATTTTCGGTATTGAGAATGAAAATTTGAAATCCGTCATCACTAATGCAAGATGGCTTATCATCCTGCTTTTGTTCTTTGCCTGTATCTCATATATCTACCGCCATGCCCCGGCAGTGGATAAGAAATGGCCCATCATTACCCCCGGGGCTATTCTGGCAACCATCCTCATGCTTATTACCACATTGCTGTTTTCCTGGTGGGTAGGCAGGTTTGGGTATTATAATGAATTTTATGGTTCGATTGGAACTATCATCATGCTGATGGCGCTGATTTTCATTAATTCCCTTGTATTGCTTATCGGTTTTGAACTTAATGCAAGCATTACCTCCCTGCGTAAGATCGCTGATGAGCGGAGAAATAATATCGCAGATGGCGGTGTTAACCCGGAATAATTGCCGAAATTTGGTTCACAAAAAATCAACACATGAAAAAGATATTGTTTGCCGCTTTCCCCGTTTTAGCTATTGCTGCTGTAATGATGAAACCCGTAAGCGACCCCCTGCCAATCGGTGCACCTATTCCAAGTGCTGATGTGAAGATGAAAGACATCTCAGGAAAAGAAGTGTCGATGGCAGAAGCCAAAACAAGCAAAGGATTACTGGTAATGTTCAGCTGTAATACCTGCCCTTATGTAATCAAAAATCAAACCCGTACCTACGAGGTTTGTAAATACGCCATGGGCAATGGTATTGGTGTGGTCATCCTGAACTCCAACGAAGCTAAAAGAAGCGAGGACGATTCTTTTGAGGATATGAAAGCATATGCAAAAAACCAGGGATATCAATGGTATTATCTGGTAGATCAGAATTCAGCCATTGCAGATGCTTTTGGCGCCAACAGGACACCAGAATGCTTCCTCTTCAACAGCGAAGGTAAATTAGCCTATCATGGGGCTATTGATGACAGTCCCGCAGACGCATCAGCTGTAAACAGAAAGCACCTGACCCTGGCAATGGATGAAATGAATACCGGCAAAGAAGTTTCTGTAAAGGAATCCAAGTCTGTAGGCTGCACTATTAAAAGACTTTAATAGCAACCATTTTCAATCTGATGAATCCTCCTGCTATTGCCGGGGGATTTTTTTTATCAAAAGTTTATGGAAAGTTTTGGGGGTGGCATCTCTGCCGGTAAGTAACTTAATTGTTCACCCGGTCCTGCTCCCGGCGGGACTGCAAAACCGGCACTTATGACTTCAAGACAATTCCTCAACCGCATTATTATCCTCGGGTTTATGGGTTTGGTAGGCTTTTGTTTAGCCAAAGCCATATCCACTGGCAGTGTGATGGGAATCCTCCTTGCACTGGTAAGCCTCGGAGCTGGCATCTATTTTCTGTACATAGTGGCGAAAGCCAAAGAAGAAATGGAGGCTGAAAAAACAACTCAATGAACTTCAAGCATAGCCATGATTTCTTTTTTCAGTTCCTCATGGGAGATCTTTCCTTCAATAAAATTCCGGTAGCCCGTTTTCTTATTGATAAAAAGGGTTGCCGGAATAGCTCCCGACCATTTGGCATCTATCTTGGGGCAAAAATAATCGGCATCAGTTTCATCCAGCCAAACCACCCGGTCAGTAATCTTTTTTTTGGCTACAAATTTTTTGATGTCCCTGGGAAATGCTTCCTTAAAGTCAAGGCTGACCAATAACAACTGTACACTGTCTTTGCTATGTTCTTTAACCTCTTTCTGAAAATAAGGGAGTTCTTCCAAACAGGGTCCGCACCAGGTAGCCCACACATTTACTATCATGGGTGTTTTGCTTTCAGCAATCATCTTTTCCACTTCGGTAATCTTTACTTTCCTTATTTCCTGTGCCGAAACTATTACTGCAGGCAAAAGAAAGAAAGAAACCAGTAATGACTTTATTATCTTCATGAACTTTAAACCATTAAACGTTAAACGTCTTTATTAAATCCCCACTCCTTCAACAGCTCATTATACCTGACGGCATCCAGACCCGGCTGGTTGTACTGCCCGGCATTTGTCTTTTGCCGTAAAGCTTCATACAAAGTCACCGCGCAGGCCACACTGATGTTCAATGAACGGATAATGCCAACCTGCGGAATGACAAAGTTGCCATCGGCCAATGCCCTTATCTCATCGCTCACCCCGCTGTGTTCGTTGCCAAATACCAGTGCAATGCTTTTAGTAAAATCAATGCTGTGTAAACTTACGGCATCGCTTCTGAGATGCGTAGTTAAAATAGTTGAATAGCGCTTTCTCAGTGATGAGAAACATTCGGCTGCATTGTCAAACTGGTGAATGGTGAGCCATTTGGCAGCGCTGGATGAACTTTTAGCGCCCCATTTCTTATGAGGAGGAATTTTGGTATTCAATACATAGATATCCTGCACCCCAACTGCATCGCAGGTTCTCATTACTGCAGAAATATTATGCGGATCAAAAACGTTTTCCAGCACAACGGTAATGTTGCCCTGTCTTTTATCAAGCACGGAGGTCAGTCGTTGATGTCGTTCCGGGGTCATTGAATTTGAAGTCTTTAGATTGCAAACTTCGTTAAATTAAGTATATTTATAGTTGCTTGATTACAAAACAAGTTTCGAGTTAACAGAGTCTTGTCATGCCGAGGTACGAGGCATCCCAGAGGGTTTGCATATGTTGTATATGGTAGCCTCTGAGACTCCTCCTTCGTCGGAGTGACAAGACTCCGATAAAACACTGCAAATGAAATACTCTCCCGTTCAGAATTATATCGGCGGAAAAATGGTGGATGCCTCTTCTGCCCGCACACTGCCTGTTATCTCGCCGATAGATGGTAATCATTTGTCCAATGTGCCGATGTCGACCGGTAAAGACCTTGACGATGCAGTAAAAGCTGCCAAAGCCGCTTTTCAAACCTGGAGCAAAACGCCAATCAAAGAAAGAGTACAGGTTTTCTTCCGCTACAAAACGCTTTTGGAAAAACATCTGAAAGAACTGGCTGAACTCTGCAGCGAAGAAAATGGTAAGACATATGGAGAATCTGTAGCAGAAATTGAAAAATGCATTGAACTCACGGAGTTCGCTACTTCGCTCCCGCAATTAGTGACCGGCGAAATATTAGAAGTAAGCAGAGGCGTAGAATGCAGAACAGAACATGTGCCTCTGGGTGTTGTTGCATCTATCGTTCCCTTTAACTTTCCGGCGATGGTACCCAACTGGACAATACCGAATGCTATTGCCCTTGGAAATTGTATGATTATAAAACCATCAGAGAAAGTTCCGCTTTGCTGTGGTAAACTAGCTGAATTATTAAAAGAAGCCGGATTACCCGATGGTGTTTTCAATATCGTTCATGGTGATGTGGAAATAGTAGAAGCCATCTGCGACCATCCCGGTATTGAAGCAGTTTCATTTGTTGGTTCAACCAAAGTGGCAAAAATAGTTTATCAAAGAGCTACTAAAACTTATAAAAGAGCTTTGGCTCTCGGCGGTGCAAAAAATCATTTGATGGTATTGCCGGATGCTATTCCCGGAATGACAGCACAGAATGTTGCGGCGAGTATGAGTGGATGCGCCGGTCAGCGATGCATGGCTGCATCGGCAATGATCGGTGTGGGTAATGTGGACAGCATAGTTGCAAAAATTTGTGAAGAGGCAAAAAAGATCATTCCCGGTGAAAACCTCGGAGCTGTTATCAGCAAAGAAAGTAAAGAAAGAATTGAAAGATATATTGGCGAAGCAGAAAGAGACGGTGCTAAGATTTTAGTGGATGGCCGAAATACAAAAGTGAAGGGAAAAGAAAACGGCACTTATGTGGGCCCGACAGTAATCGATTATGTAACTCCAAACATGAGTGTTGCAAAAGAAGAAATATTTGGTCCTGTTATTTCCATCATGCGTACCAATACTGTTGATGAAGCACTGGCAATTGAAAATGCAAACCCTTATGGCAATGCTGCTTCTGTGTTTACACAAAATGGCGGCATGGCCCGGTATATTATTGACCGTGCCAGCGCAGGAATGATTGGCGTAAATGTAGGTGTGCCGGTTCCCAGAGAACCTTTCTCCTTCGGCGGTTGGAATGAAAGCAAGTTTGGTGTTGGTGATATAACGGGAAAAAGTTCTATTGAATTCTGGACAAAGCTAAAGAAGAGCACAACGAAGTGGAATGCGGAAGCTGGGGTGAATTGGATGAGTTAGAGGCCTCCCTGCCCTCCGAAGGAGGGTTCTTAGAGTCTGAAATATTGAAATTTTCTATACTCATCGGAGATTATAAACTTTAGGGTTCTAAAGCCCCTCCTTGTGAGGGGTTTGGGGAGGCCGGAATGCGGAGGCGGGGGTGAATTGGATGAGTTAGGAGCCCACCCTAACCCTCCCGGAGGGAGGGCTTAAGAAGGGTTGTCCAAGGTCATAATTTGGACCGCATAGCTAAAGATATAAGGTCGCAAAGTGCGACCTCAAAAAAAATATATGAGAATAATCAAGAGTATTCAGAACAGGATTTACGAAATAAGAGGCGAAAGGGTCATGCTTGATTTTGACCTGGCTGCACTTTATGAAGTTTCAACAAAGGTTTTAAATCAGGCTGTAAAGAGAAATATTAAACGTTTCCCCAAAGATTTTATGTTCAGATTGACTCCTGACGAATGGCAGGGTATGTGGTCACAAATTGTGACCACCTCAGAAAACGGGAAAACGACGAGGTCACAAACTGTGACCACCTTTCAGGAAAGCAGACGGAAAGACAACATGCCTTACGCCTTTACCGAACAAGGTGTTGCTATGCTCAGCGGAATCCTGAACTCAGATAAAGCAATAGCCATGAACATAGCTATCATGCGGGCATTTGTAGAGATAAGAAGAGTGTTAATACAGGAAAGTGATTTGCGGGAGCAGCTAAAGCAAATAAAAGAAAGAATTGGTGAGCATGATGTGCAGTTAAACCAGTTGTATGATGCGATGGAAAATTTATTGGATGAAAATGCCGGAAAGAAGAAATGGGAGGAAAGAGAAAGGGTTGGGTTTAAATAAAAGCGAATAAATTAACTACAACAAAGTAGTTATAAAAAATAGCAATAAATAATTTAAAAAAAAATGTGGGATTACATATTGAATAATAAAGAATGGATTTTTTCGGGTATTGGCGTATTCGTTTTAACACTAATTGTTACCTATTTAGCCATGAGGAAAAAGGACAAAAAGACCCTATTTGAAAATAAAAACAACTTCAATGACTCCCCTATAAAAAATTCCCCGATAACAAATATTAATGCCGATAAATTGAATTTTGAACAAACCATTATTAATAACACAAAGGATGAATCAAAAGACAACCTAATTCCAATAACTCCAAGCCAAGAACTTGCGGAAGCAAAAAAAAGCTTTGTAGAAAGGAAAACAACTTTACGAACAAAAATATTTACTGTTCTTGCTGACAGAAACAGAACAAAAGATTCAGTTATTCAAATAAGAAATGTAACGGATTATATAGAAGAAACAATCGGAAACAATTACACTGAAGTATTAGAAGAACTCAAAGACTTGCAAAAAGAAGATATTCTTTTGATTGATTTGGCTATAGATGAGCACTTAATCGGTCCTTATACAAGAATCAAATTGACAAAAAAATTTTATTCGATTCTAAACGATTAAATAAAAACAACTGAATAGAATTACTGAACTCTGAAGTGTGCGACGCAACAGACGATGATAGTAACACAACGGCTGGGCTAATAAAAAATAAACTATGACTACAAAAACAATCTCCAAATCATCAGACACTAAAACCCCTCCTTCGGAGGTTCCCGGTAAGGGAACGAGCGAAGCTCAAGTGGAGGCCATCATCCAGGACAATTTAGATTATACCCTCTTCTCCTGGTCCAAACAAAAAGGCATCTCCCCCATCGCTGTGCAAAGAGCAGAAGGCGTTTATCTCTATGACTATGATGGCAAACGTTATATTGATTTTTCATCGGGGCTGATGAATGTGAATATCGGTCATGGCAACCAACGGGTGACGGAGGCTGTAGTAAAACAAATGCAGGAAGTATCGTATGTAACTCCGAGTTGTGTAACAAAGGTTCGTGGCGAGCTGGGAAAGAAGCTGGCGGAGATCTGCCCCGGCGATCTGAATAAGGCATTCTTTACACTTTGCGGGGCTACATCTATTGAGAATGGAATTAAACTGGCAAGATTATATACCGGCCGTCATAAAATTCTGACCCGTTATCAATCCTATCATGGCGCATCGTATGGGGCAATGAGTGCAAGTGGTGATCCGAGAAGAATACCAATGGATAGCCAGCAGGCCCCAAACTTTGTACATTTTGATCTCCCGTATTTATACCGCTGGGAATATGGTGAAGAAAATTTATTGAAAGAATCCGTTGCTTCATTGGAAAGAGTAATCGCTTATGAAGGTCCGAATAATATTGCTGCTATTTTACTGGAAGGCGAAAGTGGCTCATCCGGTTGTTTGCAATATCCTGTTGGCTATTTAAAAGAAGTCAGAGAAATCTGTAACAAGCATGGCATCTTACTAATCATGGATGAAGTGATGAGTGGATTTGGAAGAACCGGCAAATGGTTTGGTTTTGAAAATCATGGGATCGTTCCGGATATGATCGCTATGGCAAAAGGTTTGACCTGCGGTTATCTTCCTTTTGGATGTTTGATGGTAAGTGATAAGATCGCTGCTAAGTATGACGATACTGTTCTGTCACTCGGCCTCACCTACTCTGCCCACCCGGTTAGCTGTGCTGCTGCATTAGAGACTTTGAAAATTTATGAAGATGATGGATTGATTGAAAACTGCGCCGCTATGGGAAAATATGTGGAGCAGCAAGTGGGGAAATTAAAACAAAAACATCCAAGTATCGGTGATTTCAGAAATACAGGCTTGCTGGGTTGTATTGAACTGGTAAAGAACCGGAAAACAAAAGAACCGATGGCGCCTTTCAATGCAAAGCCCGATGAAATGGCCGTGATGAATAAAGTGGCTGCGAAGATCAAAGAGCTAGGTATGTACACTTTTGTAAGGTGGAGTTATATTTTCATTGCGCCTCCGTTAATTGTAACGAAGGAGCAGATTGATGAGGGGTTGGCAATCATCAGTGAGGCGGTTTTGATTGCTGATGCCAATACAAATTAACCGCAGAGACGCAAAGGCGCAGAGGATTAGTTCAAGTCTCTGCGGTAAAAATTCCTAATGAATAAAGAAAACATCAAATTATCGGAGTCAAAGAACCCTCCTTCGGAGGGCAGGGGGGCTTTAATCAACGAAGACCTCGCTCCCATTCCGCCTGAAAAAAGAACATGGGGAACATGGAACTATGCTGCCTTGTGGATAAGCATGAGCCTTTGTATTCCTTCTTACCAGCTTGCCAGTGGAATGATTGCAAATGGCATGAACTGGTGGCAGGCGATCATGACCATGTTGCTTGGTAATTTAATTGTATTGGTTCCAATGCTATTGAACGGACATGCCGGAGCAAAATACGGCATTCCCTTTCCTGTTTTTGTGAGATCAAGTTTTGGAACAAAAGGCGCAAACATACCAGCATTATTAAGAGCAATCGTTGCCTGTGGCTGGTTCGGAATTCAAACATGGATCGGCGGCAAATCATTATACCGTTTATTGCAAGTTTGGTTTCCTGATCTGCCAGAGCTGGCAATCAATGGGCTTTTTCCGGATCTTTTGCCGCTTCTATGTTTCTTAGCTTTCTGGCTATTGAACATGTATGTTATTTATCTCGGAGTTGACAGCATAAAAAAATTATTGCTCTTTAAAGCATTCTTCCTTCCGGTTGCAGCTATTGCTTTGCTATGCTGGGCATTCTGGGTCATGCAGGATAAGGGCGGCATTGCGCAGGTCTTTACTGTTCCTTCAAAATTCCAGGATTCCGCTTCCTTCTATAATTATTTCATACCGGCGCTGACAGGTGTGGTTGGTTTCTGGGCAACATTGTCACTCAATATTCCCGACTTTACAAGATATGCAAAGAGTCAAAAAGCCCAGCGAAGAGGTCAGGCATTGGGACTACCAACATCCATGACCTTTATAGCATTCGTTGCTGTTGTAGTTTCATTAGCCACAGCTTTTGTTTTCAAAGACACTATTTGGGAACCAGAAGCGCTGGTTGGAAGATTCGACAATAAGGTCATTGTAAGTTTTGCCCTGATCGCAGTGATCATTGCAACTTTGGCAACAAACATTGCAGCAAATATTGTAAGCCCTGCCAATGATTTTTCTAATCTTAATCCAAAGAAGATAAATTTCAGGATGGGGGGTTATATCACCGGTGTTATCGGAATACTGATCTTCCCCTGGAAATTAGTAGAAGACCCAAGCGGTTATATTTATAGCTGGCTCGTAGGATATTCCGCATTGCTGGGACCTGTCGGAGGTATCATGATCGCAGATTATTATTTTATCAGAAAACAGAAATTAGAGACAGCAGAATTATATAGTCATGCAGGAAGGTATAGCTATGGAAATGGATTTAACAGCATTGCTATACTTGCTTTATTGATCGGAATAATTCCTAACATACCGGGATTCTTATTACAGGTGCAGGTTGTTTCGCCGAATGTTTTTCCAATATGGATATCTGACCTTTATCATTTTGCATGGTTTGTTGGCTTTTTCCTGAGCGGTTTTGTATATTGGATGTTGATGCGGCAGAGAAAATAACCGCAGAGACGCTGAGTCGCAGAGAAATCCTAAGCGAAGCCGAAGGACTCTGCGCCTCCCCGCCTCCGCGGTAAAAAATAAAATTTTATGTCAGTTTTAATTAAGAATGGAAGGGTGATAACTGCCACTGATAATTATGTGGCTGATATTTTTACTGAAGGCGAAATAATAAAAGTAATTGGAAAAGATTTGGTGGTTAAAGCAGATAAAGAAATTGACGCCACCGGCAAATTAGTCTTTCCTGGCGGTATTGATCCTCATGTCCATCTGGACATGCCGTTTATGGGCACCTACTCTTCCGATAATTATGAAACCGGAACAAGAGCAGCTTTATATGGTGGCACTACGATGGTGATTGATTTCATTTTACAGAAACAGGGCAATTCATTGCAGGCAGCATTGGATGAATGGAGAGGAAGAAGCAATAATAACTGTGTGGGCGATTATAGCTTTCACATGGCTGTTACAGATTTTAATGAGAATACGAAAAAAGAAATACAGGGCCTGATAGAAAAAGAAGGAATCACTTCTTTCAAAACATTTATGGCCTATAAAGGCGCCTTGATGATTGATGACCGCCAGATGATAGGGCTGATGGAAGAAGTAAAAAAACATGGCGGCCTGATAAATGTACATGCCACCAATGGCGACATGATCGATTACCTGATCGCTAAGCACAGGGGTGAAGGAAAACTCTCACCGTTATACCATTACTTATCGCAACCGGAAATAACTGAAGCAGAAGCCAGCGAACGGTTTGTTGATATGGCAAGTTATACGGGCTGTCCCGGCTATATCGTTCACCTGACCTGTGAAGGAGCTTTGAATGCTGTACGGAATGCGACAAGACGAAATCAAAAAATGTTTGTGGAAACCTGTATTCAATATTTAATTCTTGATGCAAGCCTCTACGAACAAAATTTTGAAGGAGCAAAATGGGTGATGAGCCCTCCCCTGCGTCAGAAGAAAGATCAGGAAACTTTATGGGCAGGCATCAACCAGGGATTGGTGCAAGTTGTCGCCACTGACCATTGCCCTTTTAAATGGGAACAAAAACTAATGGGCAAAGATGATTTTTCTAAGATACCTAACGGACATCCTGCAATTGAGAACCGCATGGAATTATTGTACAGCGAAGGAGTGAATAAAGAAAAGATCACTCTCAACAAATATGTGGAAGTAGCTTGTACCAACCCCGCAAAAATATTCGGCATGTTCCCCCGAAAAGGAACAATTGCTGTCGGCAGTGATGCAGACATTGTGATTTTTGATCCGAATGAAAAACATAAACTTTCTGCGAAGAGCCATCACATGAATGTGGACTACAGCGGCTACGAAGGTTGGGAAGTAACTGGCAAAGTGAAAACAGTTCTTCTAAGAGGGAAAGTAGCTATTGAAAATAATCATTGTAAGATTGACAAAGGATATGGTAAATTTATAAAGAGAAATAAAGTGGATGGAAAAATTTAATAGCCACAGATTATAGTACAAGTAATTCGTGGAAATCTGTGTAATCCGTGGCAAAAAAAAAATAGCTTATGCCAAGAATGATTAAATCAGGATTAATCCAGTTAAGTCTTCCCAAAACAGAAGGCGAAGGAACGATTGCAGAAATCAAAGAAGCAATGGTGCAGAAACACATTCCGCTGATAGAAGAAGCGGGAAAGAAAGGTGTGCAGATACTTTGCTTCCAGGAAATTTTTAATACGCCGTATTTCTGCCCGGGGCAGGACAAAGCATGGTACGAAAGTGCAGAAACCGTTCCCGGCCCCACAGTGGAAAGAATGCAGGAATATGCAAAGAAGTACAACATGGTGATGATTGTCCCTATGTATGAAAAAGAACAGGCTGGTGTGCTGTATAATACCGCTGCTGTGATTGATGCTGACGGAACATATCTCGGCAAATACCGGAAGAACCATATTCCGCATACATCCGGCTTCTGGGAAAAATTTTTCTTTAAGCCTGGTAACCTTGGGTATCCTGTTTTTCAAACCAAATATGCAAAAGTGGGTGTGTACATCTGTTATGACCGCCACTTTCCTGATGGCGCAAGATGTCTGGGATTGAATGGTGCAGAGATCGTTTATAATCCTTCGGCTACTGTTGCAGGTTTATCACAGTATTTATGGAAACTGGAACAACCGGCGCATGCTGCCGCCAATGGATATTTTATGGGCTGCATCAACCGGGTCGGCTATGAAAAGCCCTGGAACCTTGGCAAGTTCTATGGCTCTTCTTATTTCGTTGACCCAAGAGGACAGATTTTTGCACAGGCATCAGAAGACAATGATGAATTACTGATAGCAGATTTTGATCTGGATATGATTGAACAGGTAAGATCAACCTGGCAGTTCTTCAGGGACAGAAGGCCGGAGACTTATGGGAAATTGGTTGAACTTTAGATTATAACCGCGGAGACGCTGAGGCGCAGAGGAAAAATCTCAGCGGTCTCTGCGCCTCAGCGGTAATTTTTTTTTATGGCAATAATCAACAACAGGCTAACCAAAGAACAATACGAAGCAAACTTCGCCGACATTCACCCGCCGTTTGAAAATAAAACGGCAGCACAGGTGGAAGCCAGCCGTTGTTTGTTTTGTTATGATGCACCTTGTACCAAAAGCTGCCCTACCAGTATTGATGTTCCAAAATTCATCAAACAAATTGTAACGGATAATGAGAAGGGTTCTGCTCATACCATTTTTTCTTCCAACATCATGGGAGCAGGATGCAGCAAGGTTTGCCCGGTAGAAAAACTTTGCGAAGGAAGCTGTGTGTTT
>CAYHPA010000042.1:0-18773 GCA_964358155.1 uncultured Chitinophaga sp.
AAGTTTGAAATCCTGCCGCTCCAGCTGTCCATACCCTACAGAATAAACATTTTTCATCATCAGCTCCCAGATAGGCAGGTTGGTACGTTGTGATGTAGCTTTTAATAATTTCAGGAACAGCACCCTTTGTGTATTACCTGTTGTATCCGGCGGCACATCCTGCGAAAATTCACCTACCTGGTACACTTTACCATTATAGGTGTATTGAAACGCTACGCCCAATACTTCATCCGGCTGCAAAGGCTGGTTCAACGAAAGAAATCCGATTTGCGGATTGAAATAATAATCAGATGAGGTTAATTTTCTTGCAAATGTTTTTTCAAAATCCTGCACCGGTGCAAACCCTAATCCCGTTAGTGTTGACTGTACCAGTGAAGAATTCCTCGCATTAGGATTGGCACCCAATATTGAATAAAGGCTATTGGCATTGTTGTGAGGAAAAGTTCCTGTGCCACCCAGTGATGTTTTATACGGCTGTGGTTCTCCCAAATCCATAAAGCCTACCACATCCCGGGTGTCGGTAGTGGAGCCATTGCGGTTAGTTACCCACACCTCTACTCTCAGGATTTGAATAAGTGAATTTACCCTGGGCAATTCTTTCATTGCCTTATTAAAATTGTTCCGGAAGTATTGGGCAAATAAAAAGTGGCGGTTCTCATCATACTCGTCCGCTTTTACAGTAAATGTTTGTGCAGCCGTTCCTCCCTGCAAGGCAGCCGATTGACGCTGCGACTGCTGGTTAGCCATCACAGTAGTGATAAAGAGCTTACCAAACTGAAGTTGTGTTTTGATACCGAACAAAGACTGTGCGCCGGGTATCAGTGTTCCCCTTGAAGCAAAATTGGTATTCCCGGCCTGAAATACTTTTATAATCTCATCGTCTTTGCCTTTATAATCCAGTTTCAGTTGGTTTTCAAAACCAAAATTGGCCAGTGTGTTATAATTAATAGGCAGTTTTAGTTTATCGCCGATATTGGCATCCACCTGCAACTGCGAGTTCATATTGAAATCAAGCCCGCCGTTTTTCCTTGCTCTTTCAGGAAGCGTTGGATTCTTGATATTCTGTCCCTGGTAACCGAGTAACAAGTCTACATATCCTGATGGACGGATATCTATTTTGCCGGTACCAATGATGCGGTTGAAGAGGTCGTCAGAAATCCGGAATTTCGGTTTGTAGAGGCGGCGGTTCATGTTGCCCAGTAAGGCAGCTCTTTTTTTGAAATAATCCTCCTCATCTTTCTTCCCCTGCAGACGGAGAAATTCCTCCATAGTAAAGGAGGTAGGGGTGCGATAGTATTGATTGCCTATTTTCTCAACGATATAATATTGCTTTGTTTTAGGATCGTACTCAATGGTTCTTTTAATAAAAGATGTATCCCTGAAATCAAATCCATTCCTGTTGGGATAAGAATAAGGATCTCCGTAGCGGTCATTTAATGGATAACGGGTTGTATCGGAATAGAAATTATTTGCAGTACCGGCAGGTGGCTCCGGATGCCGGGCATTGGCTTGCGCAAAACTGGCAAATACAATGGCAAAAACTACCAGTGTACGGAACATATGGGCAGTTATAAGGTTCAAGGTTTTTTCTCCATCAATTAGTTTCCTGAAAATAGTAGATTAAAGGGTACGAAGCGCCTTTTTAATCAGTTCCTCTACGGATAGATTGGATCCTGCTGCCATCGTTTTTTCCAGGGCCTGGCTGGCAGCTTGCCGGTTGATGCCCAATGCCATCAGAGCATTTAACGCATCCTGATGCAAAGTATTGTTTTTCATAGGAGAAATATTTGATTCGATCGGTTGTTTTGCCAGTTTATCTCTGAGTTCCAGCACCATTCTTTCAGCCGTTTTTTTGCCTATACCTTTTATCCCTTCCAGTGTCCGTGTATCCCCCTGAACGATGGCTTTGGCCAGTTCCTCAGGTTTCATGTAGGACAACATAACCCGGGCGGTAGATGCACCAATACCCGACACCCCGATGAGGTGCAGGAACATTTCTTTTTCAGCTAATTCAAAAAAACCAACCAATATATGTGCATCTTCCCGGATTAGCAGGCAGGTATGTAACAACCCTTTATCCAGGTGCTGAATTTTAGAGTATGTATTCAGGCTTATCAGCACTTCATATCCTACGCCGCCCACTTCTACCTGCACCGAGGCCGGAGTCTTGTGTACAAAATCCCCTTTCAGGTAAGCGATCATAGGTTGCGAAAATAGGGAAATCAGTTGGCAGTAAACTGTTTACGCCCATACCTGCCTGTAATTTCTTTACATCGTCAAGTTGTATATTCGTGACTACAATTTTTATTAACCAACGATTCATGAGTAAAAAAATTACCGCTGCCATTACTGCTGTTGGTGGATTTGTGCCCGAAGACAAACTCACCAATGCAGACCTGGAAAAAATGGTGGACACCAATGATGAGTGGATAAGAAGCCGGACCGGTATTGAAGAAAGAAGGATTTTAAAAGGCGAAGGAAAAGCAACATCCGATATGGTGGTGGCGGCTGTAAAACGGCTTTGTGAAAAGCGGGGCATTACTCCGGAAGAAATAGATTGTTTGATTGTTGGCACAGTTACCCCCGATATGGTGTTTCCTGCCACTGCCAATATTGCCTGCGATAAACTCGGCGCAAAAAATGCATGGGGCTTTGACCTGTCTGCCGCTTGTTCAGGTTTTTTATACCCGGTTACAATCGGCGCATCATTAATTGAAAGTGGCCGTTATAAGAAGGTGGTGGTATGCGGCGCCGATAAAATGAGTTCCATTATTGATTACAACGACAGGGCTACCTGCATCATCTTTGGTGATGGAGCCGGCGCTATTTTGCTGGAACCAAATGAAGAGGGTTATGGTGTGCTTGACAGTATTCTTAGAAGTGATGGCAGCGGCAGCCAGTATCTGCATATGAAAGCCGGCGGGTCAAAAAAACCTGCGAGCATAGAAACTGTAATAGCCAAAGAACATTATGTGTACCAGGATGGCCAGCCTGTATTCAAATTTGCCGTAAAAGGTATGGCCGATGTAAGCGCAGAACTATTAGAAAGAAATAACCTGACTGGTGATGATATTGCATGGCTGGTACCGCACCAGGCCAATAAAAGAATTATAGATGCTACAGCCAGCCGCATGGGACTTGATCCCGCAAAAGTAATGCTGAACATTCAGCGGTATGGCAACACAACAGCCGGAACCCTCCCGCTCTGCCTATGGGATTGGGAAAAACAGTTGAAGAAAGGAGACAATATTGTGCTTGCTGCTTTTGGTGGCGGGTTTACCTGGGGAGCTACATTGGTCAAGTGGGCGTATTGATTATTTCTTCCGGCTCCACACAACAAAATCCGTCTGCGGAACTTTCTCCACTCCTAACTGACGAAGCATATTGATGAGTTGGCCACGATGATAAGTGCCATGATTGAAAACATGCAGCAGCATTTGAAATATAGGCTGTTTGAATTGTTCCTTCTTTGAATTTTGGTACTGAAATACATGATCTAAAGCATTCTCGGATGCATTGCTCACCCAATCCTGCCATTGTTGATTCTGCTGGGCAAGGCCATTAATTATGTCCCGTATCGTTCCGTTGAAGTTCTCACTTGGAATAATGATGCGTTCATGCAGCTTCATCCGCTGCCACCATGCGCTTTCTGCATCCCACATATGCAAAACTGTTTTATAAAGACTATTGAAGCTGCTGGGCACTTCAGCTATTTGTTTTTCGTCCGGCAAAGAAAGGATCGTTTCCATAATTTTCTGGTTAGCCCAGATATTATACGTTGCAAGTTGGGTCAGTAATTCTTTCATGGCTGATTGCTGCTGGCGCAGCACTTTGGTTGGTTTGGATGGTAAAGCTGAAATCATCTACTTTTGATCAGGGCGATTTTCTGCAAACAAAATTTCAACTTTAATCCTTGATTATGGGCAAAAGTTTTCCACTAACTCCTAAAAAACTGACGGGCTGGAGTTCGCTTGCAATACATGGTGGCCATCAGAAAGACCCGATGTATGCCCATCAAACACCCATCTATGCCAGCAGTACTTATGTATTTGATACGGCAGAACAAGGAATGCGCCGCTTCAGTGGAGAAGAAGAAGGATTTATTTACAGCCGCTGGGGCAATCCAACCATTTTTGAAGCAGAAGAAAAAATTACAGCCTTAGAAACGTTTGGATTAGACATGGAAGCGAAAACCATTCTTCACTCATCCGGCATGGCGGCTATTTCCACATTAATGCTGGGAACATTGAAACCCGGCGACAAGATCATCACTCATTTTTCACTATATGGCGGAACCGATGAACTGGTAACAAAAATTCTTCCAGCATTTGGCATCACTCCAGTTATTACCGACCTGCGGGATTTGAATAAAGCAGAACAACTGATCAAATCCGACAAGGCGATAAAGATGATGTACCTGGAAACACCCGCCAATCCAACCATTCAATGCGTGGACTTAGACGAACTGAGCAGGATAGCCAAACAACATGGGCTTATCGTTGCCTGCGATAACACTTTTGCCACACCCTATTTGCAACAACCTTTTCGATATAATGTTGATTTCATTGTTCACTCTTCTACCAAATTTTTGAACGGGCACGGCACCGCCATCAGCGGGGCACTATTAGGCAGAGATACAGAGCTGATGAAAACAAAAATCACCAAAGTGCACCGCATATTGGGAGGCAATTCCAATCCGTTTGATGCTTTTCTTTTAGTACAGGGAATCAAAACACTGGAAGTGCGCATGGAACGTCATTGTCATAATGCGATGGAAGTAGCCGGCTACCTGGAACAACATGATGCAATAGCCAAAGTGAATTATACCGGTCTTGCCTCACATCCCGATCATTACACTGCTATGAAACAAATGCGGCATCCCGGCGCCATGCTGAGCTTTGAATTGAAAGCTGGCTTGCAGGGCGGCATTGATTTCATGAACAAATTGCAGATGTGTGTAAGAACTGTTTCACTTGGAACTTGCGATACATTATTATCACATCCGGCATCTATGACGCATCACAGCGTACCAAAAGAAGAAAAGGAGAAATATGGCATCACCGATGGATTGATACGGATGAATGTGGGGATTGAGAATGTGCAGGATATTATTTCAGATTTGGAACAAGCATTAAAGCCCCCTAAATCCCCCGCAAGGGGACTTTAGTGTCTCAAAGAGCAGCCCATATCATTTACAATACAAAACAACAATGAGCAGTAAAATCAGAAGAGCAGTAAAAGAAGATTGCCCGAGATTATTGGAACTAATAACCGAATTGGCTATCTATGAAAAAGCTCCAAATGATGTAACGGTTACACTGGAACATTTTACCGAAAGTGGTTTTGGAGAAAGCCCAGTTTGGTGGTCATTCGCAGCAGAAGAAGATGGGATGATACAGGGATTTGCCTTGTATTATATACGCTACTCCACATGGAAAGGGCAAGCCATGTACCTGGAAGATATTATTGTAATCGAAGCAGCAAGGGGAAAAGGAATTGGCAAATTATTGATGGACCGGTTGATCGTTGAGGCCAGGGAAAAAAAATTCAACCGCATTATCTGGCAGGTGCTGGAGTGGAATGAGCCGGCCATTAATTTTTATAAGAAATATAATGCCGAGTTTGATGCTGAATGGCTGAACTGCCAGATATATGTTTAAAATTAGCTGACTCCGCTCACCTCCATCGTCTTATCGATCTTGAGCACCAGCCCCTGCAACACTTTTCCCGGCCCGGATTCTGTGAATTTCGAAGCGCCATCTGCAATCATGGCCTGCACACTTTGTGTCCATCGCACCGCTCCGGTAAGCTGATCAATCAGGTTTTGTTTTATTTCATCTCCATCCATCACCCCTTTAGCCGCTACATTCTGGTAAACAGCACAAGTGGGTGAATGAAATTTAGTGGCCTCAATAGCTGCCTGCAATTCTTCTTTGGCTGGCTCCATTAATGGTGAATGAAATGCACCGCCGACAGGGAGCACTAAAGCTCTTTTTGCTCCTGCTGCTTTCATTCTTTCACAGGCGATATCAATCCCTTTTTTCGTTCCGCTGATTACTAACTGACCCGGGCAATTATAATTAGCTGCTACCACTACTTCGCCTGTCTCCTTCCAAACTTCTGCACAAATGCTTTCCACCTTATCGTCGGCCAGGTTTAAAACAGCCGCCATCGTTGAAGGATTCATTTCGCAGGCTTTTTGCATGGCAGTTGCCCTGATGGAAACCAGTTGCAAGGCATCTTCAAAACTCAAAGTTCCATTAGCTACCAACGCAGTAAACTCTCCCAATGAATGACCAGCCACCATATCCGGTGATGCATTCTCTATGCTTTTATAAGCAATAATGGAGTGAAGGAAAACGGCAGGCTGAGTTACATTCGTTTGTTTCAGGTCTTCCTCGCTCCCGTTCAGCATTATTTCAGATATGCGGAAGCCCAAGAGGTCATTGGCTTGTTCAAATAATCTTTTGGCAAATGCGCTGTTCTCATAGTGATCTTTTCCCATTCCAGGAAATTGAGAGCCCTGTCCCGGAAATACAAATGCATGTTTCATGGTTCGTTGATTTTACCCCCTGGCCGCCGTAGTTCCGCTTCAGGCGGAACGCAGGAGGCCCTGCCCCCCAAAAAAAAATTTGATTGAAAAATTCAACCAAACTTTTTCGCAAATGCAAATATACATTAATCCAGCTTAGTGCTGATGAGTTTCAGGAATTCACTTCTTGTGGCGTTCTTCATAAACTCCCCGTCGAATGCAGAAGTAGTGGTGACTGAATTTTGTTTTTGCACACCCCGCATCATCATGCACAAGTGCTTTGCCTCAATAACAACGGCTACCCCTACCGGATTCAGTGTTTCTTTTATAGCATCCCTGATCTGCACCGTTAACCTTTCCTGCACCTGAAGGCGGCGGGCAAATACATCTACCACCCTGGCAATCTTACTCAATCCTGTTATCCACCCATTCGGTATATATGCCACATGAGCCTTACCGATAAATGGAAGCATGTGATGCTCGCACATGCTGTAAATTTCAATATCCTTTACTACAATCATTTCGCTAACAGGTTCATGAAACTTGGCAGAGTTGATAATAGCTTTCGCATCCTGAAAATATCCCTGTGTAAGAAACTGCATGGCTTTGGCCACTCTCTCGGGTGTTTTCAACAAGCCTTCCCGCTCAGGATCTTCTCCCAATTGCCCTAGTACATCCTTGTAACTACTGATAAGTCCATTCAGTGATTCGGGACAATATTCATCTTTGCGCTGGTATCTCATAATTATTTTTTTTAACCTTTACCAATTATTGTCAGCATTTACAAAACCGGGTGCTAAAGCCCCCTGGGGGATTTAGGGGACCGGATATTCAACAAAATTTCTTGGCGTTTCATAAAGCCGTACCTGTAAGTCTAACTTCTTGTCAATATGCGGTCTGAGTATATTATAAATCACTATCGCAATATTTTCAGCTGTTGGATTAAGGTTTTTAAATTCTGCGGTATCAAGATTCAGGTTACGGTGATCAAACCTCGAATGCACTTCCTTTTTCACCAGGTCACCCAGTTCTTTCATATCCATTACATAACCTGTTTTCTTATTGGGCTTGCCGGTCACTTTCACATCCAGTTCATAGTTATGCCCGTGATAATTGGGAAGGGCGCATTTCCCAAACACTTTTTCGTTGGTAGCGTCATCCCAGTCCGGGTTAAATAACCGGTGGGCTGCATTAAAATGCTCCTTCCTGTATACAGACACTTTTTTTCCTTTACTCATAAATAGCAACGAATTATTAAAACAACCAAGAAAAAATAAAGTTTACTTTATTCCCTGATCTCCATAATACTCCACATATATTTTAGTTGTTTCCACCAGCTTCAGGCAATGCAACCTGACAAACGAAGGCAAATGCGGCACCAGCTCGTTCCAGATACCCACAACCAGGTTTTCAACAGAACACATTTTCTCTTTCATAAAATCAACATCCACATTCAGGTTACGGTGGTCGATCTTTTCAATTATTTTTTCCTGTATCAGCGCCCCCAGTTTTTTTGCATCAAAAATGAAACCTGTGTCAGGATCGGGATTACCAGCTATCGTGACGTATAACTCAAAATTATGCCCATGCCAGTTTTCATTGGCGCAGCGGCCAAACACCTCATCGTTTTTTTCCTTACTCCAGCCGGGGTTATAAAGTTTGTGGGCAGCGTTAAAATGTTCAATTCTTGTTAAGTAAACCATGCTTTACTTTTTTGTTTCTTCACAGCAGTTTGGGCGGAAGAAATGATGAGTTCTGTCATATAAAAGACAGTTGGCAAAGGTAAGGTTTATCAGTTTAGCGGCGAAGTGCGATATTTGCTTTTGATGGGAAAAAATGTTCTTGTTGTAGCTGCTACCCCTGGAGAAATTCAGCCATTTCTGGATAGTGTGCGGCAAAGCCAGGGCTTGGTTGCGGGTCATACGATTGATGTATTAATCTATGGGGTTGGCCTTACTTCCGCTACCTATCATTTGACAAGACAGGTTCTTTTGAAAAAACCTCAATTTATCATCCAGGCAGGAATCGCCGGCTGTTTTACAAAAAATACAGTATTGGGTTCCGTGGCTGTTGTAAAACAGGATCGTATTGCGGACGAAGCCGTGATGGAGTCGGGTAAACTTAAAACTGTTTTTGATCTCCGCCTGAACCCCGCCGACAAATTCCCATACTCCGGCGGGTGGCTGATCAATGAAAATATAATCCTCCAAAAACTGCCCCACACAAAAGTTAAAGCCATTTCGGTGAACCATATCACTACCTCAAAAAAAATGGTTGAATTATACAGGAAAAAATTCAACCCGGTTATTGAGTCAATGGAAGGCGCGGCTTTGCATTATGTGGCTTTGTCCGAAAAAATTCCTTTCATCCAGTTAAGAGCTGTCAGCAATTATATCGGAGAAAGAGATAAGAAACGCTGGAACATGAAAGAAGCAATAGCTAACCTGAATGATGATATCACTACTGTATTAAACATACTATGAAACTGACACTTGGCTTTTCCCCCTGTCCCAACGATACCTTCATCTTTGATGCACTGGTCAATAAAAAAATTGATCTGGATGGATTTGAATTTGATACAATACTCGCAGATGTGGAAACACTCAATCAATGGGCGCTGGAAGGAAAGCTGGATATAACGAAACTTAGTTTTCCTGCTTTTTTCAGGTCACTTAAAAACTACACCCTGCTGAATGCAGGCAGCGCTATTGGAAAAGGTGTTGGCCCATTACTGATCACAGACAGCCAGCTGGAGTTAACGACTGATGAAATAAACCAAGCCTCTGTTGCCCTACCGGGCATTCATACCACTGCGAACCTGTTGTTCAGCTTTGCCTATCCCGGGGCAACTGATAAAAAATTCATGATTTTTTCTGCTATTGAAGATGCATTGATCAATAAGGAAACAGACCTCGGTGTCATCATTCATGAAAACCGTTTTACTTACCAGCAGAAAGGTTTGAAGAAAGTAAAAGACCTTGGCGAATACTGGGAAGAAAGAATGGGACTGCCGCTCCCATTGGGAGGTATTGCCATCAATCAGTCTGTAAAAAGATCAACAGCCCTGAAAATAAATGAACTGATCCGGAAAAGCCTTGCGTTTGCTTTTAAAAACTATCCGTTTATTCCTGAGTATGTAAAACAACGTTCACAGCAGATGAGTGAAGAGGTGATGCGCCGGCATATTGATTTGTATGTAAATAATTATAGTCTTGATTTGGGAGACGAAGGGAAACGGGCAATTGAAAGCCTGCACCAGGTATTTCTTGAATTAAATAACGAAGAACCCGATGATGAAGATGTCCTTTTTCTTTAAACTACCCTGCAAATGACAACCCTTTACGATTTTTTATTTTTACTGGGTAAAACAAATTGTATTTCTGTTAACAATAAAAGAAAGAGCTTTCAAGTTACTTATCCGACCCGGTCAATATCTCCGAAAACCATTAATCAAATGACCTTTGCCATGAGAAAAAAAATTGCTTTATGCTGTATAGCTGTGTTTTTTTTCTTAGCAGCCCCGGCTCAAAATAACACTATCATACAGGAAAGATTGAAAGTTTATATTGATTGCCAATCCGGCTGCGATATGACCTTCATCCGGTCAGAGATTAATCTTGTAGATTTCTTACTGGACCGCCAGGCCGCCGATGTACATGTTCTGATAACCGATCAAAATACCGGAGGAGGTGGTGATGAATACCAATTGATTTTTTTCGGACAAAACCAGTTTAAGAACCTTAAGGACACTATACGTTTCATCAATGATGCCAATGCAACAGATTTTGAAGAGAGGGATCTGTTGGTAAAATACCTGAAGCTGGGACTCACCCCCTATATTGCCCGTACAAAAATGGCTAAGGATATTCAAATTCAGATGAAAACAGATAAAAAAGATGTTGATTCAACAAAATCCACTGCCGCAGCTACAAAGGACCCGTGGAATTACTGGGTATTCAGGGTCGGGGCCAATGGCAATATAAACGCCGAAGCAGTTTATAAGGATCAGCGCTTTGGTGGTAATTTTTCTGCGAACAGGACTACAAATGAAATTAAGGTTAGCTTTGGTGTCTATGCCGGTAAAAACAAAACGGTTATTGAATACGAGGACTCTTTAGGGGTAACACAAAAAATCAATGTTAATAATAACAATTTCGATTTTGTTCATTCTATCGTCAAAAGCATTAACAGCCATTGGAGCTATGGTTATGAAGCCAATTATAACCAAAGTAGTTTCTCCAATAATAAAGGCAGAGCTTATGTAAGAGCAGCGGTCGAATATGATATTTTCCCATATTCAGAAGTCAATACCCGTTTCTTTACAATCAGCTACGGGCTTACCGCCCGCAATAACCATTACTATGATACCACTATTTATAATAAGATAAAGGAGACATTATTTGGGCATCGAGCGGATGTAAATATTACTTTCAACCAAAAATGGGGGTCATCTTCCATTGGCATCAACTATCATAATTACTTCCACAACTGGAAATTATTTAACCTTGGTGTAAATGCATATACCAATGTCCGCATTACCGGCGGGTTGTCTTTCAATATTTATTTCTATGGTGCCCTGACGAGAGATCAGGTATACCTCCCGAAAGACGGCGCCACGGAACAGGAAATACTTACACGAAGAAGACAAATTGCCTCAGGCTATTCCATCTACACCAATTTCGGCCTCAGTTATCGTTTTGGTTCCAAACTCAACAATTTTGTGAACCCGAGATTTGAAGGAGGGAATAATTAAATCAATCTGTACTTGATTATTTCTTTAATGCAGCTGCATATGTTTCCAGGCATCGCTTTCTTGCTGTATCATGTTCAACAATCGGTTTGGGGTAGGTAAACGTTTCAAACTCCGGCACCCATTGCGGGATATATTTAAGTTCCGGGTCAAATTTTTTTGTTTGCAGGTAAGGATTGAATATCCTGAAATATGGGGCTGCGTCACACCCACTGCCAGCAGCCCATTGCCAGCCGCCGTTATTAGCTGCCAGATCAAAATCCAGCAATTTTTTTGCAAAATATGCTTCGCCCCAACGCCAGTCAATCAATAAATGTTTGGTGAGAAAAGAAGCGGTGATCATGCGGACACGGTTGTGCATGAAACCTGTTGCGTTTAATTCCCTCATCCCCGCATCCACGATGGGATAACCGGTTTGTCCATGGCACCAGGCTTCAAACTCTTTATCATTGTTCCTCCACTGTATCGCATCATACTCCCGCCTGAATGAATGGCCGACCACATGGGGAAAATGCCAAAGTATCATCTGGTAAAAATCCCGCCAGATAAGTTCATTCAGAAAAGTTTCATTGAGGGTACCTGCTTCAGCAGCCAGCTGCCGTATACTTATTGTACCAAAGCGAAGATGCACACCAAGTCTTGATGTTCCTTGAACTGAAGGGATATCTCTTTGTTCTTTATAATTCCGGATTATCTGTCCTTTCCATTCTTTTTCCGGGAAACCAAGCCCGGCAGAATGGAAACGCATTTCCTCCAATGAAACAATAGGTATTGCCTGCTGTCTGAAGAAATCATCAAAATACTCTCGGTTAGAGCAGGGTCTCAGATGAAAATCAGTAAGTATAGTTTTCCATTTTCTTGAATAAGGAGTAAAAACAGTGTAAGGCTTGCCATCATCTTTCAGCACTTCATCTTTTTCCAATATTACCTGGTCCTTAAAGCTGTGAAAAGAAACACTTTTGTCATTTAGCAACTTCTCTATTACAGCATCCCGTTGTTTTGCATAAGGTTCATAGTCATGATTGGTAAAAACTTTTTCAACCCTGTAGTCCAGTAATAGTTGTCGGAAAACATCGGTCGGATTTCCATAGCGGACGTCCAGTGTTGAACCCATTTTCTGTAACCGCTGCTGCATCTGCTGCAAGGCAATATGTATGAATTCCACCCGGCGGTCCTGTTTGTCTTCCAGTTCGTCCAATATATTGGTGTCAAAAATAAAAACAGGGAGAATTGGATTGTTGCTTTTCAATGCATGATAAAGACCGGCATTGTCATCCAGCCGCAGGTCGCGGCGAAACCAAAATATATTTACGACGGGGTTCATACCCCTATCCCCTGAAGGGGTATTTGTCAGACTCTTCATAATCCGGAAAACCAATCAACAAATTTAAACCTGAATAGTTCGAACCAAATCGTTGTAAATTTTTACTGTAGTCGTGTTACCATATTTTTTGCTCCGGAATTGTCCCACCCAGCGGATTCCGTTGACAGCATTACTCAGAAAAACTTCGTCGGCACTTTTTAGGTCTGAAACATTTGCAGGGATTTCCTGTATCCCATATCCTGCATCCCGCATCTTTTCCAGCAGGTATCTTCTCATAACCCCGTTAACACAACCTTCCAGCAAAGGCGGAGTAAAGATATTTCCGTCTTTTATCCAGAATATATTGGCAACGGTAGCATCGCAGATTCGTTTATGTGTGTTCAGCACAAAACAATCATTCAGCTTATTTTCTTTTGCGAACAGGGCAGCCATAGAATAAGGAAGAAAGTTGGCTGACTTGAGGTTGGAGAATTGATCACAGCTTTTCCGGGCATCAGGAAAAATGTCAACCACCAGGCCATTCTCATTTAACTGGTTCACCGGTTCGCTGAGCGGCCAGCATTCCATTACATACTGCAGCGTCCTGTCATCATCATACAATCCACCGTTACCCCTGAAGACAGAAAGCCGTATCCTGGCAAGCTGTTCACAGTTATTTTTCCGGGCTAACAGAAGTATTTCCTGTTCCAGTTTTTCCGGCACAAAGAGTTTTGGAACTTCAAATTGAAGCAACGACAACCCGGAAAACAGGCGTTCAAAATGATAATCTGCCAGGGCTATCTTTCCGTTCGCCAGTTTCATGGTTTCGAACAGACCATCTCCATAACGATAACTTCTGTTGGACGCCATCAGTACCGGCGCATCGGCCGGCATTATTTTTCCATTAAAACAAATGCTGCTCATCAGGAGCCAAAGTAAATTAAAAAAGCCGTTCCGAAATCCCGAACGGCCCTAATATACTTGCCAGGGAAGATTATGCTTGTTCTACGAGACCCGCCTTTACTGCATACATCACAAGGCCGGCCATGGATTTGGTGCCTGTTTTTGTTTTGAGCTTATCCCGGATGGCTTCCACCGTACGGGGGCTCAGGTCCACAATGTCAGCTATTTCCTTTGTGCTTTTTTCATCGCACATCAGTTTCAGGATGGTGATTTCTTTGTCAGTAAGCTGCACATCCTGCGGCATATTTGACTCACTGGTGCGTTTAGTACGCAGGCCGCTCAGCAGGGCTTTATTGGTAAGTTCATTAAAGTGGAAATCATTTTCATATACACCCCGGATAGCTTCATAAATCATATCGGCGCCGGATTCTTTGGTAATATATGAATTGGCCCCAATCTCCATCATCTTTGAAATAACAGAGTGGTCATTCAGGAATGACAACATGATCACTTTAATATCCGGGTATAATTTCTTGATTTCGGGCAGCGCTGTCAATCCATCCATCACCGGCATCTGGATGTCCAGTAAAACCACGTCGGGTTTTATATGACGGAGCAGGTTCAGCAGTTGCATGCCGTTCTCAGCTTCAGCTACCATTTGTATGTCTTTGCGGGCTTGCAGCGAGGTTTTTACGCCAGTGCGGAAGAGGGCATGATCATCGGCAATGGCTACCTTGATAACAGTGTTCGTTTCGGGGTTTTTCATAATTGGATTATTAGTAATAAAAAATTGGTTTCGGTGTTAATTCCGACATGCAAGATGAAAAAATCCTGCAACATATACCATAGGAAAACTACTTGATTTCGTATTTGCGGAAAGTACCGGAGTGCAAAGTAATAAGCGAAACTATACGAATGAAAAAATGGGAATTTACGACCCGTTCAGTAAATACCATAGATTGTAAATAGGGCAGTTGTGCTCTTGTTAACATTTGAATGTGCCTATACTTTTGTTTCAGAAAGTTGATTGACACGGATGACTCGTTTTAACCTACTCATCCAATGTCCATAACCGTCCAGAAATCATTTCCATAATCCTTTGAAAAACCAGACGACACTCTCCGGCCAATCAACTTTCTAAATTTTTGAATCCCGTTTTTAAAATCCAATACCGACTGAAAAGAAAACCAGACACTGTCCTTATGAAGCGCAAAACCTAAATCTTTTCTTTTCATAACAGTAACGTAACGCCCCGGTCCTCATAACGCCGGGGTTTGTTTTGTCCTTAACAATACTGAACAGATGAACACGGAACACCGAATGATGAAGTTAACCTTCTTTCACTTCGATGTTCATCATTCCCTGTTCAAAATTCGATATTAAAAAGGATTATGTTGCCAAACTGACGATCTTTTCTGCCACCAGGTATGCTCTTGGTTCTCCGATGCTGAATTTTTTTCTGCCGGGGATGCTATACACTTCTTTCAGCGTAAAGCCAGCCCTTTTAAGCATAGTCTCCATTTCGTTGAGCGAAAAAATATAATCAACCCCGGTTTTAACCTCTGTTGTCCCGTCTTTGCAGATGATGGTACTTTCTGTTTCCATGCGGGTGGGTTTGAAAAGGAATTTGCTTTCGGTCAGGAATTTCCAGTCACCAATCTGGCTCCAGCTTTTTTCTTTGAAGTTCTTAATGGCAATTTCAGCAATGGACCAGCTATTGATAAGCAGATGGCCGCCCGTATTCAGCAAGGAATGCATCTTCTCCAAAAGCCTGCCCATATCGTTAGCGTCAAAGAAATTAATACTGTTGCCCATACAGAGAGCCAGGTCAAACCGTTCGGCAGTTGTAAAATCAAGTACGCCTGATTGAATGGCCTGCACCGGCAGTCTTTCTTTTTCAACAACACTTTTTATTTCATTGATGTAGCCAGCAAGGTTGTCAACGGCAGTTACCGCAATGCCTTTTCTGCCCAAGGCAAGGGCATGGCGTCCATAGCCACACATCAGGTCAAGCACTTTACTGCTTTCATTCAAGTTAAAATAAGGCAGCATGAAATCCACTTCCTTCACCGTCAGCTCATCGGGAATGAGGGTGCGCCATATTTCCTTATAGGCGCCATCAAAATAGGTATCATTAATATTGCTCATCAAATACTTTATTGATTTTTCAACCTTTCATGGTCTTCACAATTCCCTCTACACCCTGTGGAGAGGGCCAGGGTGTCCGAAGGACTCCTTCGGAGAGGCTACTCCAGCAGCTTATTCCGCATCCCATACATCACCAGTCCGGCAATGGTTTTGGCCCCTACTTTCTGCTTCATGTTCTGGCGTATGGTTTCAATAGTGCGGGGGCTCAGAAAAACTTCTTTGGATATTTCTTCCGTGGTCTTATCCTCGGCTATCAGTTTCAGGATTTTTATTTCTTTCTCAGAAAACTTAACGGGATTGGGATAGAACTGTCTTACTGTCTTCTTGTGCTGAAGTTTCAGCAGCACGGCTTTATTCACCAGTTCATTGAAATAGAAATCATCGTTCATGCAGGTAAGGATGGCCTGGTAGATCTCTTCGGGATCGGTGGTCTTGGTCAGGTAGGCATTAGCGCCCATCTCCATCATTTTGGTAATCATCTCTTGATCGTCGTACATGGTGAGTACGATTATCTTCAGCGCCTCGTATTCTTTCCGGATCAGGCTGATGGCGTTAATGCCATCCACTTCCGGCATACGGATGTCCATAAGGATTACATCGGGGAGTTTAAGCTGGAGTTTGTGCATCAGGTCTTTTCCGTCCTCAGCCTCCCAGAGTATTTTCAGGTATTCTTTGTCTTTGAGGGCCATTCGTATCCCGTCACGGAAAATTTTGTGGTCGTCGGCAATTGCCACTTTAATCAGTTGGGAAGTTGGGGCAGTCATAGTATTGGTTTAGCAGTTAATTTAATGGGGTATGATTTGCGTAAAAGTACTTCATTTTGATTTCTTAGTATTATCGTTGTTTGTCTTTTAGCCTTGCTTGCCATATTACTTTATTTCAACAGTTGCTGCTTCCAAAAAAGAAAGCATTACTGTCCAAAACACATGGCTCGTAGTTTTTCATTCTCTCTTTCGTACATTTTCATTTCCATCCCGGAACAGTACGACTGCCACAGTAAATACCGAGTTGATCAATCGGCGTGCATTTGCTCTTGCAAAAACAACCACAGGGTTATAGTTTTGTGCAAGCTGATTAATACCAGGTCCGTCCCATCACTCCAATACCAATCAACTTCATTCCGGGTGGGCGAAGGAAATATCCCAACTCATACGGCTATTTCCCTCTCCACTAATAAAACCCACTCCCTTCTTATCCACAGCTGTAATAACCGTAGGTTTTCCCGGAAAGTTTACTATTTTTAGCCCCGTAAAAATACGACTTTTACTTAGAAATATTACCCTTTTGAGACAGGTATTGCTACGTAGTAAAAATCGCTGAAACCCTTGTCTGTACTGCATTTGAAGATTTCTAAAAGGCCCGTTTAGGGAAAACCCTAATTGTACCTGGCACACATTATCTCAATTTTTATCCCGTGAATCGATTTACGAAAGGCTTAAAAACGTTACTGTTATGAAAAGATTTGGAAACGAAGATGTATCTGTAATTATCTGGGAAGAGTAATTTCCTGTGCGGATACGAAATTGTAATTTCTTAAAAGCTTTTCTATCTTTGGAGGAAACTCCAATAATATAGAAAAGCTTTTCTCATATCTGCTTATATATTCATTTTTGTGTATCCCCATTGCTTATTTTTTTTGCAAATCAAAAAAGCGGGATTTACCAATAGTATTGTTTGTATACAGCATCTTGTTTTTTCTTTTTCTTAATTATTATTACGATATCCCTAAGAGTTATAGAAAAATTCAGCAAACAATTTATACATCTCTTGAATATTCAACCTTTGCATTTGTTCTTTGGAAATCTACTCTTGAAAAAAGAATCCGGCATATTATACTTTTCAGTTCAATTTTATTCTTCTCTTTTATTTTAATCTATTTTCTTTATACTGGTAAGCAAAAAATTGACTCCGTGCCTGTTGGAATTGAAACAATATTAATTACACTGTATTCAATTCTATATTTTCGTCAATATTTTAAGAATAGCCTCTCACCGATAACAACAAATCCTGACTTTTATTTAATCATTGGAATTTTTATTTACCTGGGAAGTACTTTCTTCCTTAATATATTGGCTAATAACTTAACCGATGAGCAATGGAGTCAGTATTGGCATTTAACGTATATTCCAGAAATGATTAAGAACTTACTATTTGCAATTTCTCTATTATTTTATCACAAAAGACCAACAAAAAAAAGCCAAGCTCTGTCGCCAGAAATTCCCTATCTAGACATGATTTAAACGCAACCACTAACCCTTATGTTCTTTTTGCAAACCACCGGGCCTTCCGTTTCCACTGTGCTTTTATTAGGTACGGCAGGCATGGTAGTGCTGGTAGTGGCCATCATCATCTTCCTCGTTATGCACCAGCGCCGGGTGCTCCGTTTTCAAAACCGGATAGCCCAGATGGAGCAGGAACAGCAGAAGATACTGCTGAATGCCTCCATCAAGTTACAGGAAGAGGAACGTCAGCGCCTCGCCGCCGATCTGCACGATGATGCCGGTCCCCTGCTGGCTACCGCCCGTCTTTACCTGAATGAAAACTTAGTGAACCAGGACAAAGCCACCCAGTTGCAGGCCATCTTCCAGGCCAGGCAGATCATTGACGATACTATACAACTCGTCCGCAATATCAGCCATAGCCTGATGCCGCCTACCCTGAAAAATTTCGGATTGGAATCCGCAGTGAACGACCTGTTTCAGAAGATAAGCGGCTCGGGCAGCATCAATGCCAGCAGCCGTTTTCATGAATACAAGGAAAGACTGAAAGAGGAAAAGGAGCTCGTCATCTTCCGGGTAGTGCAGGAGTTGATCAATAATATCCTCAAGCACAGCAATTCCAGTTTTATCCATCTCACCCAAAACATACATGCCGACAAGTTTTACCTCCGCATCCACCACGACGGAAGGGGCATTGTACAATCCGACTTTGATAAGCTCAACAAGAGTAATGTGGGCCTCGGCCTGAAGAACATTACCAGCCGGATGCGCCTGGTGCAGGGCAATATCAATTTTGAGAAAGATATTTCACAGACCTATTACAAAGTCACCATTGAGCTCCCAAAAGATGAGCCGTATCAGTAAGCTCTAAACCTGTTAACTTTGCACTTTATTTATAACCATAGGAATGATTAAGGT
>CAYHPA010000043.1:0-16057 GCA_964358155.1 uncultured Chitinophaga sp.
ATTCAGGTTGCGGCCATGCTTGTAGCGAAGATTCGTAGTGGTTTGTTTATCCCCCACCACCTTGTATGGTGTCTTAACCCTTATACTTCCATGATCAGTGGCAAGAACAATCTTGATATTTTTTTCAGCAACTTTTTTCAGCGCCTGGTGCAGCGGGGAGTGCTCAAACCACGATGTAGTGATGCTGCGGTAACTCATTTCATCTCCTGCCAGTTCTTTCAGCACTTCCATTTCTGTGCGGGCATGGCTCAGCATGTCCACAAAATTGTAAACGATCACATTCAGGTCATTATTCAGGAGGTTATGAATATTATTCACCAGGTCAAGGCCCGCCTGGTTGTTCAATACTTTTGTGTAAGAAACCTTCAGGTCCGTTTTTCCCAGTCTTTTCAGCTGGGCACGGAAGAGCTCTTCTTCGTGCAGATTCTTTCCACCTTCTTCTTCATCATTTTTCCACTGCAGCGGATATTGTTTTTCTATTTCAACCGGCATAAGGCCTGCAAAAATGGCGTTGCGGCAATATTGAGTAGCCGTAGGCAGTATACTATAGAAGCTGTCTTCCTCCAAAATGCGGAAACTCTCCGAAAAAATCGGCTGGATGGCTTTCCACTGATCAAACCGCAAATTGTCAATCAGTACAAAGAATAATGGCGTTCCTTTTTCCAGGTGCGGCAACACTTTAAACTTCATCAGCGAATGACTCATTACCGGGCCGTCTGTACTTTTGGGGCTTACCCAATTGTGATAGTTTCTGGAAACAAATTTGAAAAATTCGGTATTCGCCTCCCCTTTTTGGTTCTGCAATATTTCCTGCATTTCTGGGCTATCACTTTTCTGCATCTCCAACTCCCAATACACTAATTTTCTGTAGATATCCATCCATTCATTATAATCAGGATTGCTGTTTAGCGCAGTAAAAAGATGACGGAATTGCTGCTGGTAGGCTGTAGTCGTCTTTTCAGCCACCAATCTTTTATTGTCAATTATTTTTTTCAGGCTTAGCCAAACCTGGTTGGGGTTAACCGGCTTGATCAGGTAATCGCTTATCTGCGAACCGATGGCGTCATCCATCAGGTTTTCGGTTTCATTTTTTGTAATCAGCACCACCGGCAGCGATTGATTGATCTCTTTGATCTTGGTAAGTGTTTCCAGCCCGGTGATGCCCGGCATGCTTTCATCAATCAATACAACATCCACCGGATTTTCCTTTACATAATCAATCGCATCAAACCCATTGGTGAAAGTTTGCACCTCGTATCCCTTATTCTCCAGGAAAAGTTTCTGCGATTGCAGGCTTTCTATCTCGTCATCCACCCAAATTATTTTTGCTACCGCCATTCTTAAGATTTATCAGTTTTGCCGTGAAGATACAGGGTGAGGTAAAAATAGCTTATTAAACTCTCCCTTTGTACTTTTGTCCGCCTGCCTTTAACAAAAAAGCAACAATGCCAGCAACCCGCAAAATCATCAACGACCCGGTCTATGGTTTTATTACTATTGACCATCCGTTGATACTGGATATTATCTCCCATCCCATTTACCAGCGGCTGCGCAATATCCACCAGATGGCTTTTGCACATTTGGTATATCCCGGCGCCGTGCACTCCAGGCTGCACCATTCCCTCGGCGCTTATCATTTAATGTGCATGGCATTAAGCGAACTAAAAAGCAAGGGAGTTGAAATTTCTGCAACAGAAGAATTGGGCGCCAAGATTGCCATCCTGCTGCATGATATCGGGCATGGCCCCTTTTCCCATGCACTGGAACATGAACTGGTACAAGATGTGCATCATGAAGCCATTTCTATTCTGCTGATGCGAAAACTGAATGATGAATTCAACGGACAGTTGCAAACCGCCATTGATATTTTCACCAATAATCATCCAAAAAGATTTCTTCGTCAGCTGGTATCCGGTCAATTGGATGTGGACCGGATGGACTACCTGAACCGTGACAGTTTTTTTACCGGTGTGTCGGAAGGGGTGATTGGTTACGACCGCATCATCAAAATGCTGACCGTAAAAGATGGCGAACTGATGGTAGAAGAAAAAGCCATTTATTCCATTGAAAAGTTTCTGGTGAGCCGCCGCCTCATGTACTGGCAGGTGTACCTGCACAAAACAGTGCTAAGTGCAGAAATGATGCTGGTAAAGATAATCCGAAGGGTGAGAGAGCTGATTGCAAAAGAAACTGCTGTAAAAGCAGCCTCGGAGGAGCTGGATTTCTTTTTACAAAACAGTGGAATTGAATCAACCATTGAGCAGCACCTGGAAACATTTTGCCGTCTTGACGATCACGATTTGATGGCCACCATTAAGAACTGGGGAAGGCACCCTGATAAAATATTAAGCACACTTTGCCGTTCTTTAACGGACAGGAAATTGCTGAAAGTAAAATTTCAGGCCGAACCGTTTGAAGCAGCTTTTGTGAAAGAAAAAGCGAAAGAAGCCTGTGATAAGCTTGACATCAGTGAGGATGAATCGGGTTATTTTGTATTTACCGGCGAAACGAGCAACACCACTTATGACCCGCTGGATGAAAGGATCAACATCCTGTTCAAGGACGGAACGATAAAAGATATTTCAAAAGTGGACAATGCGCTGATACAGCAAAGCCTGAGCGGCGCTACAAAAAAATATTACATTTGTTATTATCGTTGCTAGTTGCTGGGTATTGGTTACTGGGAAAAAACCCTCATCCAGTAAGGCTCTGACCAGAAACAAGCAACCAGAAACAAGAAATATGCAATTCCCGGCAGCCCAAATAGCACTTTTAGTAACCGGCAAGGTGGAAGGAGACCCCAATGCCGCCGTTGGCTCTTTTGGAAAAATAGAGGAAGCCAGCAGCGGCCAGCTTACTTTTTTTGCAAACCCGAAATACGAAGATTATCTGTATAGCACAAACGCTTCTATCATTATCATCAATGATGCTTATGAGTTAAAGCAACCGGTTAACGCCACACTTATCCGGGTTCCCGATGCCTATACCGCCTTTGCTACATTGCTGGGCAAATACCAGGAAATAATGCAGCAGCAACTGGTGGGTGTACAGCAGCCCAGCTATATTGCCGGCACAGCTTCTTGCGGCGACAATGTTTTTATCGGAGCTTTTGCTTATCTCGGCGAAAATGTAAAACTGGGCAGCAATACCAAAATATTCCCCAATGCTTATATTGGCGACAATGTGACCATCGGCGACAACAGCACCATTCATCCCGGAGTAAAAATTTATCATGATTGCCAAGTAGGCAGCCATGTCATCATACATGCAGGAACAGTGATCGGGAGCGATGGTTTTGGTTTTGCCCCGCAAGCAGACGGAACATTGAAGAAAGTGCCGCAGATTGGTAATGTAGTGATTGAAGACAATGTGGAGATAGGCGCTAATGCCACCATTGACCGGGCCACCATGGGCTCAACCCTGATAAAAAGCGGCGCCAAGCTGGATAACCTGATACAGATTGCACATAATGTGGAAGTAGGCAACTATACCGTAATAGCGGCACAGGCCGGTGTAAGTGGCAGCACCAAGATCGGCAACAGTGTGTTGATAGGCGGCCAGGCGGGGCTTGCGGGTCATTTGCAGGTAGCAGACGGTTCAAAAATCAATGCACAATCTGGTTTGGGTAAATCATTAAAAACTCCGGGCTCATCCGTTACCGGTTCACCTGCCTATGATTATAACAAAGCCATCCGCAGCCAATCTATGGCCCGCAACTTACCTGAGCTGGAAAAAAGAATACAGGAACTGGAGGCGTTGGTGAAGCAATTGATGGACGAAAAAATACAATCATGACCTTGTTTCTGTCAATAGCTTTATTGACCTCTATAGCTTCCAGGAACGACACTATAATCGGGAATCATTACTATTACCGATACGAAAGCCCGGGAATGATAGTTACAGACTACGAATTGCATATTCGTGATTCTAATCGTTGTCTCCTGACGACTTCAACTAAATCAAAAAAATCTTACATTCCTAAGTTTACAAGGTTCTATATACAGGATTTTTCATTTTCCCATGGCAGTTGGGCACTGAAGGGTGATACATTGACAATTTCCTTGACTTTTTTCATGTATATGTGGGGTCCACGGCTCATGTCATCGACAGCCACTTATATTGTATCAAGCCCGGGGTTAACAAGGATCGAGCACAAAGGTGCTAAAGGATTTCCTCCCCTATTTACAAAAAAGGTTCAATCCCCGGAATTCAAATTTTTCAAAGAGATAAATAAATGAAAATCTCCGGCTTCACCTTCGTACGCAATGCAGTTAAGTTTGATTATCCGGTTATCGAATCCATCAACTCTATCCTTCCCATAGTGGATGAGTTCGTGGTTAGTATTGGCAATTGTGATGATGGCACTTTGGAACTTATACAGTCCATCAATTCTCCTAAAATAAAAATTGTTCATTCCGTGTGGGATGATTCGCTGCGTGAAGGAGGCCGGGTGCTGGCGATAGAAACAGATAAGGCATTGGCACAGATCAGTCCGGACGCCGACTGGGCTTTTTACCTGCAGGCCGATGAAGTGGTACACGAAAAAGACCTGCCCAATATTGTAAAAGCTGCGGAACTACATTTACACAATAAGAAAGTAGAAGGATTGATATTTGAGTACAAACATTTTTACGGCACCTATGATTATGTCGGAGACTCCCGTCGCTGGTATGCTTACGAAATAAGAATGATAAAGAATAACAAGAATGTTCATTCCTATCGTGATGCACAGGGCTTTCGCACCGGCAATGACAGGCGGTTGTTCGTCAAAGAAGTACCTGCTTCTGTTTATCATTACGGCTGGGTGCGGCACCCGCACAAACAATTGGAAAAACTGAATAACTTTTATGGCCTCTGGAACGGGGAAGCATACCTTGCGCCGGCTATTGACGAAAAAGAACAGTTCGATTTCTTTAAAAACCTGGATTCTGTTTCCCTTTTCAAAGGACAACATCCGGCTGTCATGCAAAAAAGAATCGCAGAAAAGAACTGGCAGCTTGACCTTGATGTCAGCAAAAAAAAATTCTCTTTAAAGGAAAAAATCATGTACCGGCTGGAACGCATCACCGGCATTCGCCTCTTCCGGTTCCGCAATTACACTAAAATCTGAACGCCAATGTTTGTGACCTCCGCAAACCTTCTTTGAATTATCTTTGCCCCGCTTAAAAAAATTGCATGGCCCCCAATTTCAACCCCGATAAACAACATACACTGAAATCTTCTGTGAGCATTTCCGGCACCGGTCTGCATACGGGTGTGCTGGCTGATCTTACACTAAAACCGGCAGCCCCTGGTTTTGGCTACCAGTTTCAGCGAATTGACCTTCCCAACCAGCCCGTTATTAAGGCAGACTGTGACCTCGTAACCGATGTAAGCCGTGGCACCACCCTGGAAAGCAATGGCGCCAAAGTAAGCACCGTAGAACATGTGCTCGCAGCATTGGTAGGAATGGGTGTAGATAATTGTCTGCTGGAGATCAACGGGCCCGAAATGCCCATCATGGATGGCAGCTCTGAACCATTTGTCGAGATTATTGAAGAATCGGGTGTGGTGGAGCAGGATGCGGCCAAAGTATGGTATAGCATTGATGAAAACATTTATCACTACGACGAAACCAAAAGGGTGGAAATGGTGGCCATGCCATCTATGGAATACCAGGTCACTACCCTGATTGATTTCAACTCACCCGTTTTAGGCACTCAGCACGCGGGTCTGAAACACATAAAAGATTTCAAGGAAGAAATTGCCCCTTGCCGCACTTTTTGTTTTTTACACGAACTGGAAATGTTGCTGGATAATAACCTGATTAAGGGGGGGGATGTAAATAATGCAATCGTCATTGTTGACAAACCGGTTGACGACGAAGAAATGGAAAGGCTGTCTAAAATTTTCCGGAAGGAAAAGATTGAAGTAAAAAGCGAGGGCTATCTCAACAATCTTGAATTACGTTTCCCCAACGAACCCGCCCGCCACAAACTGCTCGATGTAATCGGCGACCTGGCACTGATCGGTCATCCTATCAAAAGCCGCATCATTGCCAACCGCCCGGGCCATAGCACCAATGTGGAGTTTGCTAAAAAGATCAAGCAGCACATCAAAAAGAACAAACACACCAAAGGCGTTCCTATTTATAATCCTAACCAGCCACCGGTATACGATCAGCAGTATATTGAAAAAACATTGCCGCATCGTTTTCCTTTTGCCCTGGTGGACAAAATCATTGAACTCAGCGATACGCATATCATAGGCATCAAGAATGTAACCTTCAACGAATGGTTTTTTCAGGGGCATTTTCCCGGCAACCCGGTGATGCCCGGTGTGCTGCAAATAGAGGCACTGGCCCAGTGTGGCGGTATCCTTGCTATCAACCTCAGCGGCGAAGGAAAGTACGATACCTATTTCATCAAAATAGACAACTGCAAATTCAAGAACATGGTAAGGCCGGGTGACACTCTCATCCTTAAAATGGAACTATCGGCCCCTATCCGCCGCGGAATCTGCGAAATGAAGGGAACTGCCTATGTCGGCAACAAGGTTTGCGCCGAAGGCGACCTGGTGGCTCAAATCATAAAGCGATAAAACAGTTTAGAACCCATTTTCGGGGTGCAAATCTGCCCGATTTTACCCCCTTATTTTTTATCCCCTTTTTTGGCAAAAAGTGAAGAAAAAAGGGCCGGCAAAACCTCTGCTAACCGGCCTTATATTCGTACATTTGTGAGTTATTTTTTTTCATCGAAAACGAGAGGATTTTCCCCATTTTATGAGTGCAGAAATCAAAGAAAAAAAGCCGGTAGCCAGCAATGGTTATGGTGCAGAAAGTATCCAGGTCTTGGAAGGTTTGGAAGCCGTTCGTAAACGCCCCGCCATGTATATTGGCGATATTGGTGTAAAAGGTTTGCACCACCTGGTGTATGAAGTAGTGGACAACTCCATCGACGAAGCCCTGGCGGGTTATTGCAAAAACATTATCGTCACCATACATGAAGATAATTCTGTTTCCGTAGAAGATGATGGTCGTGGTATCCCAACGGGCATGCATTCCAAGGAAAAAAAATCAGCGCTGGAAGTTGTAATGACCGTTCTGCATGCAGGAGGAAAATTTGATAAGGACTCCTATAAAGTATCCGGTGGTTTGCATGGTGTTGGTGTTAGCTGCGTCAATGCATTGAGCGCAAAGCTGCATGTAACTGTTAACCGTGAAGGAAAAACATTTGAACAGGAATACCATACCGGCATTCCGCAGTATCCTGTACGGGAAATTGGTCAAAATGACACAACAGGTACCACCGTTCGTTTCTGGCCTGATGGCAGCATTTTTATTACGCTGGTTTACAATAAAGACATTTTAGAAAGCCGTCTCCGTGAATTGTCTTATCTCAACCGGGGTGTTCGTATCATACTGAATGACCTGCGGGAAAAAGAGGAGAATGGAGAAACCTATACCAATGTTTTTTATAGCGAAGGCGGCATTGTAGAGTTTGTGGAAATGTTGGATAAAAGCGCCGGACGTAACTCACTTATTCCAAAAGTGATCTTTGTAGAAGGCAGGGATGAAAACACCAATGTGGTGGTGGAGGTAGCCCTTAGCTACAACGACAGTTATAATGAACATATTTATTCCTACGTCAATAACATCAACACCATTGAAGGTGGCACCCATGTATCTGGCTTTCGCAGGGCATTGACAAGGGTTTTCAAAAGCTATGGCGATAAAAACGGATTGTTTGAAAAAGCCAAAGTAGAAATAGAAGGCGATGATTTCCGGGAAGGATTAAGCAGTATCATTTCTGTAAAAGTACCGGAGCCACAGTTTGAAGGACAAACTAAAACTAAGCTTGGCAATAATGAAGTGATGGGTGTGGTGGACTCCACCGTTTCAAAAGTATTGGAAGCCTATTTGGAAGAAAATCCGAGAGAGGCAAAAAATATTGTTTCCAAAGTAATTCTTGCTGCACAGGCAAGGGCTGCTGCCAGAAAGGCAAGGGAATTGGTGCAACGCAAGTCTGTATTGAGTGGTGGTGGACTGCCGGGTAAGCTCGCCGATTGCTCAGATCGTGACCCTGAACGCTGTGAACTTTTTTTAGTTGAGGGAGATTCTGCCGGCGGCACTGCCAAGCAGGGCCGTGACAGAAGTTTCCAGGCCATTCTTCCATTAAGAGGTAAAATTCTTAACGTAGAGAAAGCTATGGAGCATAAAATCTACGACAATGAAGAGATCAGGAATATGTTTACTGCCCTGGGAGTAAAGATGGGAACACCCGAGGATCCCAAAGCGCTAGATCTGTCTAAACTCCGTTATCATAAGCTCATCATCATGACGGATGCCGATGTGGATGGCTCACACATTGCCACGCTGATCCTCACTTTTGTTTTCCGTTATATGAAAGAATTGGTGGAGCAGGGCTATGTTTATATTGCCCAGCCACCGCTATACCTGGTTAAAAAGGGTAAAGAACAATCCTATGCCTGGAACGAAGAACAGCGCAAAATGTGGGTAGAAAAATTAGGCGGCGGCAAAGATGATTCGGTGAATGTGCAGCGCTATAAAGGTTTGGGAGAAATGAATGCCAGCCAGCTTTGGGAAACTACCATGAACCCCGACACCCGTACTTTAAAGCGGGTAACCATTGAAAGCGCCGCCGAAGCCGACCGCATTTTCAGCATGCTGATGGGTGATGAAGTAGCCCCAAGAAGAGAGTTTATTGAGAGCCATGCCAAGTATGCAAAGCTGGATGTATAAATTTTTAAAGTCTTCAAAATAAACGACTTAACCCCCTGGCGGGGGTTTTTTTTTATCCCTTTTAGTAATTTTTCCTTTCCCCTCCGGCCCAAAACCGGTACTTTTGGCAATTACTAACTCAAAAACCCTTGACCATGTCTGATGTAAAAATCACCGCCTACAACGTAAAGACCAAGCAAAAAGGAGTGGAAATGCTGGATGCTGTCATCACTAAAACGGCTAAAGGCGCCTATATGGCCCAGGGCCATGATGGCCACGGCAATAAACTCACTACCCTGATGAATGGAGAAAAAGCCATGGCTGCCATCCAGGCCGGAGTGGCTAAACAGGGCTGGTAAAAGAAGATATTGCTAAATGATATTCCCATCCCGCCAAAAACGGGATGGGTTTTTTATTTGCCCCTTTTCCAGATGATTGTATTGGTAAGGAAACCCTTGGCATGCCGTACGATTTAATGAAGGGCCTGATTAAACTTAGTAGCCGTAGATATGACAAGTATCATCAGGCTAAGTGAACTACTGCTTCACCACTTTAAAGATCTGGTTCAGCTCACCTGCTGTTATGCGAAAAAGATAAATGCCCGCAGGATAAATACCACTGCTAAAATCAAATACCTGTTTTTGCAAAAAGCCATCTGCAACTGTGTTCATCTCTTTTAATAATCTTCCGGTGCCATCGACCACACTCAGACGCACGGATTGCCCTTGTTCCAGTTGGTAAACGATATTGAAAATACCAGTGGCTGGGTTGGGATAAACCTGCACAATAATTCCATCAGGAAACAGCACTGGTCTGACGTTAGAATAGGTATAGCCGCCATCAGAATAAATTATTTTAAGACGGTAATACCTTGTTCCGGTTTTCCCCCCTTCTGTGTCAGTGAACCCGTATTGAACCGCAATATTGGAATTGCCGAGTCCGTTTATCTGTCCTGTTTTGGTATATCGTCCATTCTGCAAATCAATATTGCCCTTTGCAACTTCTACTTCGTATCGGATAATATTATTTTCATTTGCCATAGTCCATTGCAGCTGTACATTATTGGAGGCTACTTTTTGAGCCGTAAATTGCAGCAGTTCATTTCTTAAAGGATGAACACTACCCCAACCTCCATTGTTCAGCCAGAATTCTGAAAAACCACTCACTTTAAATTCCGAATAATAACCATTCAGGTAAGGAACCATTTCCAGCTTTGAACGGGGAATGAAATGCCACAGACCCAATGTATCATCGTTCAATATTCCATTCTCATTTTGATTCACTGAGTCACTGTATTGTGAAACGCCCAGATCATATGCCGTACTTAGTTGCGGACAAGAAAGACAACCAGTAGCAAAAACCATTGAATCAGTTTCCCGGTCAAGAAAATACATCCGCACATTTACAGAATCACTCGGTTTTTCTGTTTCCGATTTTATGGTGATATTCCTGTTCAGGTAGTATTGTCCATTAAAATTCCTTACCGGAGACGCTGTAATGAATGCCTGCACTGAAGTGTTTCCCAAACTTTGCCCTCGGGGATTCACCGATGCAATTATTTTATTGCTGGTTCCATCTATAAAATTCGTCCAGTTATTCCCATTTACAGATGTTTGATTAACCACCGGGCTTGTACCGGTCAAATCATAAATACCATTTACATTATCATAGATATGTATATCATCAACAGCGATGCCCTCTTTCCCAACACTTGGATCGGAGTTGAGTACAAAACGGAAGCGTATGCTGCTATTGTTGGAGGTTGGCAAAGCTGTGGTAGCTACATGCCAGCGGGTATAGTCCTGCTTGCTCCAGACATGATTACCAGAATAGTTTTTATTGTACCAGTTGGTTCCGCTGCCAAAGGCGCCAAGTTTGGCCCATGTACTTCCACCATTGGTTGAGTATTCCATCCATGCTGCATCACACAAACTAGCACCACAATCCTCCAGGTCCAAGGCGAGGCTGAAACTAACAGTGGGTGCAGTCATACCAGAAAGGTTATAGCAGGGGGAATACAAATAAGACAACTCGCTGTCATTATAATACCCGGTCCGGTTTGTCTTCCATGCCTTGCTGCCACTGGCTGCTCTTATTATTTTGGCAGAATTAGGTGCCCCATACTGCCAGCTGCTGCCGGTTGATGTGGTATACCAATATCCGTTGTTGGTTTCAAAATTCTCGAGATGCGGAAATGATGTGATCAGCGGCAAGCTATTTACTGTTACCCTTCCCGTATCATTAGTTCCTACATTATCTGTTCCATAATCAACCCATATTTCCACATTATGATTACCGGGTGCAGAAAGATTGGTAGTGGCTGTAAAAGTGTACTGAAGCGAGCTGTTGGCCGCAATCGTTGCAATGCTTTCTGTTGCAACTACCAAACCATCCACTTTAAGTACAATTGGAATATTATTGATGGCCGCATTCATGGTATTGCGAACTGTTGCTTTTACCGGCACAGTGGTATTCAGGTTGCAGGCAACCACTACAGGTGTATCAATACTTACCATTTGTATATCATCAACGGCACGATAGATACGAATATCATCAAATGAATAACCTGCGCCTCCTTCATTGTCTGCCGCCATGTATTGCCCCCACTGGCCCCAGCGCACCTGGAAGCTGGAACTAAAGGATTGTGCATATGTTGTGAGTGAATCATTAAGTTCTAGGCTGCCTGATAATTTATAAGTTCCGTCAGCATTGGGTTGATTGGCAAAAAGATCATACATCGGTATCCAGCTGCCCCCATCGCTTCCCCTTACCCAAACTTTGTTTGCTGCATTAGTTTTTTGATTATGATTCTTATACCTGAAATCAAGACGTATTTCATCGGAAACGCCAAATGTTCCAAGATTGAATGTACCTGTCAGCGAATCGGTATTGCCCGCAAGCACATACCGACCCATATCCAATGTAATCGCTTTACTGCCTGAATAAGCCATTCCTGTATTGATGAATGTTCTCAACCTTCCATCTGCTGTGCTGTTCACAAAATCATACCGGTCACTTCCTGTAAGTCCCATCTGTGCAGCAGTCACTGTCTGCGTTGATGTTGCTTCCAGGTTGTCTGTCCAGGGCAAGCTTGCATTATTAATAACGGGGTTATCCAATTGTTTGAATACTTTGGTAACACTGTTATTGGCTGTGATAAGATCAGATACTTTGGTGGCTGTCACCTGTATGCTGTATGTTCCCACAGCAGAAAGATTGGCATTGGTACTGAAAGTATGATCAATGCTGCTTCCGGCAGCAATATCGGCGATGGGTGTTGTAATAGTTTCATTAACCGGCGCCCCTGCATTGATGGAATAACTCACATTGATATCGCCTGAAGAAACAGCATCGTCAAGATTCTTAATACGGATTGTAATAGGGACACTGGCTGATAATGCAGTTGAAGTGGATAATCTTCCGGACGAAGCCGGTGAAATTATGGCATCCACTTTCAGGTCATTGTCTGAAATAGTGCCTGCACAGGTGCCGCTATTGGGTTGTCTCGAAATGGCGACAGCCCTTCTGCCGTGGTTAGCGTTTATCCTTGGCCGCACCGTTACCCAATATGTTGAATCTTTTGACAAGCCACTGAAAGTATAAGTTAATCCTGCCGTGGTAGCTACAGAAACCATTTCATCTCCCTGCAGCATCATCACTTCATAATCGGTAGCTCCGGGCACCGATGTCCAGTTTATTTTGATATATCCTTCACACTGCACCGCATCCAGTGAAACTGTACTCATTGTGGTAATGGTGAAAGCAAAACTGGCTTGAGTATAAGCTGTGCTGTTCTTCGTTAATCTTATTCTTGCGACATCAGTTGGCGTATTGGGCACCGGCCAGCTGTAATACCTTCTTGATGCAAGTATGGCATCGTTAATTGTTGACCAGCTGCTGCCGTTGTTACTTGAGAACTCAAGAGTGAATGTATTGGTCTCATCGCTGTATGAATCCCATTGTATGTAAAATGTATCCAGTGTGGAAGTGGTAGGCACTAATCGCTCGCCACCAACAGGGTTGGTGAGTACCAGGCTTTGCGGAATGACATCATACACTAAAAAATATTCCTGCAAAGGACCTTGTGCTATCGTTGTTCCAATAACTTTCAAATCATAATTGCCCGAGGCTGGATTATTGATGACCACCTGTTCAATATTATTATAATGATCCGCATTGCGGCTTGCCGCAACATTTACATTGGCTGCTGTTGTATCCAGTTTGAGTGGTAATATGGTATTGGATGAAGAATCAACCTGCAGGTCAAGGTCATTCACCAGAGTTTTACTGGCCATTACTGCTGCTGCCGGGTCGTTCCAGTACAGTAACACTTTCAATTGAGCGGTATTGGCAGGAACGCTGATTGTTTGAGTATTGGTAGCTCCTTGTGTAATAGTTGTATTGTAATAAGTAACATCCTCCATCATCTTTACCGAACGTAAAAGATTCATACTTCCAAATCCATAACTAAAATCAGGGCCGGTATTTCCCCGGTCGTCAGATCCGTTAGTAAGCAATGCTTTTACCAATCCATTTTTGGGATTAGCGCCTGCATTTAATTGACGGTAACGCTGTATTAATAATGCGAGGCCACCCGATACACCCGGTGCTGCCATACTCGTTCCGTTATTGTAACTGTATGCATTATTCACCCAGGTTGAAGCTTCAAACTGGCCCATTGACATGATCTCGGGTTTCAAACGGCCATCTCTTACTGGCCCGCGGCTGGAAAAACTGCTTCGGTCTCTTTTGTAGTCCGTACTGCCAACAGTTATTATATTCTTGGCACACTGATATCCGCCCAATACTGTTTTGAATCCAACCGGATAAGGACTGCAGCTATTCGTTCCGTCATTTCCGGCGGCAAATACATGCTGCAACTCAGGTAAACTGATTGCCTGCTGATCCAATATTCTTGCGGTAAGATCATACAGCCCGGCATAGGCACAATCATCCGTCACAGAGCCATACGAGTTATTCGTCACCACCATTCCATGATCCAGCACATAAGTCGGCGCATATGTAATTATGTTTGAAAAAATTTGCCCTATCAAAGTCGACTTAGGTGCATAGCCTGCGTATAATTCCTGTATGATGCCGGCACCACCCACAGTTCCCGCCACATGGCTGGCATGCGCCCTCGGTATATATCCGGCCCTGTTGATCAACCGGTTTGTAAAATCAAGATGTGTCTGCACATCACCATCATCTCCCACACCTACCGCTACACCTGAGCCTGTCAAATTTTTGCCGCCGAAAGCCAGTGGCGCTTTCAATACATTGGCCCTGGCAGCAAACATGCTGTTATAGTTTAGCGCTTTATCCTCTGCAGGGGCGGTCTGCACAAATTCAATACATGGAAGCAGGGCGAGCTCACCCAACCGATGAACAGGTATCCGCAGGGAAATGATACGATATTGGTTATACTGAGTATTAGTTATCTCAAATTCCTTACTTAGTAACTCCTGCCGCACTTCATTATATAAAAATGATCGGGGAAAACTGATCCACACATCCACCATGCCTGCATGCTGAACAGCCCATGAGGGATAAACTCCTTTTGCCAGCTCCGGTTGCATCTTTTGTGCTGCGGAAAGATTGATAACGACCCTTGCTTTTACCTGGGTAAGAAAGTCAGTATTTAATGAGCCGGAAATAGTAACGGTGTAAGCATTGTTGGGAAGATAGTCCAGCAACTCGATACCTGATTGTCTTAATTGCTCTTTGTCGGCCTCCGATGGAATTTGCTCAAACTGGATGATGGCAAAGGTCTTTCCTCCAATTCTTGAAGCGCTGCTGTTAAACTGATTGATTCTTTCGGCTGTGATATTTTTTTCGGGAATAAAAGCCCCGCTTTTCAGCAATATCTTATACCGGGAATCATCTTGCGCTGCCAGTGAGCAGGATAAAAGCAGCAACGCAGCTATCACGGGAATTGGATTGGGCTTCATAGCAGGGTTTAAGAGATTTAAAAATAATACAAATAACTGAGAAATAATAGTGGCAGAAGGCAGTGTTAATTGAGTAAATCACGCAGAGGACACAGAGAGCGCAGAGAGAATATTAAAAAAACTCTGTATTTCATTTACGAAATCGCTCTAAGCGGAGATTGCGTTGCCAGCTGAACAATAAGCATGCATATCCCTCAGAAATTGGTGCATTTCATCCATACTCTTCATGTCGTTTGCAATCAGCATGAAAAGTCGGCCGGTTTGTTTCAATTTACTTTTATTGGTTTCAGTTTGCAGGAATTGGATGATCCTGTCAAATGTCCCCGATTCAAAATAAGGTGAGTCCGGCCGGTTGATAAAGAAGCAACGAAGCGTATTGTCCTTTAATGACATTTTTTCAAATCCAAGGGCAACTGCCAGTTTGCGGCAGCGAACGGTAATGAAAAGATCAACGACCTGTTGTGGCAAAGCGCCAAACCGGTCTTCCAGTTCTGTTTTCATCGCAGCCAGATCATCTTCCGTCTCACAATTATCCAGCCTCTGATACAAAGACAATCTTTCGGTGATGCTTTCCACATAATCATCGGGTACCAAAATCTCCAGGTCGGTATCAATGGTGCAGTCCTGCACAAAATCATCCTGCTTTGCAATTTCTTCTTTGAACAATTCTTTGAAATCAGTCCGCTTTAATTCCCTGATAGATTCGTCCAATATTTTCTGATATGTTTCAAAACCGATATCTGCCATAAAGCCGCTTTGCTCACCACCCAGCATATTTCCGGCGCCTCTTATATCCAAATCTCTCATCGCTATCTGAAAACCGCTTCCCAGGTCGCTGTGCTGCTCCAGTGTCTGTAACCTTTTTCTTGAGTCATCGGGCAAGGTACTTATGGGCGGCGCCAGCAAATAACAGAATGCTTTTTTATTGCTTCTTCCCACCCTTCCTCTTAGCTGGTGCAGGTCACTCAACCCAAACTGGTGCGCATTGTTGACAATGATGGTGTTTACATTGGGAATATCTACTCCGCTTTCAACGATGTTGGTGCAAATGAGCACATCATATTTTTTGTCTATGAAATCCAGTATCCTTTCTTCCAGGTGATGGCCTTCCATTTGTCCGTGGGCATATCCAATGCTCAGGTCAGGACACAATGCCTGAATAATAGCCGCCATTTCTGCAAGACCGGCAATTCGATTGTAAATAAAGAATACTTGTCCGCCTCTTTCTGTTTCAAAATAAATCGCCTCCCGTATCACATCTTCATTATAAACCAGCACCTCTGTCTGAATAGGTTGGCGGTTGGGCGGCGGAGTATTGATGATACTCAGGTCTCTTGCCCCCATCAATGAGAATTGTAATGTTCTTGGTATCGGGGTTGCGGTCATA
>CAYHPA010000043.1:16067-18767 GCA_964358155.1 uncultured Chitinophaga sp.
CAGTGTCAGGCAATCAACAGCGGTACGCAGTGTTTTGATTTTTTCTTTATGCCCCACGCCAAATTTTTGTTCTTCATCCACTACCAACAAACCAAGGTCTTTGAATTTTACTTCTTTTCCCAACAAAGCATGTGTGCCAATGATGATATCAACCTTTCCCTCTTCCAGCTTTTTCAAGGTTTCCTTTTTCTCCTTCGCTGATTTAAAGCGATTGATATAATCCACCGTAACCGGAAAATCTTTTAACCGCTCACTAAATGTTTTATAATGCTGAAAAGCAAGAATAGTAGTGGGAACCAGCACTGCAGCCTGCTTGCCATCCACACAGGTCTTGAAAGCAGCCCGGATGGCCACTTCTGTTTTTCCAAATCCTACATCACCGCAGACCAGCCTGTCCATTGGCGATGAAGACTCCATATCCTTTTTTACATCCGCCGTGGCCTTGCCCTGATCCGGAGTGTCTTCATAAATAAAAGAAGCTTCCAGTTCTGTCTGCATATAATTATCCAGCGTGTGCTGAAAACCATGCTGTGCCTTTCGTTTTGCGTAGAGCTTTATCAGGTCAAATGCAATTTCCTTAACCTTTGCTTTTGTTTTATCCTTCAGTTTATTCCAAACATCGCTTCCCAGCTTGTTGATTTTAGGTACACTTCCTTCTTTGCCGGTGTACTTGGCAATCTTATGCAGGCTGTTGATGTTGACATAAAGAATATCCGTGTCCTTATAAATGAGCCGCACTGCTTCCTGCATCCGTCCGTTTACTTCCAGCTTCTGCAATCCGCTGAACACCCCCACGCCATGATCAATATGGGTGACAAAATCTCCTGGCTGCAGCTCCCGCAGCGTACGCAGGGTGATGGCCTTGTTTTTATTATAGGCTTGTTTTACTTTGTATTTATGATAGCGTTGAAATACCTGGTGGTCGGTATAGCAAACGATTTTCTGGTCTTCATCGATGAACCCCTCATGTATTGAAACTACAATGGGGTTAAAAACAATTTCGGCCTTCAAGTCATCAAAAATGCTTTGCAGCCTTTCCAGTTGCTTTGGGTTCTCAGCAAAAAGAAATAATTGAAACCCTTTGCCCTCCCAGCTTTTCAGATCTCTTATCAATAGATCGAACTGCCGGTTGAAAGCCGGTTGTTCTTTGGTTTGAAATTCTATTTCAATGGCGGAGAGATGGGAGCGATAGCCAAATTCTACCAAATGTTTTTTGGAAAGCTGCTCTTCCAGGTTGCGGCCTTCAATAAAATCATTTATTGTTACCTCCTTTTTCTCCAACTTATCATTCTCCTCATCTTGAAGTTTGTTCCTTGCACTTTGTTTGTCCGCCGAAGCTCTGGCGGAGGCGGTTGCTTTTAATTCACTTTGTATTTTTAAAAATATCTCCAGGTCTTCTTCACAGTCTTCCAGTCTTTCCTTACATAATTCATAATCCTGCATCCACACAACTGTGTTTTCCGGCAAAAAATCAAACAACGATATCCTGTTCTCATTTTTGATCCCGATAGCCATCGGAAGCGTATCGACATTTGGAATAATACTTACCTGCAGCAGCTTTCTTTCGCTTAACTGTGTTTCGGGGTCAACTATGCGGATGGAGTCCACATCATTGCCAAACAATTCTACCCGGTAAGGCTTTTCATTGCCAAAAGAATAAATATCCAGTATGCCGCCGCGGATGGCAAACTGACCGGGCTGGTACACAAAATCAGTCCGCTCAAATCCATAATCTGACAATTGCAGAAGTAGTTTCTCAATATTGAGCGAGTCGCCTGTTTTAATATGGATGATATTGGAAGAAAGTGTTTCCGGTAAAACAACTTTTTCAAACAATGCTTCGGGGTAAGTGACAATTATTTTTTTCCTCACCCCCGGCCCCTCTCCACGAGTGGAGAGGGGGGAAATAAATTTTGTCAAGGCTTCTGTTCGGAGCATGACATGCGAAGAGTTCAGCAACTGAAAGTTTTTCCTGTTCTTAAAAGAAGAAGGAAAATAAAAAATATCGAGCGCCTCTGTCAGGTTTTCCAGCGTATTATGAAAATAGGCTGCTTCCTCCGCATCATTTAAGACAATAAGATGATTGAGCCGGGAACAGGAAGGGTGAAGAAATGCAGCAGCCACTACAAACTGCGACGAACTTCCCTGCAGGTTTTTAAGATATAATTTTTGAGGTTGGGCAAGAGAGAGCCTGTCCGCCAGTTGAAAAAGGCGGGGGGTGTTTTGATACTGTTCCAGCAAATCCTTCCCACTCATGAGAGCGGCAAAGATAAGTCAGGCAGGGCATAAGAACCAAAGAACAAAAGCCAGTAACAGGTTAAGAATGCAGACTGTGTTATTTCACAAATTGCTTTACATAATTTTCTTTCTTATCACCGGTAATTCTTGCGGTGTAAACCCCTGATGCCAAACGGCTGATATCAATATTGGTATTTTGATATTTGCCGGATGAAAGGCTGACCTGCTGGCCGCTGCTATTATAAATGCTGACCGTCATAGTTTTTGTCTGCAAAGTACCAATGTCAATCAGCAATCTGTTTTTATCAGCGCTGATATAATCAATGAAACCTGTTGTGTTAACCGGGTTGTTAATACCTGTCACTACTGTTGGAAGTACAGTCGTGAAAAGTCCCCGGCCATGTGTAGCAGCTGCCACTTTATTGTCCGAAGCCATGTATTTCATCATATCTGTTCGCACAT
>CAYHPA010000044.1:0-18478 GCA_964358155.1 uncultured Chitinophaga sp.
TACAACTCAATATATCTTTTTGAAATAGTGTCCACCCATTCATCACTCATTTCCGGCACGGTCTGTCCTTCTTTGCCCATAAAATTATTGGCGATAAGCCATTCCCGCACAAATTCCTTGCTCAGTTGTTTTCGTCTCCCGATAGCTATCGGGACTCCTTTCTGTTGTCTTTCTTCATCCCTATAGCTATCGGGACCATCGGCATAAAAATACCTTGAACTGTCGGGGGTATGTATCTCATCCATCAAAACGATTTCGCCATCCAGTTTTCCGAATTCATATTTTGTGTCCACTAAAATAAGTCCCTGTTTGGCGGCAATTTCTTTGCCCCGGGCAAAAAGTTTCAGTGCGTAGCTGCTCAATACATCCCAATCGTCTTTGCTGGCCAGTCCGGAGGCAATGATCTCTTCCGGCGAAATATCTTCATCATGCCCTTCGGCGGCTTTGGTGCTCGGGGTGATGATGGGGCCGGGGAAATAATCATTTTCCTTCATGCCATCCGGCATGCTGGCACCGCAGAGCACCCTTTTTCCGGCGGAATAGCTGCGCCAGGCATGACCGGTCAGGTTTCCCCGCACTAACATTTCAATTTTAAAGGGGTCACATTTTTTGCCGACGGAAACATGGGGGGCGGGCACATCCAGCAGCCAGTTCGGGCAAATATCACGGGTGGCGCCCAGCATATAGGCGGCGATCTGGTTCAAAACCTGCCCTTTGAAGGGGATGGGGCGGGGCAAAATGACATCAAAAGCCGAAATACGGTCGCTGGCTACCATTACCAGCCAGGTGCCCGAAACGGTATAAACATCCCTGACCTTGCCCCTGTAAAAACCGGTTTGGTGCGGAAGTGAAAATCTGGACATGTTCCGAAAGTAAGACGGCCCGGAAAACCGGCCAATAATAGCCCCCGGCAGATTTCAACATTTTATCCTTTCCCCTTAAAAATTAAATTTTTAGAAAAAGTTTACAATGCTTATTTTTCCGTCAAATTCTACCGAAGGAATTCCTTTGGAACAAAACTAAAACTCCCTATTATGAGAAAAAGCTACCGCTTTTTATTGCTCTCGCTGATTGCCGGACTTTTTTCGTTAGCCGCTAATGCACAAAAAGTTACCGTTAAGGGTAAAGTAAGCAACAGCACTTCAAAAGAAATTGTACCTGCCGTTTCAGTTGTGGTAAAGGGTACAAGCCAGGGTACTTATACCGATCAGAATGGCGAATACAGTCTTACAGTAGCTAAATTGCCTGTAACGCTTGTGTTCAGTTCTATTGGATATGAGAACCAGGAAGTGACAGTTTCCGATGCGTCCAGTCCAACCAATGTTGATTTCAAAGTAACTAATGCTATTGGCACAGAGGTAGTCGTATCGGCCAACCGTGTTCCTACCCGCATACTGGAAGCGCCGGTTACTGTTGAAAGAATGAGCAGCGCAGCCATCAGGAATATTGCCGCACCTACAGTGTATGAAGCGATTGCTAACCTGAAAGGAGTGGATGTGCATACAGCCAGTCTGACCTTCCGCACTGTAACCACCCGTGGTTTTGTAAGCAGTGGCAATACAAGGTTTAACCAGTTGGTGGATGGAATGGATAACCAGGCCCCTGGTCTTAATTTCTCCGTAAGTACCATTGTTGGCTTGTCGGATATTGATATAGATAATGTTGAGTTGCTCTCGGGAGCTTCTTCTGCATTATACGGCTCAGGTGGTATGAATGGTACTGTGTTATTAACCAGTAAAAGCCCTTTCAAATTTCAGGGACTTAGCTATAATATCAAAACCGGTATCATGCATGTGGACGGCAAGCAACGTAATGCTGCCCCTTATTACAATTGGGCTTTCCGTTGGGGAAAGGTGATTAAAAACAAGTTTGCAATAAAACTCAGTACAGAGCTGATCAAAGGCAGCGATTGGCAGGCTGATGATTACAGGAATAAAACGCAGATAGGTGTGTTGAGCAAAGTGGCTGGTGGTAACCGCCTGAGCGATCCGAACTTCAATGGAATTAATATTTATGGTGATGAAACCAGCGCCGATATGGCCGGTTTTGCATTTTTGGTTCAAGACCAGACAAGAAGAGGTTTGCTGGCTGCCACAGGCGGAGCATTGGATGCTGTTTCATTATTGAATCTTTATTATAATGCGATTGGTAACCCGGCTTATCCTACCAATGCCCAGCGTGACGGGTTTTATACATTTGCCCCTTTTGGCGGTGTGGTACTGGCTACGATTAACAACCCTGCAATAAAAGCCCAGATTGATAATATGTTCCCGTTCTACAACGGATTTAAGAACAAATATTTCAATGGCGCCAGCATTTCCAGACAGGGATATGAGGAAAAACTGCTGGTGGACTACAACTCGCTTAATATTAAGTTGAATGGCGGCCTTCACTGGAAGATCACAGATAAGATAGAAGCATCCTGGAATACCTATTTCGGTACAGGTACAACCGTGTACACCGGTGCAGAAAGATATTCGCTCCGCAACTTTAAAGTAGCACAGCATAAACTGGAAGTAAAAGCCAAGAACTGGCTTCTTCGTGGGTACACTACACAGGAAAATGCAGGCGAATCATATATTGCAGGTGCAGTCGGTGCTTTCCTGAATGAAACATACAATCCGAGCGGCACATGGTTCCCCACTTATATCGGCACATTTGCTGAAGGCCGCCGTTTGAACGGAGCAGCCGGCCAGTTCCCAAGCGATTTTCAGCTACATGCTGCCGGCCGTGCTGCTGTTGAAACAAACAGGCTTGTTCCCGGAACGCCTGGTTATGATGCAGCCGTTAAGAAAATAAAAACTACAGCAGTTAATAAACCCGGCGGTGCCATGTTCCTTGACAGGTCTGACCTGTGGGCTGCTGAAGGACAATTGAATTTTTCTGATGCAATGAATTTTTCTGATAAAGTGGAAGTATTGGTTGGTGCAAGCCTGAAACAGTGGGTATTGAATTCCCAGGGAACAATTTTCACTGATACAGCCGACAAAATAAAAATAACAGAAAAAGGAGCTTATGTCCAGCTCAGGAAGAAGTTTCTGAACGATGTGCTTACGCTTACTGCTTCCGGCCGTTTTGACAAGCAGACAAATTTTGATGGTAAGTTTACACCAAGGGCTACCGCTACTATCAAAGTGGCAAAGGATAATTATATACGTCTTTCTTATCAGAACGCTTATCGTTTCCCTTCCAACCAAAACCAGGTTATTAACCTCCGTCTTGGTGGTGGAAGCAGCTACCTGATCGGTTGCTTACCTGAGTTCCAGGATTATTATTTACTAAACAGCACAAGGCCGGGATATACAGCAGCCAGTGTACTTAATTATCGTAAAGCAGGTGGAAGTATTGCTGACTCTAACCTGTTAGTTCCTGCAGTATTCAGGGAAGTAAAACCAGAATCTGTAAACTCTTTTGAAATAGGATATAAAGGAATTATTGGTAAAAAATTGCTTCTGGATGCTTATGCTTATTACAGCAGCTACCAGGATTTCCTGGTGAATGAAGCGGTAGTACAGGCAAGAAACCTTTATAAATATGAGGTTTACTCTCCTTTTACCAGCAACAGTCTTTCTTATGTACAGAATTCCACTACTGATGTAAAAGCATTTGGTTGGGGTATCGGCCTGGAGTACCTGGTATATAAGAACTATACACTGTACGGTAACGTATTCTCTGATGAACTCAGGGATGTTCCTGCCGGGGTGGTTACTTATTTCAATGCGCCCAAGTATCGTTATAATATCGGTTTGAGGAATGAGAATGTTTGCAAGAACATTGGTTTCAACGTAGTGGTAAAATGGCAGGACAATAACTACTATGAAGGCACTTTTGCCACAGGTACACTGCCTTACTTTACATGGGTTGATGCACAGGTTACTTATCGCCCGGCTGGCACCAAGAGCACTTTCCGTGTAGGCGGCACCAACCTCGGTAATAATTACTACCGCACAGGTTATGGCAGCCCTGCTGTTGGCGGTCTGTACTATATCAGTTATGGATTCAACCTGTAATCCGGAAATTGGGTTATACTAAGTATAAAGAAACCCCGACGTTTACCGTCGGGGTTTTGTTTTGGGTCTTTGTTTTACTTTTTGCCTTGATGCAAAAAGTAACAAAAAAATCAAGCCAATTCGATACGAAGAGTTCCTTATCAAAAGGTACCCTTTGCGAATTGGCCCGGGGAAAGCCTTCCTTTTTGGAAATTAGTTTAAGACTCCGCTGCGTGTTGTAGCAATACCTTGAGGCGCTCGCTTTTTCGCATGGAAATATTGTTGTGAATTGAACATTTCATTGATGCGAAAAAGATGCGCAGGGAAATCATTTTTATCGTGAACTCTATTCGGATAGTAAAGGATTCTCTAACATTCGGGTGCTGAAGCCTCTCCTTGCGAGGGGTTTGTCAGAATGACTCCTTCGGAGGCGAGGCCTTTTCGCGGCTTTTGCGGGGGTTTTGTTTTATGCTAAAGAGAATTTGTAAATTGGGTTATCCTTGATTCGTTTGTTGCTGTTATTGCTGAACACAGACCAGCACACAACACGCAACAAAGGCCGCTGAGAGATTCAGAAGGCCAACAAAGGCAAAAAAAGGACGTAAAAGGCTTTATATTAGAGGAAGCCCCTAAAATGGGGCCTTTTAATGCAATAACGTATCTTACTTATAGACTATCAGAAAAATGAACAAGCTATTAAACGGAATACCATTTGCAACGTTAGTATTATTATACTTATTTGTTTGCGGGGGCTTATATCTAATTGGTTATTGGTCGGTATTTTCATTTGATTTTATTGGTTTAATTGGTGTAATGGAAATACCTAAAACATTTATTAAGCCCTTTTCTATTTCAGTTGGAATAATGGTGGTTGGGTTCCTAATTGGTTCTATGAGTAAATCAAAATCACAAAAAGAACCCACAGAAAATAGTTTTGGGAAAAAAGCAGTGCTTCGGAAAGATATAACAAACATTAGTAGCTTATCCTTGCTTTTGGGAGGGATTGCTTTTTTTGTTGGTTCTTATTTCTTCTCAAAATCAAAAGAATTTTGGGAGTTAGCTGCCATAATTTGCGTTTTAGTTGTAGGATTAAAATTATCAAATGATAAATTTCTTGATAACTTGGGGATTGAATCTAATTTTTATAGATGTCTTTTTCTGATTTCTGTACTTACCGCCATTTATTGCTTTATGAATGGGAAAACTGAGGGAGCTAGGGTATATAGCAATTCTGGTGTAAAATGTGTCAATAGTCGGCTTGTTCACAATTTAAATCCTGTTTTTGCTGAGAGGGACAGCATTCTAAAGTGTTTGGGCTTTTTAGGGGATAAGATCATCCTCAGTAGTTTGGACAATAAGAGAATTACTGTTTTGAACCAGTCGGCGATAGATGGGATTGAGTTAATTGACACTACCATAAAAAAGTAGTCGGCCTTTGGTGAAGCCAACGCACAAATTGGTACACAACACTGTCGGCAGCGTAAATCATACCAAAGATTCAGGCCGCTGTAGCGTCCCGACCCTTTGCATTAAAGATGTATCGCCTCTCCATACGCCACTTCAATGGCATCCTTTACAGACTCGCTGATGGTAGGATGGGGGTGGATGGCATTCAGCACTTCATGATAAGTGGTTTCTAATTTGCGGGCTGTTACCGTTTCAGCAATCATCTCGGTTACATTATAGCCGATCATGTGAGTGCCCAGCCACTCGCCGTATTTGACATCAAATATCACTTTGATAAAACCTTCCAGGTGGCCGGCAGCAGAAGCCTTGCCGCTTGCACTCAGCGGGAACTTACCCACCTTCACTTCATAGCCAGCTTCTTTCGCTTGCTTTTCTGTATAACCAACCGACGCAATCTCCGGCACACAGTAGGTACAGCCGGGTATATTATTATAGTCTATCGCCTCGGGCTGATGATGGTATTTGTTTTCATTGTAAGCAATGGCTTCGGCACAGGTAATACCTTCTTTGCTGGCCACATGTGCCAGCGCCTGGCCGGGTGAGCAATCACCAATGGCATAAATGCCCGGCACACTGGTCTGCCCATATTTGTCAACAGATATTCTTCCCTTATCTGTTTTGATGCCGAGTGTTTCCAGGCCGATTCCTTCAATATTGGCGGCCACACCTACAGCGCTTAATAATACATCAGCTTCGAGTGTCACTTCACCGGTAGCAGTTTTTACTTTGGCTTTTACACCAGTGCCGGAAGTATCAACAGCAATCACTTCACTGCTCGTCATCACATCAATGCCCTGTTTCTTCAGGTTCTTTTCAAGCTCTTTGGAGATGTCCTCGTCTTCCACCGGAACTACCCGTGGCATAAACTCCACAATGGTTACTTTACTTCCCATGCTATTGTAGAAATAACCAAACTCAACACCGATAGCGCCGCTGCCTACTACGATCATTGATTTGGGTAATTGCGGGAGCACCATCGCTTCACGATAACCGATAATTTTTTTGCCATCTATTTTCATAGTCGGCAGTTCACGGCTGCGGCCACCCGTTGCTATAATAATATGTTTGGCTTCTACGGTTTGCTTTTTACCATCTTTGTCCGTCACTTCTAATTTCCCTTTAGCTACAATTTTCCCGAATCCCATGATGACATCTATCTTGTTTTTCCGCATCAGGAACTGGACGCCTTTGCTCATTTTATCGGCCACACCACGGCTTCTTTTAATGACGGCCTCAAAATTGGGTGTGCCGCTGGCCTCAATACCAAAGTCTTTGGCATGTTTGATATAATCATACACCTGGGCGCTTTTCAGCAGGGCCTTGGTGGGTATACAGCCCCAGTTGAGGCAGATGCCGCCGAGGCTTTCCTTTTCAATAACTGCTGTTTTAAATCCAAGCTGGGAAGCACGGATAGCTGCCACATAACCGCCGGGACCGCTTCCGAGAACCACTACATCGTATGCCATATTTCGTTAATTAGTTGATTAGTTAATTGGGTATTGGGCTCTAAAGAAGTGCGAAGTTATCCGAAAACAGGGAATCAGGCAAAAGCCGCCCGGAAAGCTGATATTGAACTTTCTACCGTTAATCCAAAAACCTCTGTAACCCTGTTGTGCTTTGGGTATTTTTGAGGATTGACTTCTTATGAGAATAAGTTTGACAGGAATATTGCTGCTTTGTTGTTTTGCCGTGATGGCACAACCGAACCAGGGCCATCGTATTGGCGTTTCTGTCATTTCCAATGACCAGGCCCCTGTTTACAAAGCGACGGTTAGCTTACTAAGAAATGACTCTTCAATAGTTGCAGTAGAAGTAACAGATGCTTCGGGTAAAGCAGGATTCAGGTCATTACCACCCGGCCAATATATCCTTCGGGTAACCAATATCAGTTATACAACTATTGTAAAGAACGTTGACCTCGCCAATAAACTATCGGTGGATGAGACCATAATATTACAACCGGATGCCACTGTTCTCAACAATGTTTCTGTCAGCACAAAAAAGCCTCCCATTCAATTCCTGCCCGATAAAACGGTGGTGAATGTAGAGGCGTCCATTTCCAGCGCCGGAGCCACTGTGATGGATGTACTGGAAAAATCTCCCGGTATTACCATTGGCCGGGATGGAACGATCATTATGAAAGGTAAACCATCAGTGATGGTGCTGATAGATGGAAAGCAAACACAGCTTAGCGGTACGGAATTGCAGGCCTATCTCTCAGGTCTGCCTGCTTCCCAGGTAAGCACTGTTGAACTGATCGATAATCCCGGTGCTAAATATGATGCTGCCGGAAATGCAGGAATAATTAACATCCGGACAAAAACTACAAAGCAGAAAGGGTTTAACGGTTCCGTAAGCCTGAGCCTGGGGCAGGGTTTTTTTACAAAGAGTAATAATAGCCTCAACCTGAATTACAGAGCCGGAAAATTTAACCTGTTTGCCAATTATGGTACAAGACTTGGTAAGGAGAGAATGGAAATGGAGGTGTTACGCAAATATTTTGATTCAAACGGGAATGATTCATTGTTACTACAACAGCCCAATGTTACCAGAACAAACATTACTTCACACAATTTAAAAACAGGGATTGATTTCTTTGCCGGCAAGAACACAACAATAGGAGTCGTGTTTACCGGAAATATAACTACCCGTGCTATCAGCGTCCTTAGTACCATCGACTGGATGTCCCCGTCCTATATTATCGATTCAACAATCAAAACGGAAGGAACCAGGAATATCCGCTTTGAGAGAGCGGGCCTTAATTTTAATGCCAAACATATTATTGACGCTGCCAGTGAAATAGCAGCGGATATTGACTTTATTAAATTTGACATCAACGGAGATCAATATTTTCAAACCCGGTTAACTGCTCCGGGCAGTGTTATTCAGGCGACAAAAGGAAATATCCCTTCTGCCCTGAACATTTTTACTGCGAAAATTGATTATTCCAAAAGATTCAAAGAACTGCTTTGGGAAGCAGGACTAAAAACTGCCAGCACCAGCACAGACAATCTTGCAGAATACTATTTTCATGACGGAACTGTCTGGCAGGACGATCTGAGCCGGAGTAATCATTTTTTGTACGATGAAAAAAATCACTCTGTATACAGCAGTATTGACATGGAGAAAGGCAAATGGCACTGGCAAACCGGGCTCCGGTATGAACTTACTTCTTACAAGGCCAATCAACTGGGCAATACGGTGGTGAAGGACTCTTCCTTCAAAAAGAATTATGGAAGCCTGTTTCCTTCGGCCTTTGTATCTTTTAGTGCAGACTCCAACAATACTTTCACGCTGCGCTTTGGCAGAAGAATCGACAGGCCTGCATTCCAGCATCTCAATCCTTTCCTGGTTACTATTAATAAATACACCTTCGAAGGCGGTAATCCATTTATCAGGCCACAGTACACCTGGAACATTGAGATGATGCATAATTATAAGAATATCCTTTCCACGGGTATTTCTTATAGTTACCTGAAAGATTATTTCTCACAGATATTCATCATTGATTCCAACAGCAGCAATGTCAACAAGAACATCATCATCTATACAAGAGGAAATGTAGGGACATTTCACAATTTTGGGGTCACTGCAACATTACAAACACCAGTAACAAAGTGGTGGAGTATAACCAGCACGGTAGTATATAACCATAAAATAATCAAAGGAATTGTATGGGCTCCTTTGCGGGCAACTATCAACCAATTAAATGTCAGTTTGAATAACCAGTTTCAATTTAATAAAGGCTGGGCAGCAGAAATAAGCGGATATTATCTCACAAAGAGCCAGATTGATTTGCAGGAATACTTGACCCCTCAGGGAGAACTCGGTGCGGGGGTATCGAAACAGATCATGAAGAACAAAGGGACACTCAGGCTGGCTATACGGGATATATTTCATACCCAGAACTATTCAGGGTATTCAAACTTTGAGAATTCGGACGAGCCTTTTAAGATAAAATGGGATACCCGGATTGTGCGACTCACTTTCAGCTGGAGGTTTGGCAAAGCCATGAAAGCCATCAAGCGGTCGGCCGGCGGGGCTATTGAAGAGACGGATCGGGTTGGAACCGGTAACTAGCATGGGTTTTCGTTTGAAAATCAGCTACAACAGCTTTCCACAGCTGTGGGGAAAACAAGCTCGTAACCTCCTAAATTTCTTAATCCTTATCCCATATTTCTGACTTTTTCCCCCTACCTTTGCCGTCCTAAATTTTGTATCAATCATGGCCAGAGTTTGTCAGGTTACAGGTAAAGTACCGGTGGGTGGAAACAAGGTTTCTCATTCCAATATCAAGACCAAGCGTCGTTTTCTGCCCAACCTGCAGAAAAAAAGATTTTACCTGGCTGAAGAAGATAAATGGATCACATTGAAGCTGACAACAGATGCAATGCGGACGATTAACAAGAAAGGATTGCTTACAGTTGTAAAAGAATTGAGAGCAAAAGGTCAACATATCTAAAACTGAATAGAAAATGGCAAAGAAAGGAAACAGGGTACAGGTGATCATGGAGTGCACAGAGCACAAGAACAGCGGTCAGCCAGGCACCAGCCGTTACATTACGGTAAAAAACAAAAAGAACAACCCGGAAAGAATGGAGTTGAAGAAATACAACCCCATCCTGAAGAAAATGACCGTTCATAAAGAGATTAAATAATTTTTTTAATTAGCATATCATGGCAAAAGCAGCAAAAACGGCGATCAAGAGCAAGGATGCAAGGGCAGCCGCAGAAGCAAAAAACTGGAGCAAAGTAATCAAGGCAGTTCGCAGCCCGAAAACAGGAGCTTATACTTTTAAAGAGGCTATCGTTCACAAGGATAAGGTGAAAGAGTTTTTGACAGAGAAATAAGTGTATGCCGGTAAGATATTGAGAAGCTGTTCGCCCCTGCGAATGGCTTTTATTTTTTTGCCCCCGTCCCCTGAAGGGGGGTAATTAATTTTGAAACAGACCTCGTTCAGGAGAGGTCATTTAAATTCCCCTTTAGGGGATAGGGGTATGGGTTTCTTCAACAAACTGTTTGGTAAAAAAGAAAAGGAAAGCCTGGATGAGGGTTTGAAAAAAACCAAGGAAGGTTTCTTTGCTAAAATAACCAAGGCCATTGCCGGTAAAAGCAAAGTGGATGAAGAAGTGCTGGACAACCTGGAGGAAGCACTGGTAGGTGCCGATGTAGGTATTGAGACAACAGTGAAGATCATTGAACGGATAGAGAAAAGGGCAGCCAAAGATAAATACATGAATGCTTCTGAGCTGAATAGGATGCTCCAGGAGGAAATAGAAGCATTGCTGGTGGATGCACCGGAATCAAACAGTTATGCTTTTGATTCTGATCTTCCAGCTACACCATATATCATTTTAGTAGTAGGAGTGAACGGTGTTGGTAAAACAACTACGATCGGCAAGCTGGCCTACAACTTTAAAAAGGCCGGCAAGAGTGTTCTGCTGGGAGCTGCGGATACTTTCCGGGCAGCGGCTGTTGATCAGCTGACCATTTGGAGTGAAAGAGCAGGCGTACCGATAGTAAAACAGGATATGGGCAGCGATCCGGCAGCTGTGGCTTTTGATACGGTTCAAAGTGCCGTTGCCAAACAAACTGATGTGGTGCTGATTGATACGGCGGGCCGTCTGCATAACAAGGCCCACCTGATGGAAGAGTTGAGCAAAATCAAAAGAGTTATTCAAAAAACGATCCCTGATGCACCACATGAAGTGCTGCTGGTGCTGGACGGAAGCACCGGGCAGAATGCTTTGGAACAGGCCAAACATTTTACGGCAACTACCGATGTATCGGCATTAGCTATTACAAAATTGGATGGCACTGCAAAAGGCGGGGTGGTGCTGGCCATTGCCGATCAGTTTAAAATACCCGTTAAGTTTATAGGTGTGGGAGAAAAAATGGAGGATTTACTGGTTTTTGATAAACATGAGTTTGTGGATAGTTTGTTTAGCTTGCAGTCAAAAGAAAACTAAACAGTGGCTAAAAAAGAGTCAAAACTTTCAAAAGAGCTGACGCAACTTCACAAGGACCTTCTTACGTCGTCGGAAAATCTTCGTCTGTACAAAAAAGCAGAATCTCACAAGATATTTATTGCAAAACGTTTAGATGAGGAGAATGCCCGGGAGCAGGCTCTTCGTAAGAAATTGAAGAAAGAAAAAAGGGATTTTGATAAAATGAAGGGTGGTACAATTAAATATATTTTTCATTCCATCCTTCAAAATGTAAAATCACAAAGAGAAAAGGAAAAACAGGAATGGCTGGCTGCCCAACTTCAATGGGAGCAATGTTGTAATGAACTGGCAACGCTGAAAGAAGAATATCAAGATGTAGGTCAAGTCTTGAATGATCTGAGTAATGCCCCTGCTGTTTATGAGAAACTCTTTAACATTAAAGAAAAAACTATAGCATCATTGAGTTCATCGCAGGAAGTATTGGGCCTGTCAGATAAGCTTTTGGCGAAGAATGAGCAGAAGAAAGAGATTGGCGAAGCTATAGAAGCAGGGGGGCGATTAATTCAACAGCTACGATATGCGTTGGATTATCTGAAAAGTGCATCAGGGTGGGGTACTTGGGATCTGTTGGGAGGAGGTATCATTGCAACTGCTGTTAAAAGAGGAAGAATGGACCAGGCCAGAGATTGTATACAAAATGCCCAGCATTTGCTGAACCAGTACAATAAGGAATTAGCCGATGTTAAATCATCGTCACTTGAATTACCTGCTGGCGGATTTAGCGCATTTGCTGATTATTTTTTTGATTGCCTGATTGTAGACTGGCTGGTGCAATCCAGTATTAATAAGGCCTATAACAGTGTGGCAGATTTGTATGATAAAGTGAAAGAGATAAATGGTCAATTGTTGCTAAGGGAAAAAGAAATAATTTTCGGGTTAGAGCATATTCAGCAGAAGTACAGAAATGCTGTAGAGTCAACGATTATATGAAGACTAAAACATTAAAAAAAGACAAAGTCAACATCATCACCCTTGGGTGCAGCAAGAATATGGTGGACAGCGAAGTGCTGAGCGGCCAGTTGCTGGCCAATGACATTGATGTGGTGCATGAGAATAAAAAGTCGGATCACAATATTGTGGTGGTAAATACCTGCGGCTTTATTGAAAAAGCAAAGGAGGAAAGTATCAACACGATTCTCAACCAGGTGGAACTCAAAAGAAGGGGAAAGATTGATAAAGTATATGTGACCGGCTGCCTGAGTGAAAGATATAAAAGCAACCTGGAGGCAGATATACCAGAGGTGGATGCATATTTCGGCACCATGGAACTGCCGCTTATCTTAAAACAATTTGAAGCGGAGTATAAAACCGAATTAGTAGGAGAGAGATTACTGGCTACACCGCAGCATTATGCTTACATGAAGATATCCGAAGGCTGCAACCGTACCTGTTCATTCTGTGCCATCCCGTTGATGCGGGGGCAGCATGTAAGCAAGCCGATTGAAGAATTGGTGAAGGAAGCAGAAGGACTGGTAAAGAAGGGCGTGAAAGAGGTGATGCTCATAGCTCAGGAACTTACTTATTACGGTCTTGATATTTACAAAAAACGAATGTTGCCCGACCTGCTTCACCGGCTGGCTGATGTAAAAGGACTGGAATGGATCCGCCTGCATTATGCCTATCCTTCTAAATTTCCACTGGAAGTGCTGGATGTGATAAGGCAGCGTGAAAATATCTGCAATTATCTTGATATGCCTTTGCAACATGCCGCCAACAATATGCTGACTGCGATGAAGCGGCAGATAACAAAGGAAGAGATGGAAGAGTTGATAGCTGCTATCAGGGCAAAAGTTCCGGGCATTTGTTTACGTACGACTTTGATCGCAGGCTTTCCGGGAGAAACAGAAGATGATGTGGAAGAACTAAAAGGTTTTTTGCAGCGTCAGCGTTTTGACAGGGTTGGCATCTTTACTTACAGCCATGAGGAAGGTACCAGCGGATTTTTATTAACGGACGATGTGCCGGCAGAAGAAAAGGAAAGAAGGGCTCAGGAGATCATGGAGGTACAGCAGGAAATTTCTTTTGAACTGAACCAGCAAAAAGTAAATAAGATATTTAAAGTGCTTATAGATAAAAAAGAAGCAGGCCGTTACCTGGGCCGCACCGAATTTGATTCTGTGGAAGTGGATAATGAAGTTGTCATTCATTCAGCAAAAAAATTACCCATCGGGGAATTTGTGAACGTGAAGATCACCAAAGCTTACGATTACGACCTGGAAGGAGAGGTTGTTTAGCTTTTTTTCACCACCTTCTCAATATTCCTGTCAGGTATCAGCCACATAATAGCGACGAGTACAATCATCCCCCCGGATATGCCTGTATGTAAAAAAGCAGCAGGAATGGCCAGCGTATAAAACACACAGGATATCATTCCTTTCTTTGACTGTTTTTTTAATACATCCAGCAGAACGGTGTTGGAAGGATTACATTTTTTGATGATCACCAATAAAATATAGTAAGCAACCCCACATAGGTCAGCCAGCAAAGCATAAAGAATAACCGTATTTCTTTCAAAATCATTTTCACCCATCCAGGCTGTGGCAAAAGGGATCAATGAAAGCCAGAATAACAAATGCAGGTTGGCCCAGATGATACTGCCCCTTACATCCTTAATGGTATGTACCAGGTGATGGTGATTGCCCCAGTATATCCCCAGCATAAGGAAACTGACCAGGTAGCTCAGGAATACCGGCCACAATTGTTCTAATGCATGCCAGCTCGCATCATGGGGCACTTTTAATTCCAGTACCATGATGGTCATGATGATGGCGATCACGGCATCGCTGAAGGCTTCTAATCTTGCTTTAGTCATACGGCAATATTACTTAAATTTAAGAATTACAATTATGGTGGACATTGAAACAGTACGGCATCTGGCTTTGTCTTTTCCGGAAACGGAAGAGTTACCGCATTTTCATCTCACTTCCTTCAGGGTAAGGAAAAAAATATTTGCTACCGTAGATGAAAAAATAAAAAGGGTGATGGTGAAACTGAATGTAACAGAGCAATCGGTTTTTTGTTCATTTGATAAAACAGTCATTTATCCCGTACCCGGTGGCTGGGGACAGAAAGGCGCTACTTATATTGAATTGACCAAAGTGAAGAAGAATATGCTGAAAGATGCGCTGATGGTAGCCTGGTGTTTGACAGCGCCCCCTAAACTGGCCGGAAAATATAGCAGGAAGTAAGTTATCCCGATTTTTAATACCTTAATGGCATGCAGGAAAAGGTCTGCCCTAATTGCAATTTTACGTTGATTCCCGGCCAGCAGTTCTGCCCGGCCTGCGGACAGCGAAATCATCTGCCCCGCATTACTACCCGTGGGTTGGTAAGAGATTTTCTGCAATTTATTTTCCATACAGAGAAAGGGATATTGAATCTTATTAAAGGCCTGTCTACCCAACCGGGCAGAGTGGTGACGGAGTATGTAGAAGGCAAAAGGAAAAAATATTTTAACCCTTTTAGTTTTCTTGCACTGTGCATCGCTTTTATGGTGCTGATGAACAGTTGGCTGAAACCATACCAAGGTCTTCCGCAGGTGGATGAACAGGTAGTAGAACGGATACCTGATGAAGCAACGAAAAATATGTACAAGCTTACTGTAAAACGGAATGCTGAGATCCAGGGGTTTTTTAACCGAAACATGAATTTCGGAACACTCATTACAGCGCCTTTTTATGCACTGTTCCTCTGGCTGTTCTTTAAGCGTCGTGGCCGTAATATGGCGGAGATAGCCGTTGCCTATATACTGCTCACCGCCTTTGCTGATGTTTTGTTCACTATATTTTTCTCACCCTGGCTTTCTTATTATCGCAATAGCATTGCCCATGAATATATTTTCTGGACAGGTCTGCTACTGGAAACTTTTTATTTTGCATGGGGGATGAAAGGATTTTTTGGTTATAAAAAAAAGGGAGATTACTTTAAAGTTTTGCTGGCACTTTGGCTTATCGGTTTGATTGGGCTGGTGCTGATATTCGTTTTTTACTATATCTATGTGTACCATGGAGGCGCTTCCGTTGTAATGCGTTATCTGTGACGACCAGACGAAAAACCATTATCTTAGTTCAAAACTGACTGACGATGGGCGATGATAAATATGTTTTCCTGAACCGTGACCTCAGCTGGCTCAGCTTTAATTACCGGGTGCTGATGGAAGCGGCGGATAAGACGGTTCCCCTCTATAGCCGTATTTCTTTCCTGTCCATTTTTTCTTCCAACCTGGATGAATTTTTCAGGGTGCGGATGCCGGCCATTTATGCCTTTACCAGCATTGCAGAAAAAAAAGCAGTGCTGCGGGATGAATATCCCAAAGAACTGGTGCAGCAGGTGCAGGCCACCGTTTTCCAGCAGCAGGAAGATTTTGGCAAGATACTTACACAACAGATATTACCTGAGCTGAAACAAAATCATATTCATCTCTATTATGGTGATGCGGTGAAGGAAGAGCATAAAGAAACCATCCGTGAATATTTTTTGTCCAAAGTATTATCCTTTTTGCAGCCCGTCCTTTTGCAAAAGGAAAATCAGGCAAATGTTTTTTTGGAAAACAACTCCTTGTACTTTATTGCGGATATCGAGGCAGCAGCAAACCCGGGCAAGCACCAATACGCTTTACTGAACATTCCTTCCACGCAGCTTCCGCGGTTCATGGAATTATCTGCTGTGGCAGGCGATGACCATATCATCTTTTTAGATGATGTAATCAAAGAAAATCTGCAGGAAATTTTTCCCGGCTTCACTATCCATGGAGCTTATAGTGTGAAATTGACAAGGGATGCCGAAATGAACCTGGAAGACGAGTTTGCCGGGGATATAGCCGAGAAAATAGAAAAGCAACTGGCGAAAAGGGAATTGGGTCATTCCACCCGCTTTTTGTACGACCATAATATGCCGGCGGAAGTAAAAGACTTTTTACGCAGCTATCTTGACCTGCGGGAAGAAGAAATGGTGGATGGCGGACGTTATCATAACCTGAAAGACCTGGGCAGTTTACCCAATCCTAAAAAAGGCGGGCTGGCCTATACAGGATGGCCGGCTGTTCCTCATCCCGGGTTCACCACGCATCGTTCTGTTTTTAGTTCCATTGCGGAAAAAGAAAAATTGCTGCACCTGCCATATCATTCCTACAATTATATCCTTCGTTTTTTTAATGAGGCAGCCATTGATCCTGCTGTAAAAGAAATTTATGTTACACTTTACCGGGTGGCGGCCAATTCGCATATCGTCAATGCGTTGATCAGCGCTGCGAGGAATGGAAAGAAAGTAACAGTGTTCGTGGAGCTGAAAGCAAGGTTTGATGAAGCCAATAACCTGCAATGGAGTAAAAAAATGAAAGCTGCAGGAATAAAGATCATCAGCAGCATACCGGGACTGAAAGTGCATGCGAAAGTAGCATTGATAAAAAGATGGGAAAACCTGCCTGCCGGCAAGGCAGGTAAACAATGGCAGAATTATTCCTTCATGGCAACTGGCAATTTTAATGAAGCCACCGGACGCTTTTACACCGACCATGTTTTGTTTACTGCCAATCCGGAATTTAGCCTGGAACTGGAATGGCTTTTTGAATACCTGCAAAGCCGCAAACAACCTGCAGATTACAACAAGATACCTTTTAAGCACCTGCTGGTTTCGCAATTCAATTTGATAAAACGCTTTAATAAACTGATAGACCGTGAGATTGAAAATGCACAAAAAGGATTGCCGGCTGAGATCATCATCAAACTGAACAACCTGCAGGAAAAGGAAATGATAAGCCGGTTGTACGATGCCAGCAGGGCAGGGGTGAAGGTGAAACTGATCGTAAGAAGTATTTGCTGCCTGGCAGCAGGAGTGCAAGGGCAGAGCGAGAATATTACCGTTCACCGGATTGTGGACCGTTACTTAGAGCATGCAAGGGTATTTGTATTTCATAATAACGGGAACCCGGAGTATTATATGGGCAGCGCCGACTGGATGAACCGCAACCTGCACAGCCGCATAGAAGTTGTTTTTCCCATATATGACGAAACGCTTTCTTCAGAGATAAATAAGGTATTGCAATTGCAACTGGAAGATAATTGCAAAGCTGTGCTGGTAAAAGATAATCTGGAGAACCAGCGAATTGCTGCTGCCGGAAAACCTAAACTTGCTGCGCAGGAGGCGATTTATAGTTATGTGAAGGGGTTGTGATTCTTTCCTTCCCCGACGAGTCTCCTCCCGCAGATACCAGCCTTAACTGCATCACCGCAGAGGGACTCGTCGCCTACGAAGCGATGCCTCCACTCACTTTTTATAGATTCCCGGCTGATCTGTTGGCCTGTGCATTGACATACTACTAAGGTGCATTCCGTTCATGTAATCGACGAGTCCCTCCGAATGGTTCTCTTATTGCAAACTGCGTGAGGGAGGAGACTCGTTGGGGAAGCATCTACCAGAATATTTCCCCTGTAAATTTATTCACCTTTTTGAATTTTATAATTTCAGTTTGATGGTACTCAAATCCTTTTTTGTCCATTCTTGAGCGATAGGCATCGTGAAATTCTATTTTATTATCGAAGCCCACTATGTTGGTGCGAAATACATAATTAAGTCCCATATTTCTAATTCCGGTCTTACCTAAACTAGTTGGATAAACTAAGCCATCAATTTTTTCATTTTCAGTGCTGATGGTGTCAAGGAAATAATTAGATACTGCCGCACTAAATAAATATGATTGATTGTCTGTTGAAAATGGCTTGGTAAATTCATTCGCAACAAGACGTAGCAATAATTTTAAGTTATCTTTTTCAACTGGTTTATTTGTTAAGTCGATTTGCTCTAAGCATTTTTTTGTAATATCTACTAAGTCTGGATTTTCGATATCTGAATTGTCTGGTTCAAAAATGGCAGTCACTAACAAGTCTTCCTTCATTTTCCAAACACTTGTTGTATGAAAAGCGGTATCTCGTTTATTTTCTGTCCGTACTATTTCAGAAACTTCTGCAAAAGAAAGCATTTCCTCGTCCGAACAATAAAACAAGCTTTGAAAAGGC
>CAYHPA010000045.1:0-18251 GCA_964358155.1 uncultured Chitinophaga sp.
AGCTATCTTTCCTTTTTCGGTAAGCATTTGCAGGTTTTTCCGGATAGCCTCTTTTGCTTTTTCCAGCACAGCCGGATTGGGCTCATATAATATAATATGATAGCCTGACTGTGCCACCGCTTGCGCAATACCGCTGCCCATGGTGCCCGCCCCGCAAACACAAACACTGTTGATACTCATTCTGAATAAATTGTGCCCTAAAGATAAAGGTTGTCCACAGTTCCTGCCGCTCCGATGAGAATCATGGACAGTGATTTGTTTTTTATCCCAAGTTTCTCTTACCTTAAAGCAAAATTTCCTGAATGGATACGAACCAGCCAACTACCCCAACAACTACTTATGCACCCCCTTCATCCGCACCCGGAATGTTTGGAACAAAAATTCCTTCTTCCGTGGCATTTGCAGTGGGTCTTCTTTTGTTTTTGCTTCCCTTCTCTGAAATAAAATGTGGCGGAACCAAGCTGGCAACCAAATCGGGGCTGGACTTTGCATTGGACAACCAATGGAAGCCGGCCATGGGAGGTGGCGGTATGTTTGGCAAAAATGAGTTTAAAGAAAAATCGATGTCAGCCGGCAAGGAGCAAAAGGGCAACACGCAATACCTGATTATCGGCGCTTTTGCACTGGGGCTGATTGGTTTTGCCACAACATTTGCAAAAAATAAAGGCGCATCAATCGGGGGAATCGTGACGGGTGTTTTGTCGGCTGGCGCACTGATTGGCTTTATGCTTGACCTTAAAAGCAATTTCAATAGCTCTTTGCGGGAAAAAACAATGGACAAGGTGGAGGAGGGGGCAAATAATTTTGACATGGGCGGCTTCAGCGGAATGGACAATATCAAACCGACCCTTGCTTTCAGCCCCTGGTTCTATGTGGCCGTAGTGGCCTTTCTTGCAGCAGCTTTTTTCTGTTATAAACGGATGCAATCTTCCAAAACCTGATATAATAATTTCACAAACCAAATCATTCATCACCAAAAACAACTACTATGGACAGAAAAATGTTAACCATCATCTTGTCGGTCGTACTGATCGGCTGTTTTTTCCTCGCTTATTTCAGTTTCTTTGGAATGAACATAAGCGGTTACGACCTTGTATTTTCGGGCGGAAAACCTGGCGCCAAAGGCGAGTGGCAAAAATACCTGCTTCTGCTGATTCCACTATCGGGTGTCCTGCTGCTCATAGGTGCTTTGAATAACGAAAATTATCCTGTGGGAAGAAACCTGCTTTGCTGGATTCCGTTACTTACTGTTCTTTACACAGTATTGATAAGCCCGATGATTGAAGGGGCTGCCATTGGCGATGTATTTAAAGCTCTTGGAAAAGGATATGGTATCGGTTTATGGATTACCATAGCGGCATCATTGGTGCTGGCTTTGTATAATCCCAAATCAAAATAATCTTAATCAAAACAGATTGAAAGGCTGCTCATGTTTAGCAGCCTTTTTCTATTAACCGTTTTTTTTTCATCTTTAAAACTAACCGTATGGACAAAAAAACGCTAAACATTGTATTGTCGCTCGTCCTGATAGGGGCATTCTTTCTCCCTTATATTTCTTTCGGTGGCTTTAATGCCAGCGGGTTCAATGTTGTTTTTGGAAAGGACGGAATGTCTGGGCTTTTCAAGAGCGGTACATTATCATATATGTGCCTGCTGATTCCGATAGGTGCTATTGTCATCCTCTTTAATTCGTTGGGCAGCGAGGGCTCATCCATGGCAGACTATGGATACTGGATGCCCCTTGTAGGCATCATCATCCTGTCTGTTTTAATGTTCACCGGGATGAATACAGGCGCCAGGGGGGCATTGACTCTTAATCTCTTTTTTAAGGTAATGGGCTATGGCTACTGGATAACCGTAGCGGCATCTGTTGCTGTGCTGGTAAATAAGAACCGAACCTGATACTATTTATTAAATCTATTTTATGAAGCGGCTTTTTTAAAGGGCCGCTTTTTCATTGCCCGATATACCTGAAGATAATCACCGCATTTTTTGTAAGATCGGCAAATGCATTCAGACGGTATTCCCGGCCACCGGAGGTTACCAGCAACAGGGCCGTATTGGGAGGAATGGAACCCAGGTTATGCGCTACGAGTACCAGCTCGTGATATGGATGTTCTTTACTCAGTTGAATTTTTATCGGGAAGGCCCTGGCGGCCACCTGTATCCTTTCTGCTATCAGTTTTCCGTTGTGAATGATACTGATGGTGTCGCCATCGGTAATGGCATTGTCAAGCACTTTGATGAACAATTCTTTTTCCGTTGCCGGAATATCAAATAAAGTATCGTTCACCCTCGTTGCCCGCATTTGCAATATGGCCTCCTGCGGAGAAATGATGACCGGAGTATCCGCAACCGGAGGGTCAATTTGTTTTTCCTGAACGGCAGAAACGACAACCAAAACCGGCGTATCTATAACTACCGGTGCAGGTTTTTTCACCACAGCAATGGTATCACAGGGCTTCATTGACAACAACCGCATATAAGCTGTGCTGTCGACATTACTGCTTGTCCTTACTAATTGCAGGAACTCCGGCCCCCCGGTAATCTTTTCTGTTGAATCCCTGAGCCGGGCAGAAAATTCATTGGCGGTGTCGGGCTTTTCATAAACCAGGCCCTCCAGGTATTCTTCTCCTCTTACTGACCGGTAATACAAATTATAAATGACGAGATAGTGCCCCGTTGTTTTGTTGATAAATGAAACACCTTCGCCCCGCAGCTGTTTTTTCTTTTTATTAAAAATGCCGGAAAAATCAGTGGTGCAATAGCCGCCTTCGTTGTCCTTATCAAATGTGTAGCCGACATATTTGCCACAGATATTGACAATACATAGTTTGGTGTAGGAGGTGAACCGGGTTTCCGAATGTTCTTCCCATGTGCCGGTGATATCCTGTGCATGGACAGCCGGCAAATACAGGCACAGACATATAATGAAGATATACCTCACAGCAGCGATGTTTGAGTCTTACAAGTTCGGTAAAATATGAATGTGTAACGAATAGAAATTTATCTTTCTATTAAAAGCCCCTCCATCGGAGGGGTTGGGGAGGCCTTAAATCGCAGAAGTAAACTGTTTCAGAAACCGCACATCATTTTCGCCGAACAGGCGGATATCATTGATGCCATACTTCATCATGGCCGGCCGCTCAATGCCCATACCAAAGGCAAAACCGGTGTACCGCTCGGGGTCTATATTGCAGTTGGACAAAACATTGGGGTGCACCATGCCGCAACCAAGTATTTCCACCCAGCCTGTTTTCTTGCAGATATTACAACCGCTGCCGCCACAGATAAAACAGCTTACATCCATTTCGGCACTGGGTTCGGTGAAGGGGAAATAAGAAGGACGGAAGCGGACTTTCACATCCTTGCCGTACATCTCTTTTACAAAAAAATAAAGCGTCTGTTTCAGATCAGCGAAGGAAACATTTTCATCAATGTACAATCCCTCTACCTGATGGAAGAAGCAATGACTTCTTGCACTCACCGTTTCGTTGCGGTACACACGACCCGGCATTATCAGACGGATGGGTAGTTTGCCCTTTTCCATTTCCCTTATCTGCACATTGCTGGTATGCGTTCGTAAAACCCAATCAGGATTTTGCTGTATGTAAAACGTATCCTGCATATCACGGGCAGGATGGAGCTCAGGCAGATTCAATGCGCCGAAATTGTGCCAGTCATCTTCTATCTCCGGGCCTTCAGCCACTGCAAACCCAAGGCGTTGAAAAATGGAAACAATTCTGTTCCGCATCAGTGTCACGGGATGGCGGGAACCGACAGGAATATCATCACCAGGCAAGGATAAGTCGATATTCGATGTTCCCTGTTCGATGTTCGATATTGAATTTTTTAATTCTTCGTATTTACTTTCGACAAACAACTTGAAGTCATTCAGCAGTTGCCCGGCCTCTTTCTTTTTTTCCGGCGCCACATTTTTCATTTCTCCCATTATTTCTTTCACAATGCCTTTTGTGCCCAGCCATTTGATGCGGAATTCTTCTACTGGTTTTGCATCGGCTGCCAAAAAAGCCGCTACTTCAGCTTTATAGCCCTCAATTTTTTTCAGCAATTGTTCCATACGACTTCGCCTGCTTTTTTGGTTAGTTAATAGTTTCAACTGGTGTACGGGCAAGCTTCGTCGTACACGGTAATCCGCAAAGATAAGCTAAGAGATAAAAGGAGGAGAAGGAGAAAAAGAGGGCTTTCTCCTTGCCTCTTTTTACTCTTTTAAACTCTTAGTTTTGTAGTTATGGACTATCTCAACATTGCTGATTTTCTCAACCCCGTCAATCTTCATGAAATATCACATGATGAAGGCTACAAAGACGGCCAGCTGGGCAAGATCATTGCTATTTATGACGAACAGTTTCCCGACCTGGATGAAGCGCAGATTGTATTACTCGGATGCGGAGAGCAACGGGGCAGCGGCCTTATTCATGGCCAGACTGACGGGCCGGACATTATCCGCCGTCATTTTTATTCTCTTTATTACTGGCACCCGGATATTAAAATAGCCGACATCGGCAATATAAAAACCGGGGCATTGTACACCGATTCTTATGCTGCGCTAAAAACCGTAGTGCAGGAACTTATCAATGATGGAAAAACAGTTATCATCCTCGGCGGCTCACATGACCTGACCCTGTACCAATACAATGCATATGCCGACAATAAAAAACTGATTGAAGCGAGTTGTGTGGATGCGCTGATTGACCTGAATCTTGATTCGCCTTTCAAACATGAGAATTTCCTGATGGATATGCTGACGGGTGAGCCGAACTATATCCGGCATTACAATCATATCGGTTTCCAGAGTTATTATGTGCATCCCCGGATGCTGGAAACGATGGACAAACTGCATTTTGACTGTTACCGCGTCGGCAGTGTAAAAGAAAATATTGATGAGATGGAACCGGTAATCCGCAACAGCCAGCTTTTTAGTTTTGATATAACGGCTATTGCCCATGCCTATGCCCCCGCCAGCTCCGCCTCACCCAACGGTTTCAATGGCGAAGAAGCCTGTGTGCTGATGCGCTATGCTGGCATGAGCCCCAATGTGAACAGTATCGGCATTTATGGCTACGACACCCAGCATGATAAAGATGAACTGACTGCCAAACAGATCAGCCAGATGCTCTGGTATGTGCTGGATGGCCGCAGCCGCGGCAGAAGAGAAGCGGCCCTCGATGAAAGAGACTCTTTCAACGAATACCATCTTGCATTTGCGGAAGTGGAGACCACTTTTCTGCAAAGTAAAAAGACCGGCAGATGGTGGATGCAACTGCCGGATAAAAAATACATTGCCTGCAGCTATAAGGATTATTTATTGGCAAGTAGTAACGAAATCCCTGAACGGTGGTTAAGAGCACAGGAGAGGGGATGAGTCGGGAGTCATTAGTCAAGAGTCAGGAGTTCGGAGTCTTCATCCCCTCCCGGGAGGGGAAGCAGGTTATGCTAATAAGAAAATTTTTGAAAGGCCTGCCTGCCGGTAGGCAGGGGTGGGTTAGAAAGACTCAATAATCAATATTCAATGCTCAATTTTCAACGCAATACATCGTACTTCTTAGTTCTGACTTTGTACTTCTTACTCGCTTCCTGTTCCATTCAAAAGCAAATTGCCAAATCCGCCAACGAAGATGTTTTAAGCAACAAAGCACTGACCGCTGCCCATGTCGGCATCAGCATTTTTGATCCGGCTGCCAATAAATACCTCTACAATTACCAGGGCGATAAATATTTTGTACCCGCCAGTAATACCAAACTGCTTACCTGCTATGCAGCGATGAAATATTTGGGGGATAGTTTGGTGGGGCTAAAGTATAAGGTGCAAAATGCAGACATTATTATTCAAGGTACCGGAGATCCTACTTTTCTAAATAGCGAATTCAAAAATCAGCCTGTCTTTGATTTTATTAGCAAAATGGCATCAATTGGATATGTAAGATTTTCTGGCTCTAATTGGCAAGAAGAACATTTGGGATCAGGATGGTCATGGAACGATTATAACGAATATTATATGGCCGAGAGAAGCCCATTCCCAATTTATGGGAACATTGTGAAATTCTATATAAAAGAGAATAAACTTAACTCAAGTCCATCGTCCCCTGATATCCACTTATTATTCCCTGTTCATGGTTTTGTAGCATTTCCTGTAGACAGCATAACCGATGAATATATTGACGTGAGTAGAAGCTTAAATGGAAATTTTTTTCATGTTTCTAAGAGCACAAATAAATTCAAAGACAAGCAAATCCCTTTTTCCACTTATGGTTATGCTACATCAACCGGGCTTCTTAATGATACCCTGCATCCTAAGACGAGGATTTATTGGCAACCGGAGGAGCTATCCAGCCCCTTTAAGCTAACAACGATCCACTCTCAACCTACGGACTCCCTCCTCAAACCCATGATGCACCGCAGCGATAATTTTTTTGCGGAGCAATCCTTATTAATGGTGAGCAATGAAATGCTGGGGGTGATGAATGATGAAAAGATCATTGATACATTATTGAAAACCGATTTCAAAGACCTTCCGCAAAAACCAAGATGGGCCGATGGCAGCGGCCTCAGCCGCTATAATTTATTTACCCCGCAGGATTTTGTTGTTATTCTCAACAAGATGAAGAATGAATTTGGAATGGAACGTATCAAAGTCATACTGCCCACCGGCGGCGAAGGAACTATCAGCAGTTACTACAAAGCTGACAGCGGATATATTTATGCCAAAACAGGAACACTCTCCGGTGTTGTGGCCTTCAGCGGGTTTTTATATACTAAAAAAGGAAAGCTGCTTATTTTTTCTACACTGGTCAATAATCACCAGGCATCTGCAACAGAAGTAAGGAAGGCGGTGGAGAAATTTTTACAGGGGATAAGAAACAATTACTAAATATCGGAGTCTTGTCACTCCGACGAAGGAGGAGTCTCAAAGACTACAGAATGTCAGCAAATTTATAATCTCTGAGATGCCTCGTTCCTCGGCATGACAATACAAAGGGGCTTTACCTCCCAAACTTCTTCTCCAATTGCTCCTGCTTAAATTCTAAATAAGTGGGATTACCATCCGGTGCCACATTCGGCTGTTCGCAAGCAAACAGGTCATTCACCAATTGCCTCATTTCTCTCTCTGTCAATCGAACACCTGTTTTAATGGATTGTTGCCTTGCCAAAGAACGGATCAGTTTTTCTCTTTTAGAAAATTTTACTTCATTGCTGAAGTGTTTATATTGCTCCAATAAGACATCAATAATATATTTTTCATTTCCTTGTCCCACATCGGCCGGTGTGCCTTGTATCACAAAACTGTTTTTGCCAAACGGTTCAATGATATAACCAAGATATTGCAGATCGCCGGCTATTTCAGCCATCACTGCTGCATCGGCAGGAGTTAACTCCAGTGTAGCCGGAAACATACTGCGTTGTGTGGCTACCGGTTTGTCCTTGCTGGCATTCGTTAATTGCTCATATATCACTCTTTCATGTGCGGCTTGCTGATGGATGAGGAGGAAGCCGTTCTTGGAAGGAACTGCGATGTAGGTATTCAGCAGTTGGGTTAATTCAACGAAATCTGAGGTTTGAGGTCTGAGGTCTGAGGAGGAAAACTCCGATCTTTCAGGTATCTGACTTCCGACTTCTGACTTCTGACCTCCTTCATAATAATTTTTCCAATGCTTCAGCTCACTTCTTTCAATCAGATGCGCCTGGTTTTTTTGTGTAAAGCCTTTGAATATGGAAGTTGATGTGGCTGCTTCCTGTTTCTTCTCGGTGAATGGTTGTTGCACTGATGGCAGTTGCTGAATGGAAGCATCAAGATCAAAATCCAATGTAGGTGTAACGCTGAATTGCGCCAGCGCATGTTTTACCGCTGCCTGCACAAATGCATAAACGATCTTTTCATCCTCAAACTTTATCTCCTGCTTGGTCGGGTGGACATTTACATCCACGACTGTCGGATCAAGGTCAATGAACAATACATACATCGGAAAACTTTCGGAAGGGATCATTTCCTGGTATGCATTCATCACTGCATGGTTCAGGTAAGGGCTTTTGATGAAGCGGTTGTTGGTAAAGAAGTATTGATCGCCTCTCGTCTTCTTAGCTGTTTCGGGTTTGCCCACAAATCCGTAGATATTCATGTAGTCGGTCTCTTCTTTTACCGACACCAGTTTGGCGTTGTAGTTATTGCCAAGCAACTGAACAATACGTTGTTTTAAACTGCCGGCTTCCAGATGAAACAGTTGTTGATTGTTGGCCGTAAGAGTAAAAAGAATTTCAGGAAATGACATGGCCACCCTGGTAAACTCATCCACGATATGGCGCATTTCGGCCGCATTACTTTTCAAAAAATTTCTGCGGGCAGGTACATTGAAGAATAAATTCTTCATAGCGATGCTGCTGCCGTTGGGTGCAGCAACGGGCTCTTGTTTTTTTACTATACTGTTCTCTACTTCAATATAAGTGCCGGTTTCATCCCCAGCCTTTTTTGTTTTCAGTTCCACCTGCGCCACCGCTGCAATAGAAGCCAGCGCTTCGCCCCGGAATCCCATGGTACGGATATGAAAGAGATCTTCGATCGTCTGGATCTTGGAAGTGGCATGCCGCTCAAAACACATCCTTGCATCGGTCTCGCTCATACCGCTGCCGTTGTCAATCACCTGTATCAGTGATTTGCCGGCATCGTTAATGATCAATTTAATTTCAGTGGCCCCTGCATCCACAGCATTCTCCAACAGCTCTTTTACAGCGCTGGAAGGTCGTTGAATGACCTCGCCGGCCGCTATCTGGTTGGCAATATTATCGGGCAATAATAAAATCTTGTCGGGCAATTTGTCGTAATTTGGAACGGCTAAAATACGTTGATTATCCCAAGTGATTTTATGAAAAAAATACTTTGCATTTCCGCTGTTGTTTTATCGTTGACTGCTTCAGCGCAGTATAAAAGCAACCTGAAAAAACAAGAATGGGTCGATAGTGTTTTTAATTCTCTTAGCGATAATGATAAGATTGCCCAGTTGATGGTGGTAAGGGCGCATTCGAATCTTGGTACCGATCATGTGGCAAAAGTGACAGAAGAAATCAGGAAGTACAATGTAGGGGCACTTTGTTTTTTCCAGGGCGGGCCTATCCGTCAGGCAAATCTTACTAATTACTATCAAAGCATCGCCAAAACACCGCTGATGGTAACCATTGACGGCGAATGGGGACTGGGCATGCGACTGGACAGTGTAACAAAATTTCCCTACCAGCTCACATTAGGCGCTATGGACGATCAGAATCTTGTGTACCGGATGGGACTGGCGGTTGGTGAGCAATGTAAACGCATTGGTGTGCATGTAAACTATGCTCCTGTAGTTGATATTAATAATAATCCTAACAATCCTGTTATCGGCTACCGTTCATTTGGTGAAGACAGGGAAAAAGTTTCTGCATTTGGCGTAGCCTATATGAAAGGGATGCAGGATGCGGGCATCATGGCCTGTGCCAAGCATTTTCCGGGTCATGGTGATGTGGATGTGGACTCGCATTACGATCTGCCGGTAATCAATAAGGATATGGCGGCGCTGGATTCCATGGAACTTGTGCCGTTTAAAACAGTGTTTGATGCCGGTATCGGCAGTGTGATGATCGCCCATTTATACATTCCGGCTATTGATAACACAGCGAACAAGGCTACATCTATTTCTAAAAATAATGTGACCGACCTGCTGCGGAACAGTTTGCACTATAACGGACTTACTTTCACCGATGCACTGGAGATGAAAGGAGTGGCCAAATACTTTCCCGGAGGAACAATAGCAGTTGAGGCAATTATTGCGGGCAACGATATGCTTTGTCTTCCCGCCAGTGTGCCGGAAACGATTGAGGCAGTAAAAAAAGCTATTGCGGAAGGAAGACTTACATGGGAAGACATTCATGTAAAGCTGAGAAAAGTACTCGCATCAAAATTTACATTGGGTCTGAACCAGCAAAAAATAATTGATACAAACAACTTGCTAAGCGACCTGAATGCAAAGACGGATGCCATACGAAAGGAAGTAGCGGAAAAAACTATTACCATCCTTGCCAAAGCATCCCAGATCGCTTCAAGAAATGACTATGCAAGCATTCCTTTAAAAAAAGGGCAGAAGATCGCTTATGTTGGCATCGGCACATCCAAACCCAATGCATTTGCAAAAAGATTACAGGAGGATTTTAATGCCGATCTTTTCTTTTTCTCCAACAAAGACAGCAATAATAAAGCGGTCGAGATATTAAAAGCTGTGCCCAAGGATGGAAAGTATGATGCCATTGTGGTGGGTATACATGATTACAGCAACCGGCCGTCCGGCAATTATGGCATCAGTCCTGCCGCTATTGAGTTATGGAAGAACCTGAATTTTATAAAGACAGTAACAATGGTTTTTGGCAATGTACTGGCCACCAAAAATTTCTGCGGGGCATGGACACTGGTAGATTGTTACCAGGATGATGATATAACACAACAGGCAGCAGCGGATCTGTTGCAGGGAAAAATAGAAGCCAGCGGCAAACTTCCCATCAGGGTTTGCAACTTTAAATCCGGTGATGGTATGGTAAAACAAAAAGGAGAGCCGGTTCATTCATTCGCCAAACTGTCGGCTGTTGATTCCATCGTAAATGATGCGCTGGCGCAAAAAGTATTTCCCGGTTGCGTGGTGCTGGCCGTGCATGAGGGAGAGATTATCTATCACAAAGCTTTTGGCAATCAAAAATACGAGCCTTCGCTGGCCATGAGCTACGAAAGCATTTTTGATCTTGCTTCTGTTACGAAAATCTCTGCCACCACTGTTTCGGTGATGAAACTGTACGAGCAGGGCAAACTGGATCTTAAAAAAAAACTCGGCGATTATTTGCCCTGGGTAAAAGGAACCAATAAGGCCAACCTGCAGCTGGATGATATTTTATTGCATCAGGCCGGTCTTGTTCCCTTCATTGCATTTTACAACGAAACGATTGACAAAGCAACAGGATTGCCCAACCCTGCTATTTACTCGGAAAAACCCAAACCGGGTTTCACTGTCCGGGTAGCAGAAAATATTTATATGCGCAACGACTGGCAGGATACGATGTTCAACCGTATTTTAAAAAGCAATCTTGGCCCACAGAATAAATATGTGTACAGCGATAATGATTTTATTTTTCTTGGAAAAATTGTGGAGCAGATAACCGGGATGACGCTGGACCAGTATGTGGCCAAGACTTTTTACCAGCCGATGGGAATGACGACAACCGGCTTTTCCCCAAGAAAACGTTTTGCGGCCGACAGGATGGTGCCCACCGAAACAGAAAAACATTTTCGCCGGCAGACCACACAGGGCGATGTGCATGATGAAGGCGCTTCCATGTTTGGTGGAGTGGCCGGGCATGCCGGATTGTTTTCTGATGCGTATGATCTCGCTATGCTATACCAGATGTTACTGGATGGCGGAACCTTTAATGGAGAACGATACCTGAAAAAAGAAACCATTGATCTTTTTACAAAGTATAATAGCCGTTACAGCCGCCGCGGGTATGGTTTTGATAAACCTGAAAAAGATAATGCCATCCGCAAAGACCCATATCCGGCTTCTTTAGCTTCACCACAAACATTTGGACATACCGGCTTTACCGGCACCTGTGTGTGGGTAGACCCGAAAAATAGTTTAGTGTATGTATTCTTATCCAACCGTGTACACCCCACAAGAGATAATAATAAACTGGGGCAGCAGGGAATAAGAGGGAAGATACAGGATGCGATTTATCGGGCGTTGGGGATATAGGTAAGTTTTTGTAAATTTAAATACTCAAATCTATCCGTTATGTCAATATTAGTAACGACACATAATGAAGAACAGGAGAAAATTTTACTTGCCTTTTTAAACAGCCTGAAATACGATTATGTTCCTGCTGATATTGACATTTCGTCACCGCCTGACGAAAAAAGACAGACTATAGAAGAATACAATAATGAAATTGCAGAAGCAGAGGCTGAATACAAGAAGGGGAGTTCAATTTCAACAGATGAATTGAAAAAAAACATGCAGGGATGGTAGTCCGCTGGAGCAGGGCCGCTGAATTGCAGTTAAAAAGGGCATTCCTCTATATCAGAAAAGATTCTTATCAGAATGCATGGAAAGTAAGGTATGATATTGTAGCGATGACTGAATCACTCTCCATCAATCCCGAAAGATTTCCAGCCGATAAATTAAAAATGAATAACGATGGTACTTACCGGGCTTTTGAGCTGCACCGTTACCGTGTTTCTTTTGTGATTTTGAAGGAAGTGATATTGATTGTGAGGATGCGGCATACAGCAATGTCGCCGTTGTTGTATTGATTAAAAATACAGGATGCGATTTACCGGGCGTTGGGGATATGAATTGAAAATGAAAAATATTAGTGAAATAAAAGAAAGACTTATTGTGTGGCGTGATAGCGGACGAATTGAAAAGTTGGTGGAGCAGCTTTCTGAAGAATCTGAGTTGAACGAAAAGCTTAAAGTAATTGTAAAAAATGCTTCACTATTGTTTATTAATAAATTGATTAAACATCTTGATTCAAAAAGACCGGGCAAGGCAAGTATATCGGACTTGCTATTGAAATCTTTTTATAAACTAGGGGAAGCTGATAATAAATTAGCCAAATGTTTTCTGGCAGTTGCAGTAGAGGGAATCAATAATAATTTTCAAGATGCTTTTTTGGATCGTCTTAATGTTAAATCAAAGGAATTTTTGGACTTAGAAGATTGTGGGCCATTCTAGCAAAAATCTATTTATCCTTCCCCTGCCCCGGATTATCCGGCCGTTGCTGATTGCGATTAGGATTGTTAGGCCTTTGCTGATTCCTATTGGGATTATTAGGCCGCTGTTGATTTCTGTTGGGGTTGTTTTGTTGATTACCCTGTTGTCTTCTCTGTCCACCGGATCCTGCGGACTGATTTCCTTGCTGACCCCCACCTTGTTGCTGCCCTTGATTTCTTTGTTGTGGCCGTTGATTTCTTTGTTGCTGCTGCTGTTGTTTCTTTTTCTTGTCCGCTTTTTCCAGTGTACGCAGGCTGATTTGTCCCACCAGCTCCACAAACTCCGGTTCTTTTTCTACCGCTTTGGAAGAAGTTACATCCACGGGTTCCAGCTCTTCCGGTTTGATGCCCTGGCGGTTTAACTCTTTTATTTTTTGCACCCGTTCAATCGTCAGCGGGTATTGCTTATTGCTGTCGGGCAGGGTGTACCACATCAGGTTCTTGAAAATATCTTTCTTTACGAGGAATGCATTGCCTTTGGCCACCTGTATCACATCACAGTTGTCAGGGAAGTGCTGCAGGGCATCTAAGTAGGTATCCAGTTCATAGTTCAGGCAACATTTCAAGCGGCCGCACTGCCCGCTAAGCTTGGTCTGGTTGATAGACAGGTTCTGGTAACGGGCCGCAGCTGTGTTCACTGATTTAAAATCAGTGAGCCATGTGCTGCAGCAGAGTTCTCTGCCGCAACTGCCAATGCCACCCACTTTGCCGGCCTCCTGCCTTGCACCTATCTGCCGCATCTCCACCTTCACCCGGAATTCGCCTGCATATACTTTTATCAGCTCCCGGAAATCCACCCGGCCATCTGCTATATAAAAGAAAGTTGCTTTTCTTCCATCGGCCTGCATTTCCACCTGGCTGATCTTCATATCCAGTTTCAGTTGCTTGGCAATGGCCCGGCTTCTTATCACTGCTTCCGGCTCCCTTGCCTTATTCTGTTTCCATGTATCAATATCACGGTCGCTGGCACGCCGCAATACTTTTTTCATTTCAGGATTTTCTTCTTTCACATTCCGCTTTTTCATTTGCAGGCGTACAATTTCGCCGGTCAGTGAAACCTCACCAACATCAAAACCGCTTACCCCTTCCACGGCTATCAGGTCGCCTTTTTCAAAAGGCTGCAGCGATGTATTGCGGAAAAAATCTTTGCGGGTTCCCTGGCTAAAACTCACTTCAATCACTTTGCAGGCGCTGTCCATATCGGCAATGGGCAGGTTCTTCAGCCAGTCATGTGCATTCATGCGGTTGCACCCGCCGGAACTGCATCCGCCGTTGCTCTTACAGCCATTTGGCTTACCAGCCGTATCGGTACTACAACCTGTACAACTCATTACTCTAATGAATAAATAATAATGAACAATTAATAATTGAGGAAGATGATGAAGCCAGCTGTAGTAATTCTATTAAGCTGTTGTTGCGTCGCACACTTCAGGGTTCTGTTCGCTCCTCAGCAAAGCGGCAGCTATTTGAACAGTGATCCTATATGTAGAAGTAGTTGTAGACACAAGTAATTAATTCATCAAATCTTTGGGCCACTCTCTTTATCTCCTTCTCTCTTTCAACCTCTTAGCCCATCCTCACCCGGTCAAAAATACAATCTTATCCTGAATAATATGGTATAGTTTAATGGTAAGGGCATGGAAGAGCATTTTGCCATGGGCATTGCGTTCTATATAGTAACTGGCCCGGTCAAGTTCCTCAATAATAGTCTGTTGCTGCTCTATTCCGGCTATTTTATTCAGCCTTTCAGCAAAATCCTTTTCAGTGCCATAAGCGCCGGAGGCATCGCCGGTTGCCTTAAGCCGGATAGCCTGTTCCAGCAGGTGATTAAAGTAACGGAGAAATTGTTTTTGCTTCTCCCGGCCCAGCCGGGCTATTTCTTCCACCCATTTGGTTTGGGCCACAGGGCCGGTTTTTAACATTGCGTTCAGCCATTCCCGCAGCAGGGCCTGCCAGTCCTCTTCAGCATGCTGTACCAGTTGCAGGGCCTCATGATAGCTGCCTTCGCTTACACTGGCTACCTGGCGGGCAATAGCCGCTTCTGTTTTATTCCGGTTGATAAGAGCTTCTTCAATCTCTTTTGTTTCCAGCGCCGGTATTTTTATCAGCTGGCAACGGCTGACGATGGTAGGCAGCACCAGTTCTTCATTTTCTGTAACCAAGATAAATAAAGTATTAGGTGGCGGCTCCTCAATTATCTTCAGCAGTTTGTTACCTTCTTTGTCCAGTTCTTCCGGCATCCACATGATGAGTATCTTGTATTCACTTTCAAAACTCTTCAGGCTTAGCTTGCGGATAATGTCATCACACTCCCTCGCCGTTATTTTTCCCTGGCTGTTTTCTTTTTCTTTGATGGCTTCTATCCAGTCAAACAAATTGCCATAAGGATTCAGTTTGATGAACTCTCTCCATTCAGCAATAAAATCGGTGGCGATCGGTTTCTCACCTGCTTTTTTTGTTACGGTTGGATAAGAGAAATGAATATCCGGGTGAACAAGTTGCTGTGCCTTGGTGCAGGCCGGACAAATACCGCAGGAATCAGTTGCGGGTTTTAAGTTTCGGGTTTCGGGTTCCGGGTCTCCGAATAAAGAAGGGCCTGCTTGAATCGCTGTATTTTTCCCGTTTACTTTTTCGCACACTACATATTGTGCAAAAGCCAAAGCCGTTGGTAATGCTCCGCTTCCTTCTTTACCAATAAAAAGCAACGCATGGCTTAGCCGATTATGCTGCACCAGCTCTGCCAGTTGTTCTTTTACTTCTTTTTGGCCTATGATGTCGGAGAATTGCATAGAAGGCGAAAATAAACTATCTGCAAATAAAAATGCAGCGCTGTATTTATCGCTGCATCTCCCAATAATCTTTACTAATCCTGATAATCGTGGTTCTAGTTCAGATATTTCAACACTTCTTCACTCATCGGGCTCACTTTATGATGAAACACGGCGACCAGGTTTCCTTTTTCATCCAGCAAAAACTTGGTGAAATTCCAGATAACAGGATCCTGTAGAAACCGTTTCCATGCCAAGTCCTTTGAGGTTATCCCCGGTTCTTTCTTCGCCATTTCTTTCGACTGATCAACGAGGTATTTGAACAAAGGATGAATATCATCACCTTTTACAGAAACCTTTTCCGCCATCGGGAAGGTAACGCCGTAGTTCTTTGTGCAGAATTCTTTTATCTCCGTATTGCTGCCCGGTTCCTGCGCTCCGAAGTTGTTGGCAGGAAAACCAACTACCACCAGTTTGTCTTTGTATTTAACATACAGTGTTTCCAGGTCTTTGTACTGCGGTGTGTTGCCACACATAGATGCCGTATTGACAATCAAAATCTTCTTTCCTTTGAAGGCTGCAAAATCGATATCGCTTCCGTCCAGCCCAGCCACTTTAAAATCGTAAATAGAACCGCCGGTAAGTGTGGCAGATAGTATTAATGTCATCAGGAGAGTTTTCATTGCGTATAATTTTGGGACAATAAAGTTACATTGATTCAGGGTAATCCGCCGCTCTTTTATTGCTTCTCAAAACAACCCAGATCGGGCAAGCCCACCGGTCTTGCTTTTCCATCTAAATCGATTGCTACAGAAGCATTAACGCCTTTATTGATAGCTGGTGAAACGGCTTTTAAGCGGAAATCATAATAGTTTTTATTCGCATTGATACTGTCAAATAAGGGCGCCTGGTTATTGATGATCTGGTTGCTCGTTATGTTGGCTGGTGTTGTTTGAACTTTCCAGAGATTGTAATCAAAATTTACATTGAAAGTGGTATTGCCGCTTTTGGCCACCACCACTTCGTCATTTACCAACCCATTCTCGCCCCAGAAGATGCAATTGCGAAAAACGGCATTCAGGTTGGCTGTAACCGGTACATTGTTTACAGTTATGTAATTGCTGACGACCAGCACCGGGTCTTTATGTTCAATAAAGGAATTTGCATACGTTGCTACGGTGCAGTGGGTGAACTGGTAATCGCCACCTTTGACAAGGAAAACATTTTTGCCGCAGTTGCTTATCAAACAATTTCTTGCCCTTACACTTGAGTTGAGGGAGATAATACCGGCATCGTATGCATTGTCAATCACACATTCATTGAGTGTAATTTTTGGATTGGCATTGGGTGAGGGATCCTCCACAGCAATTGCCTGGTATGCGTTTTTTATAACGGCATAATTAAATACATTGTCCTTTGCAGAGCTATTGAAGAATATGCCGGGCCAGCTTGCGGGAAAATCTTTATAGGGATCATCCAGCCTGTCGCCACGGAAATAAACCCGGTCAGCTGTATCTTTTAACCCATTTACCAGCATGGTGCCATTTACAAGAATAGGCGCATCAGCATGTACATAGATTCGACAGCCTTTATCAATGGTCAGGATCTGATTGGTATTGACCGTTAACGAGCCAAGAATAACATAAGGCAGGTCGTTGATCCATGTTTCATTGGCAGCGATCACTTTATTACGGAAGAAATGAGCATTCTGTCCCCATGCTTCCAGCCGCACCAGTTTATCATTACCATTATAGCTTACCTGTATGCTGTCGCGGATCACAAAAGGAAGGTTTGCTACGTTGGGATCCATATTCACTTGTACAAATACATACAAACTGTCATTGGCATTTATTTCAAGATTGCTGAACTGTGTTCCGCTTGTTCCGTCCACATTCATTTTATAAGCTGAACCCGAACCGCCCATCAGTTTAAGCGACGATAACCTGAGCTTTTGATTGTTCTCATTAAAGATCTTGAATGTCTGGTAAGTGGAGCCGGCTGTTACAAAGACGGTGTCAAATTTCAATGTATCAGCGGTGATCGTCACCCTTGCGTCGGATGAAGTGATGAATGAATCTTTCCGGCAGGAGATGAAAAAGATCAGTAATGATGCGATAAGTATTCCGGTGAATTTCATTTTACCAAAAATAAGAAAAGAATAACGAGTAGAAAGGTAAATAGGGTATATAAAGTATGCTTCAGGCAATTCGGTAATAACGAGGTAAATACTTTTTTACTTAATATACCTTTTTACCTGGAAGCCACACAGAATGTCGCCACACTCAATGTTACATTTTCAGCCTTTAGTAATTCGATACCACATGCCTCCAGTGTGGCACCGGTGGTCACCACATCATCTACCAGCAATAAATGTTTGTTCCTGATCGCACCCGGATTGCTAAGAACGAATTTACCCTCCATATTCTTCCATCGTTCTATTCTTCCTTTTTTGGTTTGGGTTTCGGTGTGTTGCGGACGGACGATCACTTTATCCAGTACGGGTATCTTCATGGATTCGGCCATTCCCTGGCAGAGAACTGTGGCCTGGTTATAACCTCTTCTTTTTTCTTTTCTTGGGAAAAGGGGTAAAGGTATCAGCGCATCCACTTCAAAGCGACCAGACTTTTTGATTTGCTCACCCATAATCTTTCCGAGTTGTAGACCGAGTTCCTTATTGCCTTTGT
>CAYHPA010000046.1:0-18055 GCA_964358155.1 uncultured Chitinophaga sp.
CGAAGGTTCCGGAAACGGTAATTCCTGTTACTGTGTTTTTGCAAACAAAGGAGCCACTTTGCTTTAATGTGAGCACATTATTTTTTTGATCGTCTGTTAATGGTACTTCACTTGCGGAAATTCCTCCAAATCGCTTTATTATTTTCCAATTGCTATCTGATTGCGGGGGTTCGCAACATTTTCTGCGTGAACACGACAATAAAAGTAAGCCGAATGTTACTATCGGGAGAATCCATTTCATAAGAAGGTATGACAATACTAAATTAGGCAAAAAATTAATAACCAGTCCATGCCTCCAATTCCTTAAGCGTACCTGCAATCTTCTTCAGCCACTCCGCCTGTTTTTCTTTGTTGATGCTGTGATTGGTTTCTTCATCGTAGTCGTTCTGCATTTTTTCTTTTTCATCCATCACATCCTGGTAAATTCTTTTCAGTTCCTGCTGGTAAGTCTTTCGGTCAAAACGATATGCGCTCATCAGTTTATGAAGTTTGCGGGCAAAAATCTCTGCAATATCAAAATGCCCCTGCTCGTGGCTGAGTATATAATCATCCTTGTGCCGGCCCCATGATCTTGTTTTGGAGAACCAGGACTTTATTTTATATCCAAAACTGTTGGTACTTATCTTGTATTCAATAGAAAGATAGGTGGTGGTGGAAGCAGCGGCATCGCTTTGTGTATCGGGGCTGGCCTTATAATCTTTCCAGGTCAGCTTGCGGGAGGCACTCCAGGTTAGCAACTCCTCATCATTGACCTGTGCAGCCACATCAAAGGGGACGACCAGGAAAATAAAAAGTAAACATTTCAACAAAGGTTTCATGCTTTTAATCAACGTAAAGTCGTGTGTAAAATTTTACCGGCTGTATAAGGAGTAGTTAAAAAACAAAACCTCTTCCAACAGGAAGAGGTGGCAGGTCGTTTTGACTCTTAAACTGTTCAGGCTTTTGGCGCCGCTGTAAGTACTTCAGCAGACACCCCTGAAGCATATTTTTCAAAATTCCTGACAAATAAACCAGCTAAGTATTTTGCTTTTTCATCGTAGGCAGCTTTGTCCGCCCATGTGTTGCGGGGGTTTAATACTTCCGTCGGCACATCAGGGCATTCTTTAGGAATAGCAACACCAAATACAGGATGGTTTTCAAACTCAACTGCATTCAGTTTTCCTTCCAGCGCTGCGGTGATCATGGCCCTTGTATATTTTAATTTCATCCGGCTTCCTGTTCCATAGGGGCCGCCAGTCCAGCCTGTATTTATCATCCACACATTCACTTTATGCTCCTGCATCTTATCACCCAGCATGTGTGCATACTTGCCCGGATGCAGCGGAAGAAATGGTGCGCCAAAACAGGCGCTGAATGTCGGCTTTGGCTCGGTAACTCCTGCTTCTGTGCCGGCCACTTTTGCAGTATAACCCGAAATGAACTGGTACATGGCCTGGCCGGGAGTTAATTTAGAAATGGGGGGCAATACGCCAAATGCATCGCAGGTCAGAAAGAAAATATTTTTTGGCAAACCACCAATTGATGGCTCCTGCGCATTGCTGATAAAATGCAACGGGTACGAGACCCTCGTATTCTCTGTGATGGAAGCATCGTCAAAATTTATCTTGTTGGTGCCGGGAAAGAAAGTAACATTCTCTACCAGTGCACCGGGCCGGATAGCATGGTATATTTCCGGTTCTTTTTCTTCGGTAAGGTTTATTGTTTTTGCATAACAACCACCCTCAAAGTTGAAAATATTGTCAGCGGTCCAGGCATGCTCATCATCTCCTATAAGCTTTCTGTTCGGATCAGCACTGAGTGTTGTTTTACCTGTTCCGCTCAATCCGAAGAAAATAGCAGTGTCTCCTTTATCGCCCATATTGGCGCTGCAATGCATACTCAGCACAGTTTTTTCATGCGGTAAAATGTAATTGAGGATGGTGAAAATCCCTTTCTTCATTTCACCTGTGTAACCGCTGCCAGCTACCAATATCATTTTATGCTTGAAAGAAACCAGCGATACATTATGCTGGCGGGTACCGCATTCTTTTGAATCTAATTTTAATCCCGGAACAGCGATTATATGCCAGTCCGCTTTGAAATCTTCCAGTTCTTCTTCTTTGGGCCGCAAAAACATATTGTAAGCAAAAAGATTGCTCCAGGGTTTTTCATTAACCACCCGGATATTTAACCGGTAGCGGGGGTCGGCGCATGCGTAGCAGTCCCTTACCCACATCTCGGGTAACTGCTCCAGATAATCCAATACTTTTTTATAGATGATATCAAAATATTTTGGTTCAATGGGGATGTTGAACTCATTCCAGTGCACTGAGCTTGCCGAACTGTCATCTTTTACGGTAAGCTTGTCTTTGGGGGATCTTCCTGTAAACTCACCCGTCCTGATAACCAGGGCGCCGGTATCATTTAAAACCCCTTCTCCGATACGGAGGGAGTCCTGCACTAATTCTTCTGACGATGATTGATAATGAATGTTTTCGGTATTTTTCAGGCCTAATCTTAATAGGTTTTTCGTAGGGATACTAATGGTAGGAACTGACATATTTGGCAATCGTTGTTGAAGCGGCAAAGTTAAGGAACAAACATATTTCAACACAAACAAGTGTTCGGCCGACACATTAAAATAGAGGCAAACTTGTGGGAAAATATTTTCCTGTTTCTGTTTAGGGGGAAACCAAAAAATCCCGTTTCAGTGCCTGTTTTTTTGCTATAAGTTTTGTGATGAAAGACGGTTGGCCGATATATTTCATACTTATCTTTAGCACTCAAACCTGTTACATGAAATATTTACCCCTCAATGCCGGAATATTTGTTCAAAACCGGGAGCGATTCATCAGCCGGATGCAGAAAAATTCAATTGCCATTTTTGTAAGCAATGATGAAGTGCCAAGCAATGGTGATGCTTTGTACCACTTTAAGCAAAACAGCGATGTGTTCTGGCTGAGCGGGGTGACGCAGGAAGACAGCATGGTGATTTTATTTCCGGACAATCCGGATCCAAAATACAGGGAAGTGCTGGTGCTGGTGCGCCCTAATGAATTGAAAGAAAAATGGGATGGAAAGCGGCTTCGTGTAAATGAAGCACAGGCCATGAGCGGTATCAAAACTATTGTGTGGCTCGACAGTATTGATGCTTTGCTGCAGCCATGGATACATTTGGCGGATAATATTTACTTAGACAGTAATGAGAACGACCGCAAAGCAAGCCTGGTAAGAACAAGGGATTACCGTTTCATTGATGAAATGAAAAGCCGCTACCCGCTGCACAATTATTTGCGGGCAGCAAAGATCATGAAAGAGCTGAGAGGTATTAAAACAGCTTTGGAAGTGGAAGTGTTGCAAAAAGCAATTGATATTACTGATAACACTTTCCGTCGCCTCTTGAAGTTCATTAAACCCGGTGTGATGGAATATGAAATTGAGGCGGAAATCCTTCATTCATTTTTAAATCAGCGGGCCACCGGGCAGGCCTATGGCTGCATATTAGCCAGCGGCGACAGGGCAAGAACACTGCATTATGTAAGCAACAATGCAGAATGCAAAGGCGGTGAACTGATACTGATGGATTTTGGCGCTGAGTACGGCGGCTATTGTGCCGACCTGACAAGAACGGTGCCGGTGAATGGCAAATTTGGCCGCAGGCAAAAAACGGTTTACAATGCCTGCCTGCACTTGCATGATTATGCAAAGAGTTTATTGAAACCCGGTATTACTATCATTGAGTACACCGACAAAGTGGGAGAAGAAGCAACGCAACAATTTTTGAAAATTGGATTGATTAGGAAAAGCGATGTAAAGAATGAAGACCCGGAGAACAGGGCTTACCGAAAATATTTATACCATGGCATTTCTCACCACCTCGGAATTGATGTGCATGACCTGGGCACAAGAACGGAACCTATAAAAGCCGGAATGGTGTTTACTGTAGAGCCCGGTATTTATATTGAAGAAGAACAAATGGGTGTCCGTATTGAAAATAATCTTTGGATCACCAAAAATGGAAATAAAGACCTCATGAAGAATATTCCCATCACTGTGGAAGAGATAGAGGCGCTGATGAAGAAATAGGTCAATGGTCCACGGTCGACAGACCATAGTCTGAGGCCTAAATTTGAAAAGTATTACAAAGTTCTATGGCGTTTAAGTTTGAGAATTTGAAAGTATGGCAATTATCTCTTGAGCTAACCGATGAAATTGATGTACTTGCGCATACATTCCCTAAACATGAATTGTATTCATTGTCAAGCCAGATTCGCAGATCAGCCAACTCCGTTTCGTTGAATATTGTTGAAGGCTCTACTGGATTAACAAATGCAGAATTCAGACGTTTTTTGGTAATTGCAAATCGCTCAGCCCTTGAAGTGGTGGGTTGTTTATATTTGGCTCAAAGAAGAAGATATTTGACTGATGAAACATTTACCAATCTTTATGCTAAAGTTGAAACTTTGGTGAAAATGATTCAGGCTTTAATTAATTCCTTAAATGAGTAAAACGTCGAACTGTCAACAGCCTGCTGTGGACTGTTGACCGTCGACTATAGACAATAATTATGAAGCAAATTCCGAACCTGTTTACGCTGCTCAATCTTGTTTTCGGTTGCCTGGCGATTGTTTTCATTTTACAGAATGGTATTGTAATAGTAGCGGATGCCAATGGGGGCCAGTGGATTGATATTCCTGAAAAAATATGGATGGCATCTTTGTTTATTGGGCTGGCGGCTGTCGTGGATTTCTTAGATGGATTTGTCGCCCGGTTTTTTAATGCCAGTTCTGAAATGGGCAAGCAACTGGACTCACTGGCAGACCTGGTGAGTTTTGGTGTGGCACCGGGTATGATTATGTACCAGTTTCTCCGGCTAAGCTATGCACAGGAAGAAGGTGGATTAGATACTTCTGTACTTTGGTTGTTGCCTGCTTTTATCTTGCCCTGCGCAGCAGCATGGCGGCTGGCAAGGTTCAATCTTGATGCCAACCAGTCGTTTTCATTTAAAGGAATGCCGGTACCGGCTGTTGGAATATTTGTTGCCTCCCTGCCATTGATATACTGGAATGTAAATGAACCCTGGGTAGTTGACTTGCTGCTGAATAAATGGTTCCTCTATGGGCTTATTCTCCTTTTGTCCTATATGATGGTTTCAACCCTGCCGCTGATGGCCCTTAAGTTCAAAGACTTCAGTATAAAGAATAATTTACCTAAATACATATTAGTGCTGATTGCTATAGCTGCTATAGTAATTTTAAAATGGCTGGCAGTGCCGGTAATAGTGCTTGCTTATGTTCTGTTATCTTTGCTCTTCAAAACAAAAAAAGTATGACCTATACAGTACAGATAAAAGTGATGCCGCTGAAAGAATTACTGGATCCGCAGGGAAAGGCGGTAATGGGCGGTCTTGAAAATTTAGGACTAAGCGGAGTAGAGGATGTACGAATTGGCAAAAACATCACCTTGCAGGTAAATGCCGACTCACCGGGCAAGGCAAAAGAGATTGCAGAGGAAGCCAGTAAGAAATTATTAGCTAATCCTGTGATGGAGTATTATGAGGTAGAATGTGAAACCCCCGGCCCCTAAAGGGGAGTTAGGAAATCGTCCTTTCATCAATAACGGCTTTCTTCTTTGAACAGCTTTCAACAAAATGAGGAAAATAGTGGTCTAAGTCTCCCCTTTAGGGGGACAGGGGGAATGCTTTATTTAGTTCCCACACCCATCGGCAACCTGAAAGACATTACCCTCCGGGCTATTGAAGTACTGAAAGAGGTTGATTTTATTGTGGCGGAAGATACCCGCACTACTTCGCATCTGCTCAATCATTATCAAATCAGTAAACAACTCTCGCCTTATCACCAGCATAATGAGCACAAGGTGCTGCAGCATCTCGTCAATCAATTATTGGAAGGGAAAAAAATTGCTTTGGTTACAGATGCTGGCACTCCTGGTATTTCTGATCCCGCATTTTTATTAGTAAGGGAATGTATTAAAGTAGGCGTGAAAGTGGAATGCTTACCCGGAGCCACAGCATTCGTACCAGCATTGGTGAATAGCGGCATCCCCACGAACCGGTTTTGTTTTGAAGGATTTCTACCCTTAAAAAAGGGGCGGCAGACATTGCTGAAAAAACTGGCAGAAGAAGAAAGGACCTTGATTTTCTATGAATCACCATTACGGTTGGTAAAAACACTGGAAGAGTTCATCACTTATTTTGGCGAAGACAGGCTATGCAGCATAAGCCGGGAGCTGACTAAAATGTTTGAAGAAAATAAAAGAGGAACATTGAAAGAGGTTCATCAGTATTTTAATGATAAAACGGTGAAGGGGGAGATTGTGATAATAGTGGCAGGAAAGGATCTTTAATACCAGTTGCTTATTTCACTCAGCGTTTTTCTTTTCAACTGAGGAACCCAACATTCTTCTGCCGGATAACCAACCGGAATCAGCAAATAGGGCTTCTCATTCTCCGGCCTGTTTAAGACCTTAGACAAAAAATTCATGGGGGAAGGAGTGTGGGTAAGCGCCACTAATCCCGCATGATGAATGGCCGTCAGCAGAAAACCACAGGCAATGCCACAGCTTTCATTGGCATAATAGACATTTCCCCTGCTGCCATCCGGGTTTATTTCATAACTTTTTTTAAAAACTACAATGAGGTAAGGCGCCATATCCAGAAATTCTTTTTTCCAGTCCGTTTGCAACGGACGCAGGTCTTTCAGCCATTCTTCGGGCATTCTTCCGTTATAGCTTTCAAATTCTTCTTTTTCAGCTTCAATTCTGATTTGCTTTTTGATAGCCCGATCCCCGACTATACAAAAAGTCCAGGGTTGTTTGTGGGCCCCGCTGGGTGCTGTAGAGGCTGTAAGAACGATATTCTCAATTACTTCTACCGGAACAGTTTTGTCTGAAAAATCCCTCACTGTTCTGCGGGTGTCCATCCATTGATGAAATTGAATACTCCTTTTTACCACTTCCTCCTCTTCATAAAGCTCCTTTGAATAAGAAATGAACGGATAACCGTCAATCAATTTTGTTTTTGCCATAACACTCATTTACCGAAATTTACCTCCCGATAGTTATCGGGATCAAATCAAAAAAATATCACATGAAAATAATAATATTTTGCTTTCTTACTTTTTGTTTCCTTTCTGTTGCCCATTCACAGCCAGATCGCTGGCAGCAGCGGGTAAAATACACGATGAACATAGACATGAATGTGCAGACCAACCGGTTTACCGGTAAGCAAAAGCTGGAATACAGCAACAATTCTCCTGATACGCTGACAAGGGTTTTCTATCATCTTTATTTCAATGCTTTTCAGCCGGGCAGCATGATGGATATGAGAAGCCGCAGGCAAGGTGCTGTGAACGGGCAGGGTGGAAGGCCCGATTGGGACCAGCGGGTAAAAGACAGGATACTCAACCTGAAGCCAGAAGAAATCGGCTACCAGAAAATTCTTTCATTAAAAATGAATGGGATCCCGCAGAACTATAAGATGGATGAAACAATTCTGGAAGTAAAACTCAGTAAACCTATTTTACCCAGGTCGAAAGTGACTTTCGATATGGAATTTGAAGCGCAGGTACCACTGCAGGTTCGCCGCAGCGGAAGGGATAATCCTATTTCTAAAGTCCGTTACTCCATGACGCAGTGGTATCCTAAACTATGTGAGTATGATTATGAGGGCTGGCACCCCACTCCATATGTCGGCCGTGAATTTTATGGCGTATGGGGAGATTTTGATGTGAGTATTTCTATTGACAAAAAATATATTCTTGGAGGAACAGGTTATTTGCAAAATCCCAACCAGATCGGATACGGGTACGAAGATGCCGGAGCAAAAGTGAAAAAATCTTCGGGAGATAAACTGACCTGGCGTTTTATCGCACCCAATGTGCATGATTTTGCCTGGGCTGCCGATCCGGATTTCATTCACAAATCTAAAAAAATAAGGGACAGCCTGACGCTACATTTATTATATAAACCCACCAATGCTTCGGCTGCTGAGTGGGAGAAAGTATTGGCCGACGCTGAAAAAGCCTTGCCGATGATTGAAAAAACATTTGGTCATTACCCCTACAAACAATTTTCTTTTATACACGGAGGAGATGGTGGCATGGAATACCCGATGGCAACGTTGTGCATTGGCCCCGGCGCCTGGCTGCATGAGTGGCTGCATAACTGGTATTATGGGCTATTAGGTACTAATGAATCTTTGTATGGCTGGATGGATGAAGGGTTTACTACTTATGCTGAAGACAGGGTGACTGCTTTCTTAGAAAGTAATACAGGATTTGCTTATGATGGAACTTACCGGAGCTATATCTCTCTGGCGAAAAGCAGCAGAGAAGAACCGCTCAGCACCCACGCCGATCATTATAACCTGAATGCCGCCTATGGTCCTGCAGTTTATTCCAAAGGCGGGGTATTTATGGAACAGCTTGGTTATATCGTAGGAGCACAGGTTAGGGATAAGATATTATTGGAGTATTACAAGCAATGGCGTTTCAAGCATCCCAATGTTTCCGATTTTATCCGCATTGCAGAAAAAGTAAGTGATATGAAACTGGACTGGTATAAGGAATATTGGATCAACTCAACTAAAACGATTGACTACAATATTGACAGCTTGTGGGAGGAAGGAGGCAAAACCAAAGTAAGATTGATGCGTACCGGTTTAATGCCAATGCCCATCGATTTTCAACTCACCTTTAAAGATGGAATGAAGGAGCTGCACTATATACCAATGAACCTGATGTACGGGGCAAAACCTGTGGAGGATTCAACAATTATCCGCAAAGTGTATGAACCCTGGAAATGGACACACAGCACTTACACCATTGAAACCAGCAGAAAGCTGGCAGATTTTTCCATAGTGGAAATTGATCCTTCGCTGCGTATGGCGGATGTGGAACGGAAGAATAATAAAATTGAATTGAAATGGTAAATAAAAAACCCCCTGCTGAACTTCAGCCGGGGTTTTTTTTGACGGTTTCGATTAAGACCCTCTCGTACTTGCCTTAGGATAGGTTAATGGTCTGGTTAAATACGATAAGTTTCTATTTCGAAAATAGGCCGGGATACTTTGAGCAGCAATACCACTTTAGTGGTATTTTTTGTGGCGGTAAGGGGTAGGCGAAAGCAAAAACCCGCAACTTTCAGCGGCCATAGAATTTATTGACTGCCGCAACCCGGTTGCTTACATGTAATTTTTCATAAATATTATACACATGCTTTCGGACGGTTTCGGGGCTGAGGAAAAGCTGGGAAGCTATTTCTTTATACATTAATCCACGGGACAGGAATTCCAAAATTTCTTTTTCACGGGCGGAAAGTATGCTCAATTCGTCCGATCCTATATTTTCAGCCGGACGGTTTCTAAAAGCGGCCACTACTTTTCGGGCTATTTGGCTGCTCATAGGAGCTCCGCCTTCATATAATTCCCGGATAGCATCCAGCATCCTGGCGGGGTCGGTCTTCTTTAATATATAACCGCTGGCGCCAGCGCTAAGTGCCTCAAATATTTTTTCATCCTCTTCATACACCGTGCACATCATGAAATTGGTATCGGGTATCCGGGGTTTTAATACCCTTACCACATCAATTCCGCTTTCAACACTGCCCAGATTAATATCCATCAATACTACATCTGGCCTCAACAAGGGAATTTGATTAACAGCATCTTCCGCCGTGCCCGCTGTGGCAATGCATTTGTATCCCTGCGACATACTGATTATTTCCTCCAGCGCATTGCGGAGTTCCTTATTGTCGTCAACCACACAAACGGAGATTTCTTTCATGTTATAGTAAAGGTCAGGGTTCAATGACAACAAAACAATACCACTTAGTGGTATTTTTTACCGGGTAACATACAAAAGGAATTTTTCTTTAAAGGACTCTTCCGGAAAAATATCAGCTATTTCCATGACCCTTGGCCTTGTTCCACTTTCCTGTATTTCAACTGCCAGGTCACCTCCTTTCAAACAAATAAGTCCGGGAGAGAACTGAGAAATTGCTTTAGCCCTTAAAAGTGGTTTACTCCACCTCCACAGGTCTTTGAGGGGCGCTACGGCTCTGGAAACTATAAAATCAAATTTGCGGTTCTTTATTTCTTCAGCCCGGGTATGTTGTGTTGTTACATTTTTCAGGCCAATAGCTTCTGCCACCGCTTCCACCACTTTTAATTTTTTAGCAATGCTGTCAACCAGATGAAAACGGACCTGCGGAAAAAAAATAGCCAGGGGTATGCCCGGAAAACCACCACCTGTTCCCAGGTCTATTATCTCAGAACCATCTGCAAATTCAAATGCAGCGGCAATACTGAGGGAGTGCAAAACATGCTTTTCATACAGCCCGTCAATATCCTTGCGGGAGATTACATTGATCTTTTCATTCCATTCTTTATACAATCCTTCTAATAAGCGGAATTGCTCAAGTTGCTGTTTAGTAAAATCTGTAAAGTATTTTAAAATGACTTCCATTTTTTGAAAATCGGTTTCTCCCTCTCCCCCCGATAGGTATCGGGATATGGAGAGGGCGGGGGTGAGGTTAATCCCAGCTTCGTTTCGGTTTTCTCCAAAGCGCCGGGGCAAAGATGATATAATAAAAAAACATCCACATGTCCAGGAAAATAAACCAGGGCCAAAGATCTTTTTCACCCATTTTTTTCATGGATTTAAATAAAACAAAACCCTGCAACAGGAACCGGATGCCAAAAACGGCCAGAACGAATCTCCAGTCATAAAAAATAATTGCCGCTGCCAGCAATGGATAAAAGACAAACTGGGTGGCAAAATATAGTCCTAACAGGAATTTGTGTTTGGGTTTATAATATTTAGCAGTTGTATAATGTCTCGATTTTTGACGCAGCCAGCTACCCCAGGTTGTTTTAGGAATGGAACGGGTGATGGCATCGGGGTCGATCACTACAGCTGTATTTTTTTTTGTAGCTGTCTTATTGATGAAAAGGTCATCATCTCCGCTGGGAATATGATTGATAGAGGAGAAACCCTTGTGACGGAAGAACAAACTTTTCTTGTAAGACAGGTTTCTGCCTACACCCATATAAGGCAAGCCGGCCAGGGCATAAGAAAGATACTGCAGCGCCGTATGAAAGGTCTCAAACCGGATGAGTTTGTTCAGCATACCGCCTTTTTTATGGTAAGCTCCATATCCTAAGACGATCTCAATGTTTTCATCATATCCATTCTGCATTTTTTCCACCCAATGCTCACTGGCAGGCACACAGTCTGCATCTGTCAGCAGCAGCACTTCATGTTTTGCTTCCCTGATACCAACAGATAACGGATATTTTTTTCCCGAGATCAGTTTTGCTTCCTGCGTAAGCTCCACAACATTCAGCGATTTGAAAGTTTTCTTCAATTCCTGCAAGATGTATTTGGAATCATCTAAAGAATTATCATTCACTACCACCACTTCATAAGTGCTGGGATAAGATTGTACCAGCACACCTGGCAGGTTGCGGGCCAGGTTCTCGTCCTCATCCCGTGCACAAATGATTATCGAAACAGGATGCTGACGGGTTTGTATTTTCTTTTTTAACTTGTAAAAAGCAATGCGGCTGAAAAAAAAGCCATAATAGAAAATTTGTACAGCAGTAACAGCGGCAAAAGAATAGAAAATGATCTCTCCCCAGTTGATCGGTGGCATAGCGGCGAAGGTAGAGCGCAACAGGCAATAGGCAACCTGCAATAAGCAACAGCTTTTCCACAGCAGTAATTGTCAATTGTCTATTGCTAATGAGGTATTGATTAAATTGCGGCAATGGCAGCATTAGTATTTGAATTGCAGCATACGGACATTAATTCCAAAGCAAGAGCAGGTACGATTACAACGGATCATGGCGAAATACTGACACCCATCTTCATGCCTGTTGGCACAGTGGGCAGTGTAAAGGCTGTAACCCAGCAGCAATTGCTGAATGATGTGAAAGCGCAGATTATTTTAGGCAATACTTATCATTTGTATTTACGTCCGGGGCTGGAAGTATTAGAAGCGGCAGGTGGACTGCACCGGTTCAACGGATGGAACAAACCTATTCTTACTGACAGTGGCGGTTACCAGGTTTTTTCGCTGGCAGGAACAAGAAAGATCAAAGAAGAAGGAGTAACCTTTCAGTCGCATATTGATGGCAGCAAACATTTGTTTACCCCGGAGAATGTAATGGACATACAGCGCAGCATCGGCGGCGATATCATTATGGCTTTTGATGAATGCCCTCCGGGCGGCAGCGAATACAAATATGCCAAAACATCCATGGAGATGACGCACCGCTGGCTGGACAGATGCTTCAAACAATTTGATTCCACCGAGGCCAGATATGGATACACACAAAATCTTTTTCCCATAGTGCAGGGCGGCACTTACAAAGACTTAAGAAAACAATCCTGTGAATACATTGCTTCAAAAGACGCAAGTGGGAATGCGATTGGCGGATTAAGCGTTGGCGAACCGGAAGAAACCATGTATGAAATATGCGACTGGTGCTGTGATCATCTTCCAAAGCAGAAGCCCAGGTACCTGATGGGGGTAGGCACCCCCTGGAACATTCTTGAGTGCATTGGCATGGGCATAGATATGTTTGACTGTGTGATGCCCACCCGCAATGGTCGCAATGCCATGCTTTTTACAACTAAAGGGGTCATCAATATTGACAATAAAAAATGGGAGAAAGATCTTTCGCCCATTGATGATGGCTTTAATTGCGAAGTCAGTAATTATTACAGTAAAGCCTATCTCCGCCACCTGATGAAAGCAAAAGAGTTTTTGGGCTATACCATTGCCAGTATCCACAATCTTGCTTTTTATATGTGGTTGATGGATGAGGCAAGAAAACAGATACTGCAAAACAATTTTTCCGGCTGGAAAAATGAAATGCTGCCGCTTCTAAAGAATAAACTGTAAATGAAGCTATTTCACTTCCTCCTTTCTGAACAGTTTCTTAAAATAGAAATGATATACGCTGGAAGATCCTTCATTCACCGGGAAAGCATTCACCATTGTCCATCCCTGGGAGCCGAGATAGTTTAGTGCATCCGTTACGGTGTTGAATTTTTTTATCCTGCCGGTCTCTTCGTCCCGCAACCTGTTATCGGTGAAAAATTTTCTTTCATCTCCAAAATCAACATCAATATTTACCCTGTTGGAAAAAAGTTTGCCGATGGCTACCAGGCGGCAATATTGTTCCACTTTGGTTGTATCCTGGGCAAAACAACTGAAAGAGGATACGAGCAGCGCTAAAAGAATGATTTTTTTCATAAAAAATTATTTTAAACAGAAAATTATAAAGCGAAAATAGGAAACAGTCGTGCAGCTGGTAATTTTAAAATGTTAAGACTTTATTGGAAATAGGGGCATCTTTCACATTTCGTTCCCCGATAATTCTTTTCCTTTGCAGCAGATGAAGAAAATTGACTGGTACATACTGAAAAAATTCCTGGTCACTTTTATTTTTTGCATGTTACTGTTTACTGTCATCGCTGTGGCGGTAGACAGCAGTGAGAAAACCGACGATTTTGTAAAGGCGGGTCTCAGCACCAGCCAGGTCATTACCCAATACTACCTTGGATTTGTGCCATGGATATGGAGCCTGTTGTTTCCGCTGTTTGTTTTCATAGCTGTTATTTTTTTTACCAGCCGTCTGGCCACCCGTTCAGAAATCATTGCCATACTTGCCGGCGGCACCAGCTATAATCGATTCCTCCGGCCATACCTTATTGGAGGTATCCTGCTTGCTGCTTTGCTTTGGGTGGGCAGCCGCTACTGGATACCGAAGGCCAATGTAATCCGGAGCAATTTTCAAAGCAAGTATATTGACAGGAACGACCCTACCAAACAAAAGTTTGAGGATAAATGCACCAATTGCTTTTACCGGCGTATTGATTCCAATACTTATATGGGTATAAAGGGATATGACACGGCCAGTAAATCGGGAAGCAATTTTTTTTTGAACCGGGTATTTAAAAACAAGGCGGTGTATAATCTCCGTGCTGAATCCATTCGCTGGGATACCGCAGTAAAGAAATGGACACTTATTAATGCAGTGGAGAGAAACATTGATAGCGCAGGAGAAAAGACACAGTCATACCCGACTTTCACCATCAACCTGAATTTAAAACCCGATGAGTTACGAAAAGATGAATACCTGAAGGATAAGCTGACTACCCCCGAGCTGATCAGTTTTATCCGCAAAGAGGAACTAAGGGGCACCGAGGGGTTGAACGCATATAAAGTAGAACGATACCGCCGCACCGCCACACCGGTTGCTGTATTGTTGTTGACGATGATAGGGGTAGTGGTTGCCAGTCGAAAAACCCGGGGTGGCAGCGGCATGCACCTGGCCCTCGGTATTGCTATTGCGGCTTTCTTTATTGTAGCTGATCGGTTTTCTACCACATTTGCCACCAAAGAAAATCTGCCGCCTTTACTGGCAGCCTGGCTTCCCAATATTTTTTTTACGGGGGTGGCATATTGGCTTTACCGGCGCACACCAAAATAGTTACTGGTTGCCTGGTACTGGCCACTTGTATCTTCTTTACGAACAAGAATTATCTCTCTTGTATAAAGAAATTTCGAATTGCACAACCAGAAAGCAGCAACCTGCAACAGGATTTTGTGTAATTTTACTGGCTCAAATCATTTCCTCAATAATCTTCGCAAATAAATAATCATGGGTATTATAAAAGACAGGTTTAAGCAAAAGGCCGATGCAGTTGGAGCCGAAATAAAAGACCTGCTGAAAGAACATGGGAATAAAGTAATTGGTGAAGTGCAGCTTTCGCAGATTTACCAGGGTATGCGTGGCATGACGGGACTGGTATCAGAAACATCATTGCTGGACGCACAGGAAGGTATCCGTTTTCGCGGCTATTCCATTCCTGAGTTGCGGCAGAAGCTGACCAAGGCACCCGGCGGTTCCGAACCCTTGCCCGAGGGCTTGTTTTACCTGATGCTTGTGGGAGAGTTGCCGTCTGATGATGACGTGCATCACCTCACTTCGGTATGGCAGCGCCGCAGCCATGTTCCTAACCATGTGTTTGCAACCATTGAAGCGCTGCCGGTGAGCACCCACCCGATGACACAGTTTGTGGTGGCCGTGATGGCGCTGCAAACAGAAAGCCATTTCTCCAAGCGGTATGCAACCGGCATGAACAAAAAAGATTATTGGGAAGCCGTGTTTGATGATTCTATGGACCTGATCTCCCGTTTGCCGAGGGTAGCTGCATATATATATAGAAGAAAATATAAGTCGGGTGAACATATTCAGCCAAACGGGTTGCTGGATTGGGCGGGCAATTTTGCCCACATGCTCGGCTATGAAGATGAGGGCTTCAAAGAACTGATGCGGCTGTACATGACCATTCATGCCGATCATGAGGGAGGCAATGTGTCGGCACATACCACACATCTTGTTGGTTCGGCATTGAGTGATCCATATTTAAGCTACGCCTCGGGCATGAACGGACTGGCTGGCCCATTGCACGGATTGGCCAACCAGGAAGTGGTGAAATGGATATTTGAAATGCGGGAGGAGCTGAAAACAGAAATGCCCACAAAAGAACAGATAGCAGAATACGTTAAAAAAACATTGAGTGAAGGAAAAGTGGTGCCAGGCTACGGACATGCAGTGTTGAGAAAGACCGATCCCCGTTTTGAAGCACAGATGGAATTTGGCAAAAAGCATATGCCCGATGATCCGTTGGTAAAAACAGTCTGGAATGTGTATGAAACGGTGCCGCCTATTTTGCAATCTATGGGAAAAATTAAAAACCCCTGGCCTAATGTGGATGCACACAGCGGTGCATTGCTGGTACATTATGGCATGGTGGAGTATGAATATTACACCGTATTGTTTGCAGTAAGCCGGGCATTGGGCGTGCTGGCCAGTCTTTGCTGGGACAGGGTGCTCAACTTCCCGTTGGAAAGACCGAAATCAGTCACAACAGATCTTGTAAAACTGTGGCTCGATGGAAAAGATAATATTTGGGGAGAGTGATAAAATAATTAAATACAATTGTACAACCCGGTTTTTACCGGGTTTTGTTTTGGCAACAAGTGGCATTGCCAATATATTTGCAGCCCGATTGGGGGTTTAGCTCAGCTGGCTAGAGCGTTTGCATGGCATGCAAAAGGTCACCGGTTCGACTCCGGTAACCTCCACAAAAGCCCGGTTTATCCGGGCTTTTTTATGCAATTATTTTTGTCCTTGCCTTTACCTTTTTTGTCGATCCGCGGATAAACAATTCGGTAGTAAGCATTTTTGTTTCGAAGTCGGTAACGGGCCTTTTACTTTCAATCAGTTGGAGTAATAGATTAGTGGTTATTTCACCCATTTCAAAGGCAGGCTGTTTAATAATAGAAAGAGGAGGATCCAGTAATTCAGTCAGGTCAGTATTGGAAAAACCGATAAGGCCCATATCACCCGGCACCTGTATTTTTCTGGCCCTCAGCATGCGCAGGCAGCCCGTTGTCAGTTTATCAGCAGATGCAAATATGGCATCGGGTGGTTCAGATAATTTCATCAGGGCATTCACGGCAGTCTCCACTTCAGCAGCTATCATTCCCCCATGTTTACAGTATCTGATAAGCGATTCATTTATTTCAATACCATTATCAGTTAATGCAGCCCTGTAACCTGCAAGTCGTTCCCTTGTTATAGATAATAGTTCCGTATTACCGATAGCTGCAATTCGCTTATATCCACAGCCGATCAGATGTACAGTAGCATCATAAGCTCCTTTATAATTGTCCACTATCACCTTGTGGGTGTCTATTTCATCTACAATGCGGTCAAAGAAAACAATAGGCAAACCTTTTTGGTTCAATTCTTTGAGGTAAGTAAAATCATTTGTTTCTGTTGAAACTGAAATGATCAGCCCGTCAATGGAACGGGAGGTAAGGTATTGCAGGTTCATCATCTCCCGGTCAAATGATTCACGGCTCTGGGCAATAATTACATTATACCCATGATTGTAAGCAATTGACTCAATGCCATTGATGATCTGTGAGAAAAAGCTGTTGGCTATTTCACAAACAATCACTCCAATGGAACGGCTCCTTCTTTCTTTAAGGCTCAGTGCGATCGGGTTGGGATGGTAGTTGTTTTTTTCGGCGTATTCCAGTACCAGTTTCTTTGTTTCCGGGCTTATTTCGTAGCTGTCTCTCAAGGCCCTCGATACTGTCGAAGTGGACAGACCCAGCGCTTTTGCAATATCCTTTATGGTCAGGGCTTCAAATTTCATAACATCAGTTTCTTCAAACGGATTTTAATAAAAAATGGCAGCTTTAAAGTTACTGTTTTCTGCTGGCTTGATATGTGGTTTTACATTCAGGGGAGAGTAGCGAAAAATGTAAGTAAGGTTGTTTGAGGGCGGAAAAAAATGAGATGCTGATAACCCGTTCAGAATTACATCGTTGCCGGGAACGATTGCGTAAAAAAAAGACTATCGAAAACGATTTTAACCTGAAGTTCTGTGTAGACTTGTTGTCGTTAAGGCATTACGAATTCAGGATTTGCCGTCTTTGTTTGCCTCTGAACTTCGAAAGAATTGCTGCTTAAATGAAAAGATTGCCCTGCCAGGCTGTGTACTTCAACACAGGATTTTTTACTCAAACAAATCCTGTCATTTCTTTTTACACGATTCCTTCTTCCTTTTTCCTAGCAACATCTTTTACTGATGCCGGGGATCAGCCAATGGAGATTTCCGTTGCTTTTCTCCCAACAAATTTCCGCATAAAATAAAAACTGCATTATGTTCAAAATTTTCAAACTGCTTAAAACTGTGACGCTGGTGGCCGTGTTTGGTTTTGCTAACCCATTGCTTGCCCAGACAAAACAGATAACAGGTACTGTTACCTCATCGGAAAACAGCCAGCCGGTCACCGGAGTTACTGTTTCCGTGAAGGGAACAAAACAAGCCACCACTACCGATGCGCAGGGTAAGTATAAGATCAATGCGGACAACAAAACAACAGTGCTTGTATTCAGCAGCGCTTCGTTTGTGAGCGTTGAAATTACTGTCGGCGATCAGTCTTCAATCGATGTTGTGCTGCA
>CAYHPA010000047.1:0-17931 GCA_964358155.1 uncultured Chitinophaga sp.
ATCATTTACTTCTTTTCTTTCTTTATCACTCCAGAGTTCGTAGCCGGGCATAGTTGTAATTAAAAATGAATAATTAAGAATTAATAATTCCCTCCAGATTGAGGTTCCTCCAATGTTTTGCAAAGATAAAACATGAGGATGAAAAGAAAGTTTAAGAACTATTTAAGTATTGATCAGAAGCGGTTGGCTGGCTGATGGTGTATTTTGTAGGGTAAACCGTTACATGAAAAGATCAACTATCATTTTTCTCCTGTGTTTGTGTTATACAGCAAATGCTCAGCTGAGGGTTATGATTCAAGGAGGAATGAATTTTTCAAATATTTCATTTAAATATGATGATGGTAGAAAAGGAAGCTATACAGCTATTCCCAGGTTTAACGGAGGTTTGATGTTTGAGATTCCTCTGGACGATAGCTGGTTTTTATATACAGGCCCAAATTATTCCGGGAAAGGGTTTGTTATGAGAGTAAAGAGACCTTCATACATTTTGGATTCTATAAAGGTTCGTTTAAACTATTTAGAACTCCCAATAACTATTGGGTATAAGTTTTCAAATAATAAACTTACGCTGAATTCAGGAGTATATTTTGCTTACGGGTTTAATGGTGTTAGGACGTATAATCTTAACCGGCCAGAACCTGAAAAACATCTTCATTTAGAAGGCGAGGCGTATAAACGACTTGACATTGCGTATAACCTTGGAATTGTTTATCAGCCCATACAAAGAGTTGGCATAAAGCTCAGTTATTCAAAAAGTATCTTCAATATCTCCAGGTATACAGGGAGAAAGAAAATAAATAATGTATTGGGCCTTTCCTTATTCTGGTATTTAAAAAAGAAAAAAGAAGCAGAAAATTAAAAATACAACTACGGCTTGTAAAACTCCCATTTCCCCCCTGGTTGCACCAATATGGCTATCTCACTCAGATCACTTTCGTGATTATTTTTTCCGACAGCAGTAATCAGGTAGCGGTAAGAAAAATGTTCGGACGAAAGAGATTCTTGTAACTGAAAGCCCTTCGGCTCTGTTACTATTCTGGAAATGAATTTCGGGATGTTGCCGAATGTCTCCGTATGTGAATCAGCAGCATACTGGTACACCACATAGTATTTTATCTCCCGGTGATTCCGTGGGTCTGGCCTTACGGTCAGTTGAATAATGGAATCATTGCTGAGTGTTCTTTCCACAATCGGGGGCCAGGGTTTTTCATTGTCAAGCCAGCGCATAGGTGGCAGCAGAGCCGGGTATTTATAATAATTATTCTGCAGGCTGTCATTCCAGCCATTGGGGTTTTTATCGAATGTTTTGCTGCTGAAATAAACACTGCCCTGCACATTGGGATAACGGCGTAATAATTTTATTTGATCGGGCAACTGGTTGACGTCATTCCATCCCTTTTCTTTGCCACCGGCCCTGTAAATTCCATGACCGATATAAACGTTCTTTCCATAGCTGTGGCGGCTCCACCAGTCCAGGAGTTTTTCATACGCAATTTTATCGTGACCTATTTCCAGGTATAGCTGCGGTGTTACATAATCGATCCATCCTTTTTTCAGCCAGAGCAGAATATCGGCATACAGGTCATCATAGTTGGTTTGCCCGGCCTTGCTATCACTACCCTCGGGGTCTTTTTCTTTATTGCGCCATACACTAAAAGGCGAGATACCGAACTGGCACATCTTTTTTTCCTGTTTGATAACAATGCTCAGCGCCATAATAATGGAATCCACATTGCTCCTTCTCCAGTCATCTTTGCTTAAAGAGCTTCCTGATCTTTTGTATCCTTCCTCATCCGGAAATTCTTTACCGGGAATACGGTAAGGATAGAAATAGTCATCCATATGAATGGCATCAATATCATACCGCTTTACAATATCCCTTACCACATTGGTTACAAATTTTTGCGCTTCTTTATTTCCCGGGTCAAAGTATTTTTTATTCCCATAGGTCAAAAACCATTCAGGATGGGTGCGGGTGATATGGCTGGCAGCGATACTTGATTTTTCGGTATTGAAATTGGCCCGGTACGGATTCAGCCAGGCATGAAATTCCATTCCTCTTTTATGCGTTTCTTCAATCATGAACTGCATGGGATCATAGTAAGGAGAAGGTGGTTTGCCTTGTTCGCCAGTCAGCCATTCACTCCAGGGCTCATATTGCGAAGGATAAAAAGCATCGGCAGCCGGGCGCACTTGTACGACCATTGCATTCATGCCGTTTTTTTGATGCCCATCCAGGATGCGGATAAAATCGGCTTTCTGGCTGTCCACGGCCCACTGTCCATATTTTGGCCAGTCTATATTATCAACGGTGGCTATCCAAACGCCACGGAACTCATATTTTGGTTGAGCCAAAACAAAGTAAGAAGTAAGGAATATGAGGTATGAAAGAAGGAGGAATTTTTTTTTCATCTGGCCTGGAATTATGTACTGCGAAAATACATCATTCGCCGCCATCTCTCGCCTTATCCAGCAGGTTGCTTAGCATATTAGCATCTTCTTCAGAAAGATTTGCCAAAACATCATCTATTTCATCTTGCCGGAGATCCAGTTTTTCCAACAGTTTTTTTCCTTTATCACTTATGATAACATCAACAAGGCGACGATCATTTTTGCAGGTCAGCTTTTTTACGAGACCCTTGGCAATAAGGCGGTCAACAATGCGGCTGGTATCACTCATTTTTTCCAGCATCCTTTCCCGTATCTGCAAAGTGGAGAGTGGTTGAGGAAAACTTCCCCTTAAAATGCGAAGGATGTTGAACTGCTGTGGCGTAATGTCTTCCGCCTCAAAAATGGCTTTTGTCTTTTCACGCATCCACCCTACGGTATAAATGAGATTAATGGCAGCCTTCTGGTGAATGTTGCGAAATTTAGCCTGTTGTATGTCTTTGTCTATTCCCATGAAATGAAGTATGGTAAAAGTAAAAAGTTTCGGGGGAAGTAAATAATACCCCCAAAACTTTTTAAAGGACCGGCACTACAGCGATCTTAGTTGTTATAGTAGAATTTTTCTTCTACAATCTTACCGTTTTTCCAGCGCTGTACGGCCAGTTGGCGGTAGGTACGGGTGCCAAAATCTTTGTGTGTAAAGTCCAGCCACCATTCAATAGCAGCAATATCATCGCTGATAACGGTGTTCAGTACTTTAGCTCCACGGAATTCGGTAAGGCCGTTTACAAAAGTTTCCTCGTATTGACGGTTCATATCTTTTCCCACCCGTACTGGGTAATCGTTGTCCTGCATTACCACATCTTCAGCGTAAAATTTTTCAAAGGCTTCAAGGGTTTTGCCTTCCAGGATCATTTGGTTGAGTTGATCAACACTTGTTCTTAAATCGCTCATACTAGTATTTTTTAAAGGTTATAAACTTGAAAGAACAAAATTAATGTTGCAACATTGAATTGACAAATTTATTTTTAATATACCTCCCTGATTAAGGCATTATTAACATTTTGATATCAACATAGGTGCAAAAAATCCCTCTTAGTAGTATTGCCGTAGTTATTAAAATTGATTTGCTTTACAGTACGAACCTTAAACTTGTGACCCATGAAGCTCCTCTCCGAATCCATCCGTAGCTTTTTTGAAGGCTTTGCCTCCTTCTATACTTCAATTTTCAGGGAAATGAAAAGCTGGTGAAAATTCAGCCTGCTGATTAATTCATTTTTTTAAGTTCGCCCGATAACTTAAAAATGGTAAACATGTGATGCGCTTCATGCAGAAGAAAAAAGTTCAGCCATTCTATCAAGTTCATTTTTCCATAGGCGGGATGAACAGCTGTTTTTACCAGATCGGTGTCCTGAAGGGAAGAAATCTCAATTACCATCTGTTTTCGTAAGGTGAGCAGGTCCTGTATGATCTCTCTCATTGATTTGCTGCAGTTGTCAAGAAACATAGGATCGCCTTCGGCAGTATAGCGGGCAAAAACCGGGTTGCTGCCACTGAGCAAATGTTTCATACGATCAATAAAAGTGTGCTGATAAGTTTGCAGGTGAACGATGTTTTCAAAGATGGACCATTTGCCCGGCAGCACCTGCCTTCTTATCATTTCATCAGAAAGGCCATCAATCATATCCACCAGCGATTTATGCTGGTAATGTAAACGGGTTACTATGGATGATGGCATCGGCACAGTTCTCTCTTGCAGGATTAATCGTTACTCCAGACTTTTGTTCCTTCGCTACAGTTGGAACACCCTTCGTTATACTCAGGGTGACAAAGAAAGCACTCTTTCTTTATCTCTCCCATACTTTAGTTCCTTCGCTACAATTGGAACAAATATCAATATTCTTTCTTCCTTTCAGAATTTGTTTCCTGAATGTACTGTATTCCCCGTTTTTCCAGATTTCTTTGAATGATTTTTTTTTCAGGTCGCCCAATTGATGCTGCGCATCCTTATCAAAACAGCAGGGGGCCACCAATCCGTCCCAGGTAATCACCGGATCATGCCAGAGCCGCCAGCAATGGTTGGCCAGTTTGCCTTTGAATTCATATCCATCCGTATTTTTACGATAGCGGCTGAATTTATCAATAGTGGGTATCAATTTATTAGGATCATTTTTAAAATCATATACCTGCGCTGTCTTGAACCACACATCATCCACCCCTGTTTCTTTAGCCAGCTTTTTTACATCTTCAATCTGGTGTTCATTTGGTCTCACCACCAAAAACTGGAATACAACAAATGGCTTTTTGCTTTTTAATTCTTTTTTCCATTTGATGATATTCTTTGTCCCTTCAATCACTTTGCCTAATTGCCCGCCTACACGGTATTGCTCATACACATCCTGCGTGGTGCCATCAATAGAAATAATCAGGCGGTCCAACCCGCTTTCCACCGTCCGCTTTGCATTGGCATCATTCAGATAGTGTGCATTGGTGGAAGTGGCAGTATAGATTCTTTTCTTAGATGCATACTGCACCATGTCCAGAAAATCTGGATTGAGATAAGGCTCTCCCTGGAAATAAAAGACGAGATACCATAATTGCTTATGAAGCTGATCAATGGTTTCTTTGAAAAAATCTTTTTGCAGCATACCGGTGGGACGGGTGAAGGCCCGTAAACCACTGGGACATTCAGGACAGCGGAGATTGCAGGAAGTAGTTGGTTCAAATGAAATGGAAATGGGGTAACCCCATTGCACAGGTTTTTTAAACCATTTGCTGATATAATAACTGCTCAGCACCCTCATCCCGTTCCAGGCACGGCGGGGCGTAAGTTTTGATAATAAATTAAAACTGTCTCTGCGGTTGAACCTTCCCATCGGGGTAAAGTTACTGATTCGCCCTGTTGGTTTGCTTCATAATACCGTAAGTTGTTATCTTGACATAGTTTTTCCATGAGCCACCCAGGTTTTCCATATCGTGTTTTTCCACTTGGAGATGCAGCCGTCACGATTGAGTTCGGTAATTGTATCGATGAAGCCGTCAATAAAGAAGTCATTGCCCGGTTTCATCAATTTCGACAACAACCCCTACCTGGAATGATTGAAGTGATACCTGCATACAGTTCACTTACCATCTATTATGATGTCGTTGCTTTAAAAAGAAAGATCGCTGCCGCCGATACAGTATTTGACTGGATGAAACAGCAACTGGAAGAAAGAATGCAGCAACAGGTTCATCGGCAGGAGGACAACGGAAAGCTGATAAGAATTCCTGTTTGCTATGACAATGAATTTGCATTGGATATTCAACATATTGCTTCTGCAAAAAAAATACCTGTTGAGCACATCATACATCTACACACAGCAAAAAATTATAAAATCTTTATGCTTGGCTTCTTGCCCGGCTTTGCTTACATGGGCGAAGTGGATGAGCAAATAGCAATATCCAGAAAACCGCAACCGGAGAAAGTGAAGGCAGGCAGTGTTGGTATCGCCGGAAGGCAAACAGGTATTTATCCTCTGGATTCTCCCGGTGGTTGGCAGATCATCGGAAGAACGCCCTTGAAATTATTTGATGCAAACAATGAACATCCCGTAGTATTAATGGCAGGGGACAGCGTTCAGTTTTATTCAATAACAGCTAATGATTATTATGAAATTCAAAACACTCCTCGCCATTTATCGGGAGGGGATGGGGGCGAGGTATGAAAATTTTTAAAGCAGGCATACAAGACACCGTGCAGGATATGGGCCGCTTCGGTTACCAGCATCTTGGTATTAATCCCGGAGGGGTGATGGATAAATTCTCTGCACAGATGGCAAATATGATTGCAGGAAATGAAATTAACGAGGCTGTGCTTGAATTGCATTTCCCGGCATCAGTATTTATTTTTCAGCAGCCGGCGCTGATCGCATTATGTGGCGCCGATTTTTCTCCAAGCATTAATGGAGAAAAAATTCCCTCGGGCCACCCGATGCTGGTCAATAAAAATTCCATTCTCCAGTTTCATAAACTAATAAGAGGGGCAAGGACATATATGGCGATTCATGGCGGGTTACACATTTCCCGCTGGCTCGGCAGCTACAGCACACACCTGAAAGCAAAGACAGGAGGTTTTAAAGGAAGGGCATTATTGAAAGATGATGAAATAGCATTTGAAAAAAACATTGCCTTTTCTTCCATACTTGGGGAAAGAGAATTTGTTGTCCTTCCCTGGCAGGCCGATGCCAACCGGGAAGAAAGGAAAAGCGGCGAAATTCTTGTATTGCCAGGCAATGAATGGGAGAGGCTGACAGAATCAGCCAGGGATAGCTTTACCATGACATCCTTTGTCATCACTAACCAATCAGACAGGATGGGGTATCGGCTGAACAACCTGCCACTGCCGGTCATGTCAAATGATGAAGTTATTTCCTCCGGTGTTAGCTTTGGCACCGTTCAGTTATTGCCGGATGGCAAATTGATTATCCTGATGGCAGATCATCAGACCACCGGCGGTTATCCAAGAGTGGCGCATGTTATCTCTGCTCATCACTCCAGGTTGGCGCAGATGAAATCGGGTGACAAAATACATTTCCGGTTAACCGATCAGCAAACGGCGGAAGAACTATTGATAAAAGAACAACAGCATTTGCTTCAATTGCAAAATGCCTGTAAATTCAGGCTGGAAGAATTCTTACATGCAAAACATTGATATAAACTGCGACCTGGGAGAAGGCATGATGAGTGACGAAGCCATCATGCCCTTTATTAACTCCGCCAGCATTGCCTGCGGCTACCATGCAGGTGATGAGGACAGCATGAAGCGAACAGTTGAGCTGGCGCTGAAGCACAATGTGCTCATTGGGGCACATCCTTCATTTATGGACAGGGAAAATTTTGGCCGTACTGATATCCGTCTTCCCCTTGCTGAAGTGTATGATCTTGTTAGTAAACAAATTCAGTTGTTAAGTGAGATAGCAATATCCTTTGGCACAACACTTCATCATGTAAAACCGCATGGAGCGTTGTATAATATGGCGGCAAGGGCAAGGCCACTCGCCGCTGTCATTGCATTGGCTGTGAAAGATGCCGATGAAAAACTGAAACTGTATGGACTCAGCGGCAGCCATTTGATCAGCGAAGCAAAAAAAATAGGGTTGAAGTCTGCCAGCGAAGTGTTTGCCGACCGTACTTACCAGGATAACGGGTTTCTTACTTCCCGTCTCAAACAAGGCGCCCTCATCAATGACACCGGCAAAGCGCTACAGCAGGTTCTGCAGATGGTAAATGAAGGGACTGTAGTTACCATATCAGGCAAAACGATACCTATCGTTGCCGAAACCATCTGCATTCATGGAGATAATGAACTGGCTGTAGAATTTGCAAAAGCAATACACAGTGCTGTAAACGAGGCATGAAAAAAAACACTGCTATATTGGGCGCTGCTTTCTTAATGGCCACTTCGGCAATTGGCCCTGGTTTTTTAAATAATACCAGCGCCTTTACACAGCAACTTCTTACCAGCTTTGGATTTGTCATTCTTATTTCTGTAGTTATTGATATCGGTGCACAATTGAATATATGGAGGATCATAACAGTGAATGGAAACAGGGCACAGGATCTTTCCAATAAATTGTTGCCGGGACTTGGATACGTTTTAGCAGGGCTCGTCGCTTTCGGGGGGCTTGCCTTTAATGTTGGTAATATAGCGGGATGTGGCTTAGGACTGGAAGTACTCACCGGTCTTGACCCTAAATGGGGTGCTGTCATCAGTTGTGTTATTGCACTGATCATTTTCTGGATGAAAGAAGCAGGGAAAGCTATCGATGTATTTGTAAAAATATTAGGAGTAGCGATGATCGGGCTGACAGGATATGTAATGTTCGCATCCAACCCTCCTTTTGGAAAAGCTGTTCAGCATACATTCTGGCCAGAGAAAATTGATGTGAAGATAATCGTTGCACTGGTGGGAGGAACCGTAGGGGGGTATATAAGTTTTGCAGGAGCTCACCGCTTGCTGGATGCAAATGTAAAAGGCGTTGGTGCAATTTCGCAGGTAAACAGGAGCTCTGTTACGGGAATAGTCATTACAGCCATCATGCGGTATATTTTATTTTTAGCTGCGTTGGGAGTTGTATGGGCGGGTTCTACACTTGCAGATAAAAACCCGGCCGCTTCCGTTTTCCAGGTTGCGGCAGGCGATATGGGCTATAAATTTTTTGGTGTAGTGATGTGGTCTGCTGCTATCACTTCTGTTATTGGCGCTTCTTTTACATCTGTTTCTTTCTGGAAAACTTTTAGTCCGGCATTGGAAAAAAGCCAGCGGCTTTTGATCTCCGGATTTATTATTGTTTCCACCATAATTTTCGTTTTACTGAAACAGACACCGGGCTCTATCCTCATTATGGCAGGTATACTGAATGGATTGATACTACCCGTTGCACTGGCCATCATGCTGATAGCTGTGACGAAAAAGAAATTATTTTCCTCCTACCAGCACCCTCTTTGGATGCATATTACCGGCTGGCTTGTTGTTGCATTAATGACATGGATGAGTTTTATCACTATTCAGCAAAGTATAGGAAAGTTATAAGTTCTCACAGATTACACAGATTTGCACAGATGTTTTTTTTGACAAGCTGAGCAATTTGTAAGGGACCAATTAATAATCAAAACAAAAAAGCCTCCCGGTTAAGGGAAGCTCTTTGTTATCATCCATCCTTGTTATGTGTCCAATCAGTCGTTTAATATTTTTGAGGTAAGCAGATAATTCCGTGAAGGATAGTAGATGAATAAGCAGGTTCCATTTTTTATTGTGGTAATAATATTGACTGATTCTTTTTGTGGTACGGCCGGGCAACCCCAGCTGCGGCCCATATACATTCCGGCTCTTACACGGGCAGCGTCCACATAAGCAGCGCCATGCATTACAATGCTGCGCTCAAAGGCTTTGTCATTATAGCCGGGGTCTACACCATTCAATCGTAGTGATAACCCATGGGTGCCTGTATAAGTTGCAGAAGTGATATAAAAACCCAGGCTGCTTTGCAATGACTCTGCTGTGTTGGAAAATTTTGTGGCATATTCGGCGCCGGAATTTTTTCCATGTGCCACATAGGTATTAGTAAGTAAATGTTTATTCGTTACATCAATGATATAAAACCTTTTTTGTCGGGATGATTGGCTGAGATCACAAATGGTCAAATAATCACTACAGCTGATCCTGTTTTGTTCCAGTAATTTTTGATAACCTTTCCATGCATTTGTAAATGCATCTACTGATAAACCGTATTGTTCAAGCTGAATAGTATTGTATATGGAAGAAGCTTCATCGGCAACGGGGGCAGTAACAACTGTGTTGCTTTGTTTGGCGGTTTCTGTGGAAGGCACCAGGGTAAATGATGCACACAGAAGACCCATGGATATCAGGATTACAGGGTTTCTCACTCAGGTACGGATTTCAATGTATTCAAACGAATCGCAATGCCAAAATATTATCGGAACTTCAATCCTGCAAGCAATAAAGGATTGTTTTTTAGTTTATTGGGAACAAATACGCTTCAAAGCATAATAACTATACGGGAAAATCTACGAAGATGGCATCAGTTCTCCATGATCTTATTAATGTCCCGTTGTTTGGTGATGAATTCGCTGGAATAAATTTTTAAGAGGAGCATGAATAATGAAATCAGCAAGGGCCCAAATATCAAACCGATAAACCCAAAAAGATTAAGGCCGATGATAACGCCAAACACGGTTGTGAGCGGATGCACATTCCCTAATTTTTTCAGTAATGTAAAGCGAAGCACATTATCTACTGTGCCAATAACTCCAAACCCATAGATGGCCATCGCTATGCCTTGCCAATTCTGATCTTTGGCAAAAAATATGATGATTAAAGGAACATAAGCAAGCGCCGCACCTACTACCGGCAGCATACCGGCAATGCAGGTAACACCAAACCAGAATAAAGGTTCCTGTACACCTAATATTAAATAGCCGATCAAGCCCACTATACCTTGTGCAAGGGCTACCAACGGGATGCCAATGGCATTGGAAAGCACCATGGTGTTCACTTCTTTTCCGACTTTCTTTACATTTTCATCTTTCATAGGAATATACTCATACAAAGTATTCTCCATTTTTCGGGCATTCACCAGCATGAAGTATAAAATAAAATACATGAAGAAGATAGTAGTGAGTGTATTGAAAGTGGCGCCGAGTATTTTCGGCAGGCTTTGGGCAATAGCCGAACCCATATTATTGATATTCTCTTCACTTGTCAACTTAACATCAAAACGATGTTCAATATTGGATACTACTTTTTTGACTGCCAGCACCAGTTGGTCTGAATGCTCTATCGCATAGCTTACTTTGGAAGAAAGCATATTGGCGAGCAAGCCCACTGGCAACAGAATGATAATAATGGAAATAAACATCAGGAGTACGGCCGTCCAGCCTTTGCGCCATTTTTTCTTTTCAGTAAGACGAAACATCCAGCGGCGTAATAAAGCATATAAGGTAATAGCCCCGAGCACTGCCGGCACAAAACTCGACAGTTGCTTAAACAGCAAGATCCCCAGCAGCAGGATAAGAACGATAAAAAAAACCTGCCGCACCCGATTTTGATCAATAGTATTGCTGCTCATATATTAGTTAAAAGTAAGAAATACGAAGTACGAAATAAAAACAGTCTTAGGATGCCTGCCGACTTCATACTTCGTGGTTTTTATCAGACTTTTACCTCTTTCCACTTCCCCTTCTTAAAATAATACCAGGCCGCCAGGGCCAATACAGCTTCTGCCACAGGGATGGCTATGAACGCACCTGCCACACCCATTTTAAAAACCTTAACAAGCAGATAAGCCAGGGGAATCTGGAAGAACCAAAAACATAGCAAATTGATCCTTGTTGGTGTTTTGGTATCACCTGCTCCGTTCAATGCCTGTATCATCACCATACCTATCCCGTAAAAAATATATCCGGTTCCGATTATTTGTAATGATTGTGCACCAAAATGAAGATCCTCCAGCACACTGGTAAAAATGCTGATGATAGGGTGTGCAAAGAATATGAAAAGTAACATGACGCCAGACATAAAAATGGCATTGTATTTTGCAGTAAGTAAAACGCTTTCTTCTGCACGGCCGGGTTGTTTGGCCCCCAGGTTCTGGCCCACTAATGTAGCCGCCGCATTACTTAGTCCCCAGGCAGGTAAAATGAAAAACACTACATTGCGGATTGCAATCTGGTATCCTGCCGAAGCATGGGTGCCCCCGGTAACAGCCACCAGCTGTGATAAAACTATCCAGCTTCCTGAAGCAATAATAAACTGGAATGTTGCAGGCCAGGCGATTTTTACCAGCGATTTCATCAGCGGGAAATCAATAATAAAATGCTCCTTTCCAAGATTGATGATCCCTTTTTTATTCAGGAATAAATGATAACATTGGTACAAAACTCCCGCTCCCCTGCCTATCACGGTAGCAATAGCTGCACCCTTTAATCCGAGTTCAGGAAGTGGCCCCCATCCATTGATCAGTGCCGGACAAAGAAAAATATTTATTAAACTGGCCAGCCACAGGCTGCGCATGGCGATAGCTGCGTTGCCGGCGCCACGGAAAATTCCGTTGATCAGGAACAGAAGAATGATAACAATACTTCCGCCCAGCATAATGCGGGTAAAAGTGGTTCCTTCTTTCACTACTTCTGGTGTTGCCCCCATAATGCGCAGAATATCGGGAGCAAAAACCAGTCCGGCCGCACTGATAAACACAGTAGCAATAAGTGACATGATTAGTGCCTGCATACCTGCATGTGCTGCGGCCTCCTTATTTTTTTCTCCTACTCTCCGTGCCACCATGGCTGTTGCAGCCGTACTTAATCCTATAGCCAGGGAATAAACAAGAGTGATGACAGATTCGGTTAATCCTACCGTTTGCGTTGCATTGGATCCGAGTTTACTAACAAAGAATATATCCACTACAGCAAATACAGATTCAAGGCTTAGCTCAAGAATCATAGGAATGGCCAGCAATATTATTGCTACACGGACATTGCCGGAAGTATAATCATAATCCCCGCCCCGCAGCGATTGCTTTACCAGGGCAATAAAACGGGAAAATTTATTGGTAGTAGTTGGTTGGTTCATTGTTGAAATCGTTGGTCTTTGCCATACATGACAGAGCATGCCGGTAAAGAGTGTTGAAAATAAAATTTAATTACTGAATTACAACAACCGTGTGTTGCAGTTTTATAAACGGTTCGTAAAGGGCTGCTCAGTCAAATGATGATTACTGAACTGAACATGCAGAGGGCTTCATATGCAATGGTTAAGAAAAACGAAGTTAAAAAAATATTGCTTAAATAAATTTTGTTGTGGTGCACTAATAAAAAAAGCCACCCCGTTGGCGGGATGGCTTTATCAGTGATTGTCCAGTATTTATTTCTAATCTCTTCCTACGATGATCATCTTCACTCCTATCCTTTGATTGGCAGGGTTAAAGAGTACCACTGTGTAGGTACCAATGGCCAGCCGTTTGCCCAGGTCTACATCCAGCACACTATAGGTCGGCAATGGCACGGGGTACTTTCTGCTGAATATCTCCTGACCCAGGTCATCATACACTTTTACCGTCACATCCTGTGGCGTTGTATTATAGAACCGGATATGGAACTGACCATTATTCGGATTAGGATACACCCAGATATTCGGTGATGCCTGCGCTGCTACTACCACATCGGCTGATGTTCTCACACAACCGTTCAGGTCGGTATAGGTCACTTTGTAGGTTCCCGCATCCAGCACACTCAATGGCCCCAGTGTTTGGGAAGTAGCTCCCGGTATCACCACATTATTCTTAAACCATACATAAGTACCACCACCCGGATTGCCATTGGCAGTAAGGATAACCGTCTGCGTTGGCAACAGCGTTGGCTGTATAGAAGTGGATATACTGATAGTCGGCAGCGGATTCACCGTCAGTGTTGCATGATTGGATATGATAGTAGTGCACAATCCAGCTATCCTTACCCTGTAGCTGTTGGCGTTCATACTATGGGTCACACCCGTCAGTGTGAGTGTGGAAGCAGTAGCTCCTGCTATATCCCCCCAGGTATTGGTACTTGTATTCCACAGCTGCCACTGGTAAGCCAACGGACCATTTGCACTCGGGCTGGTGATGGCGGTTACACTGAACACTGCTGTTGTGCCTACACACACAGTCCTGTTGGCAGGCTGTGCGGTAATTACCGGCAATTGTACATCATTCACTGTTACAGTAAATGTGCAGGTAGCTGTCATACCGCAGGCATCTGTAGCTGTTGATGTAACTGTGGTGGTTCCTATCGGGAACACAGAACCCGATGCAGGTACACTCACCACTGTCACTGCTCCGCAGTTGTCAGTAGCCGTCACCGTAAAGTTCACCACCGCTGTGCAGGAACCCACTGGTGTGAAGACTGTGATATTGGCCGGACAGGTAATTACCGGCGGCGTCTGGTCATTCACTGTGATAATCTGTGTGCATTCGGAGAAGTTACCGCACACATCCGTTGCTCTGTACGTTCTTGTTAATGTAAACCTGTTAGCACATGTCTGGTTAGTGATCACATCACTGATATGGGTGATAGTGATGACACCTGCACAGTTATCCGTTGCTGTTACGCTGGCAGTGTTCGGCGCAGGTACTGCTGAAGCACAGCTTACAGTTATGGCTGCAGGACAGGTGATTACCGGCGGTGTTTGGTCGTTCACCGTGATGATCTGTATACACTCGGCAAAATTGCCGCAGACATCTGTTGCACGGTATGTTCTTGTAATAGTATAGCGGTTAGCACAGGTCTGGTTGCTGATTACATCACCCTGCCATGTTACGGTTACCACGCCGGCGCAGTTATCACTTACACCTGTTACCGATGCAATATTCGGTGCAGGTACTGCTGCGGCACAACTTACAGTTACTGGTGCAGGGCATGTCAATACCGGTGGCGTCTGATCATCCACAGTAATGATCTGTGTGCACTCGGCAAAATTGCCGCACACATCGGTTGCCCTGTATGTTCTTGTTACTGTATAACGATTAGCACAGGTCTGATTACTAATGACATCACCCTGCCATGTTACGGTTACCGCACCTGCACAGTTATCACTTACTCCGGTTACGGAAGCAATATTGGGCGCTGGCACTGCTGCTGCACAACTTACAGTTATCGGTGCAGGGCATGTCAATACTGGCGGCGTCTGATCATCCACAGTAATGGTCTGTGTACATTCTGTAAAGTTGCCGCAGCCGTCAGTAGCACGATAAGTCCTGGTGATCGTATATCTGTTAGCACATGTTTGTGCGCTGATCACATCTCCCTGATGTGTAACTGTTATTGCACCCGGGCAATTATCAGTTACACCGGTTACTGCAGTGATATCCGGTGCAGGTACTGCAGCGGCACAACTCACTGTTACCGGTGCAGGACAAGTAAGTGCCGGTGGCGTGTTGTCTATTCTTGTATTATAAGTTACAGAGGTGGAATTACCACAGCCATCTGTAGTCGTAACAGTAATTACAGCACTACATGTACCAACAGTAGATGCTGTTTCAACCAATGCACCCGGACAGTTATCCGTTGCGCTTGTAGCTGCGAGGGCTGCTGCTTCTGCTGCGGCTACAGTTGGATAGCAACTGTTGATAGTCCCGACAGTTACTGTTGGCGCTGTATTGTCAATTCTTGTATTATACGTTACAGCAGTTGAATTTCCTGCAACGTCTGTTGTTGTTACCGTAATTACAGCACTGCATGTACCAACAGTAGATGCTGTTTCAACCAACGCACCCGGACAGTTATCCGTTGCACTTGTAGCTGCGAGTGCTGCAGCTTCTGCTGCGGCAACAGTTGGATAGCAGCCTGCGATAACACCGGTAGTAACAGTTGGGGGTTCATTATCTATTATAGTTACTGTAAATGAACAGCTGGTTGTTCCACATGTATTGGTTGCCGTAACTGTAACAGTAGTTGTTCCCACATTAAAGAAGGAACCGCTGCCATCTCCGCTGCCTGATGCAGTGGTAGCGCCTGTGAATGTATAAGTAACAGTTGGCGCTGGTATCATTCCCGGGGCATTAGTTGTATACGTAACAATACTGCCGCACTGACCAACTGTATTGTTCTGGCTGATATTAGCCGGACAAATTAATACCGGGGTGGGGTTAACAGTGTAAGTAAACGTTACCGGTGTGCCAGGGCAAGGGGTACTAGCGGTTCCATATGTTATAGTTATCATGCCATTGCCCAGCCAAATACCATTATTCGTTGCACCGCTGGTTACACCACCGATATAAGATGATCCGCCACCGCCGCCGCCGCCGGCACCTTTATCATTTCCGGAACAACCAGCGGTACCGGCTGAACCGCCACCACCGCCGCCGCCCCCAACCTGGCCACCGCCGCCACCGCCACCGCCGGGGATTGAACCAGCGCTAAAACAGCAACATGCCTGACCACCGCCGCCATCAGCACCTGTTTCACTGCCCGTTGTTAATCCGGGTTGACCCAGGAAGCCGCCGCAACCTATTCCGGCTCCGCCACCGGCTCCTTGCACTGCTCCGGCATTACCACCAAAACCACCACCGGCTACACCGCCACTGGTTGGTGAATCATTTCCATTTTGGCCCTGGCCTCCCCCACCTACGCCGCCATTGCCTCCTACACCCGGAGCTCCGGCAGAACCTTCGCAGCCACCACGGCCACCACCGCCACCACCGCCAGCTGTAATTACCCTGTCAGCCGGGGTTGTGCCGCCTGCTCTTATATCGGAAGCTCCGCCACCACCTCCGGAATTTTGCGTGCCACCGTTACCACCGCCGTTGAATCCGGCTGCGGGTGTGGCTCCCTGGCCACCTACAAATATATTCAGCACCTGACCTGGCGTTACGCTTAGGAAACCTTCAGCATATCCGCCCAAACCACCGCTTCCGCCAACAGGCGGTGCCCCGCTTGTAATGGCACCATTGGCACCAGCACCTCCCTGTGCACCCCATGTCTGCAGGAATACTGATGTTACACCTGCAGGAACTGTCCAGGTTTGCATACCACCAGTGAAGTTGAATGTTTGTGATCCACTTACCACCGGAACATAACTTGGTGTAACGGTTATCGTCGCTGTTACAGGTGTTGTGCCGGCATTGATTGCAGTAAATGACGGAATATTTCCTGTGCCACTGGCTGCAAGGCCTATGGATGGAGTATTATTTACCCAGTCAAATACAGTACCCGGTACGCTGGTGGTAAAGTTAACAGGCGTTGTAGATGCACCATTGCACAACACCTGGTTGGCTGGCTGATCTACCTGGCCGCTTGGGTTAACGGTGATTGTAAATGTTATTGGTGAACCTGTACAGGTTACACTTGCATTGGTATAGCTTGGTGTAATTGTAATAGTGGCTGTTACCGGAGCACTACCGGTATTAACAGCTGTAAAGCTGGCGATATTTCCACTGCCACTGGCTGCTAGTCCAATAGATGGATCAGAATTAGTCCAGTTATATACAGTGCCCGGTACAAAACCGGTGAAGTTAACGGCCGTTGTTGGTGCTCCGTTACATACTACCTCGCTGGCAACAGGATCAACTGTTGGTGTTGGGTTAACGGTATAAGTAAATGTTCTTGGAGTTCCCGTACAGGTTGGGCCCAATGCCGGGCATCCGTTCAGGCTTAACACTTCGGCAGGGGTAATTGCACGGTTAAAAAACTTAAACTCGTCATAATGACCATTTAACGGTGAACCTACATTGGATGAGTATCCATTTACTTTGAATGGTCCGGCACCCGTTACGTTTGGAGAGCCCTGTGCCACGGTATTTACCAGTACCCCATCTAAATAGGCTCTAACCTGGTTTAGTACAGCATCATACACAAATGTATTGGTATGCGGTGCCACTGTAGCACCTCCGTTAAGCGGTACATCTGTAAGGCCTGCTCCACGAAGCCACCAGTTATTAGGACCGGCTACCCCATTGGTAAAGCAACGGAAGCTGCTGGTATTGATATCTCCGAACACATAGAACAAGGTTGCCGAAGGTGTTATATTCTCTGATTTGAAAGAGATAGTCCAGGAACCGGTTCCCAGGTTAGGTGCCCAGCCGGTATTCAGGAAATCGGTTGTGCTGGCTGCTCCGGTACCAATAATGGTACCATCGCATATAGCCGATCCGCCCTGTGTCAATCCACCCTGCAGTGTTGCTGTAGCGGTTCCTCCCGGAGGCGCACTGGCCATGTTTGGAACAGAGGTTCCGCTGCCATCAAATTTATAATATAATACTTCCGGTATCAGACCGCCACCACCGCCGCCGGTTGAAGGTGTTACTGTTACTGTGGCCGTTACCGGTGCATTAGTTGTATTGGTTGCAGTAAAACTGGCAATATCACCCGTACCGCTGGCTGCAAGCCCAATGGATGGATCATTGTTTGTCCAGTTATAAACTGTGCCCGGAACAGAGCCGGCAAAGTTTACAGGTGCAGTAGCACCATTATCACAAATTACCTGGTTGGCAGGTTGGGTAACATCGG
>CAYHPA010000048.1:0-17866 GCA_964358155.1 uncultured Chitinophaga sp.
GTTCATGCCCCAGGTATTTTTCAATCCGGTGGTGAACAAAATAGATGACTGGCGTCAGTACAATGGCAATAGTGATTTTGTAAATATAATTGACGATACCTACAGCAATAAAAAGGCCGAAGGGCCATACAAAATCATTCTTGGAGGCGTTCACCCTTGTACCGATATAAAAAGCAATAAACAACACCACGAAGCTGTCAATAAACTGTGAAATGAAAGTGGAGCCGGTGGCTCTCAGCCAAACCTTCTTTTCGCCTGTCTTTTTTTTGATCTTATGAAATACAAAAACATCAATCAACTGACCGAGCAGGAATGCAGTGAGGGAGCCGATGATAATGAAACCACCTTGACCAAGCACACTGTTATAAGCTTTATCCATGTCCGGCACACCGCTGCCCTGCTTGCCGGTAATGAAAAAATCAGCAGGAACCAGTTTCATGGCACCGTAAAAAATGATAAAGGCAAAAGCAATCAGTCCAGCGGTGAGGTAAGACAGGAACCGGACACCTTTCATCCCATAATATTCATTGATGATATCCGTCATGATGAATACAACCGGCCAGAGCAGTACACCGGCAGTAAGATTCACAGAAAGATCATTACCGAACAAACGGATATGCATCGGGTCAAGGCCCAATGTTTTCTCCAGTGAAAATATCTTAACACCAATAATCTCCGCAATAAGGGCATTGGCGATAAAAATCCCCGCCAGTATAATGAACAGCCGGGTCGGTTTATGCTTGATGATAGTATGGATCATTCAGATAAAAAATAAAGAATATTAAAAATAAAAAGAAAAACACATTAGCCAGGATGAGCCACAATGGAACATATTCCCTCAGCTTTCTCTTTACAGCAAACACAACCAGGTAGCAAATGCAGGTGCCCGGGAAAATGATCAGCCCCATCGAATAGCCAATGGTGATGATGGTGGATTCAAGCGTCGGGTCATTCACCCAATTACTGATTAGCAGGGAAACGGACATGATAAAAAACACACCGCAGATAAAAGCCAGTCTTGACAAAAATAAAAGCCAGCGCATCGGGATTTTAGTCTAAAATAGCATTATTTTGTCAGCCTAATATTGAATTGTTTATGAACAATCCCCTGCTGAAAAAAGCCCTGCCACATATTATTGCTGTTGTTGTTTTTCTGGCCGTATCAGCAATTTTCTGCAAACCCGTTCTGGATGGCATGGTGATGAACCAGCATGACAATGTGGGCTGGAAAGGCATGGCGCAAAATTCTTTTGAATATAAAAAGGCGCATGGTCATTTTCCTTTGTGGAATCCCAACCTTTTCAGCGGTATGCCCAACTACCAGGTGGCTATGGATGGAAAATCAATTTTACCCGATACAGTGAAAATATTTTCACTCGGGTTGCCCAAGCCCATCAATTTCTTTTTCCTTGCCTGTGTGTGCTTTTATATCCTCTGTATTGCATTGCGGGTGCGGCCGGTTATCGGCATGCTTGCAGCAATAGCTTATTCATTTGCCACTTACAACCCGGTTATTGTTGCCGCAGGACATGATACACAGATGCTGGCCACCGCTTTTATGCCATTGTTAATGGCGGGCATCATTTTTACCTATGAAAAAAAATATTGGCTGGGTTTGTCACTAACCACTTTCGGCGCTTACCAGCAAGTGGCTGTCAATCACCTGCAGGTTACCTATTACTTTTTCCTGATCGCTGCGCTTGTCACTATTGCTTACCTAGTAAAATGGATAAAAGAAAAAGAATGGAAGCATATTGGCATGGCAGGGGCTATTGTAGCTGTTTCAGCCATCATCGGGCTTGCGGGAAATGCCATGGTGCTGAAAACAACTTCTGAATACAGCAAGTACACCATGCGGGGCGGAAAGGATATTGAAATAGTGGGTGATACGGTAAAGACAGCCAAAACAAAAGGATTAGACACCAGCTATGCTTTTGAATACAGCCTTGGCAAAGCCGAAACATTTACACTGCTGATGCCAAATGCATTTGGCGGGGGCAGCTATGCCCGGTTCAAAGAAGGCTCTAAGGTTGCAAAAAAGCTCATCAACAAGGGATATCCCGAACAAGACTCTGAACAACTGGCGCAGAACATGCCCAAATACTGGGGCAAAATTTTTACAGCTGGCCCTCAATACCTTGGTGTGTTTATTTTCCTGCTCGGTGTTTTAGGTTTTGTGATTGTAAAAACGCCCCTGCGATGGGGCTTGCTGGCTGCAACGGTATTGGGGATATTCATGACCTGGGGAAAATACTTCGCAGGGTTCAATGTCTTTTTATTTGAGAACCTTCCGTTGTATAATAAATTCAGGGCGCCTTCTTTTGCACAGGTAATACCACAGCTGACGATGGGCATCATGGCGGCGCTTACATTACAACAGATCTTATTTGCGGATAAGGCAAAAGAGTTCCTGCAAAAGAATTTCAAACTTATTCTATCCACGATGGGTGGCGTATTTGGCCTGCTGGCTTTGCTATACTTAGGCATGGATTACAGCACTGCTATTGACCAGCAAATTCTTGCCGGTTATACTGACAAAGGCGGTAACAATGAACTGGGCAGGATGATTGTATCCGGTTTGAAATCGGAAAGAAAGGCCATGTTTGGCGGACAAATGCTGAGAGCATTGGGCATTGCATTGGTAGCAGCAATCGCCTTGTACCTGTATGAAAAAAATAAGATCAATGCACTGCTGGCAGCAATTATTTTACTTGTAGTAAGCACACTGGATATTACATTATCCAGCTATAAATTTTTCAACAACGAAAATGACCAGTATTCCCAGAGACCGGATAACGAAAAACTGTTTGTATCGCCGGAAGATTATGCCAGCACTAATTTCAGCCCTTCGGCCATTGACAATGAGATACTGCAGGATAAATCCCCGCACTTCCGTGTGTTTAATATGGCGGGCACCAGCAGCGGAAGTACATTCAGCGAATCAAGGACATCTTATTTCCACAAATCAGTGGGTGGTTATCACCCGGCCAAACTGCGCATCTACCAGGATGTGATTGAAAAATATTTATCCTACGGAAGGCCCAGCCCTTCTGTTTTGAATATGCTGAACACTAAATACATCATTGTGCAGGATCCGCAGTCGGGTCAGATCTCCTCTTTTCCTAATCCCGATGCCTTTGGCCCCTGCTGGCTGGTAAAGAATGTAAAACTGGTAGCCAACCGGGTGGAAGCGATCAAAAACATTGGAACAGTAAACTTAAAAGACACAGTCATAGTTGAAACAGCATTCAGCAAAAATGTGATGCAACCCCAATGGGATTCCACGGCTACGATACAAATGAAAAGCTTTGACAACGATGCTATAGAATATGAGGTGAATGGTGCAGGACCGCAGTTTGCCGTGTTCAGCGAAATATATTATCCGCTTGGATGGAATGCCTATATTGATGGCAAAAAAGCAGACTATGTGAATGCCAACTATATTCTTCGTGGATTATCTGTACCCGCAGGTAAGCATAGCATAAAGTTTGTGTTTGAACCCGCTTCTGTAAAGAAAGGTAAGTCCATCATGTTCCTCGCATCTATACTGATCGCCATTATATTCAGTGGTGGTCTGTTCATGGCATGGAGGGAAACAAGGAAAACAAGCTGACAGTAATGAAGAAGGTTCTTGCGATAGCCCCTTACTCCTATCTGCCTTATTTTTCGGGGGGACAGAAATTCATTGCAAAATTTTTTGAATACCTCACCGGGGAAACGGAACTGACCGTTGTTTCTGTAGCAGAAAATGATGATGCACTGGTAAACAGTTACCGGCTCATTCCATTGCTCAAAAAATCATTTTCCCGGTATTACGACCGCAGTCTTGTTTCAAAACTAACCGATCTGATAGAAAAGGAAAAGTTTGATGCCATCATATGGGAGCATCCTTACTATGGCTGGCTGGCAAAGCGGATAAAGAAAAGAACAGGCATTAAAACCATTATTCACACGCATAACATAGAATACCAGCGGTTCAAAAGTATGGGCAAATGGTGGTGGCCTGTTTTAAAAAGGTATGAGAGAAAATGTTTACAGGCAGCTGATACTGTTCTTTTCATTACCCCGGAGGACAGGGATTTTGCAACGGTAAACTGGGGAATAGCCAAAGAAAAAACTGTTGTCGTTCCTTTTGGGGTAGATGAAAATAATAATCCGGCGGATAAAATGGAGTGCAAACAGATCATCAGCCGGAAACATGGCATAGCTTCTGATGAAAAAATTCTATTGTTCAATGGTCTGCTGAACTATAAGCCGAACCTTGATGCAGTGAAGTCCATCCTGAATGATATCAATCCCCTCCTGCTGCAGCAATCTTCTTTCCGCTACAAAATAATTATCTGCGGCAAAGGCCTGCCGAAAGAATTGAATGCTTTAAAAAACCATGCTGATAAGAATATTGTTTATACTGGTTTTGTGCGTGATATTGAAACTTATTTCAAAGCAGCGGATATTTTTTTAAATCCGGTGCAAAGCGGCGGCGGCATCAAAACAAAAATGGTGGAAGCCATTGCCTACGGCACTACCGTCATCTCCACTGAAAGCGGCGCTGCAGGAATGGACAGAACGGCTGCTGGTAATAAATTGGTAATTGTAAAAGATAAAGACTGGAAAGGATTTAGTGATGCAATTACCGGTAATGCACACATCATGCCACCTACACCAGATGAGTTTTACAGACTGTATGCATGGGAGAATGTGATACAGAAAGTCACCGCTATTTTGTAACCTGCATCTTAAATCCGTCTTTCAATCCTCTTACTAGTTCCTTCTTTTGTGCTTTATTAAATTTCAACCAGAAAAATAACCGGGCTGTCAGTGTATAGCTGATAGCGAAGAAACGTTTAAAGCCCCTCAGGTTCTTGCGAACGAAGTATATCTTGTTTCGGTTGGAGTAATAAATATAAAAAGCCGAAAGGTCACCTCCACCTGAAGAAGAAACCTTGTGCAGTATGCTTACCGAAGGCTCGTAAAATAGTTTAAACCCTGCCCTTGTTGCCCGAAGTACAAAATCTGTATCATCATAATAGGCAAAATACTTTTCATCCATATACCCGACCTTCTCAAAGACCTCTTTGGCAATGATCATAAAACAGGTGGGTGCATAGCTGATATATCTCCCAACATTATACTTTGGTGCATCCGTTTTTCCATACCCGTAATGAACACCCAATGCCCGCCAGTTGTCCATATAGCCGCCCGCCATCCATAAACGGCGGGTATCGTAGTAGAATATTTTTGGCACAATCATGCTTTCGCCCTGGTCGCACAAGGAAACAAGTTTATCAATAGCGTAGCTATCTTCCACCTCTATATCATTGTTCAGCAGCAACACATATGTGCAACCATCTTTCAATGCCTGTTTGATACCGGTATTATTTCCTGCGGCTACGCCGATATTGCCATCGCTTTTTATATGCCTGCAGATGGTAACAGGGTATTGCTGAAGATATTTTTGAACTAACTCGTCAGTTATTTCATTAGCAGAATTATCAATAAGGTAGAGGATATAATTCTTGTAAGTCTGTGCGGAAATACTTTTGAAGAAGCCTTCTAATACATCATCGCTTTTGTATAAAACCGTTACCAGTCCTGTTTTAGTCATATCAACGGTTTATTTCATTAAGCCTTTTTCCTTCATCTCCTGCACTGATTCGTCGTACCGGCTTTCATTGATCACCTGGCTGGCTACCCAATCAGTAAACCGCTTTATTCCTTCGGCAAAAGAAACCGAAGCTTTGAAACCAAGCAGCCGTTCTATTTTACTTGTGTCAGCATAATTATGACGGATATCGCCCAGCCTGTAATTGCCTGTAATCTGCAGAGGAACATCAATGCCATACTCTTTCACTAGTTGTTGCGCCACTTCCATCACCGTAACGGACACACCGCTTCCTACATTAAATATTTCTCCGTCAGATTCGTGTTTTTCTATTCCCAATGCCGTTGCCGCCACTATATCGTCTATATAAACAAAATCACGGCTCTCTTTTCCATCTTCAAATATGTTGATGGGCTTGTAGTTTTTTATTAAAGTAGAAAAAATAGAAAGTATGCCAGTATAAGGATTGCTGAGCGATTGTCCGGGCCCATAAACATTCTGATAGCGAAAAGCAACTCCTGCTATGCCGATTGATTTACAAACCAGCATTACCATCTGCTCCTGGTTTTGCTTGGTAATGCCATACACAGAGGAGGGATGAACTTTTGAATCCTCGTCTGTGGCAACTAATTGCAGTGGCGTAGCAGCTCCGGGGTAAGTGACCTCAAATCTCCCTTTATCCAAATCCTCTGCCTTACGATGCGGGGGATAAACGGCGCCCAGTTCGGCAGACAAATATTTACCCTCGCCATAAATAGCACGGGAAGAAGCAACCACCACTTTCTTCACACCCGTTTTATCATTGGTCAGAAAATCCAGCATAATGGCCGTGCCGCCAATATTCGTATCAATATAATGACTGACCTGGTACATGGATTGGCCCGTTCCTGTTTCAGCCGCCAGGTGAACGATCACTTCATTATCAGCTATTGCTTTTTGCCAATCGCCTTTTGAAGCAACGGTCCCCCGTATGAAATTTACTTTTCCATGGATGGAATTGTATAGAGGAGAGGTTTGTTCCGGGTTGCTTCCATGTATCTGCTCTGACAAATTATCAAGAACAGTTACACTATACCCTTTCTGCAACAGGTACAATGCAAGATTAGAACCTATAAAGCCGGCGCCACCTGTTATTAAAACTTTTTTCATTGATTATGATAAAAATTCTCCGTTCTCATTTGTTTTCAGCCATTCCTTTTTTTCAAAAGAATAGCGTTTGATAGTTTTTGCCGGGGAGCCTACTGCCACGCAATAGTCAGGAATATCCTTCATCACCACTGAATTGGCGCCCACTACGGATTGTTTGCCAACACTGGCTCCGATGACACACACATTTTCACCCAGCCATGCCCCATCACCAATCGTCACTTCGGCCGTTTGCTTTATCGGCTGATCAATTACCGGAATGGCTGCATTTTCAAACTGGTGCAGATTATCGGCGATATATACCTTGTCGGCCATCAACACTTTTTGGCCTATATCAATTTTGGAGGTGGCATAAAAATGGCAAAACCTTCCGATATAAGTTCCGTCACCAATAGTTAATGAACAATTAGCATTGCCTGTAAGCGGCAGGCAGGCCAGCCAGCCTTTATCGCTGATATAAACAGATTTGCCGATAGAAATTCTTTTTGCCCCATCGAGCTTCGTCCGGATAAGCTTGGAACGGGAGCCGAGCCTAGCCAATGAAAGTTTATAGAAGGGGTATTTGAACAAATACCACCCCGCAATATTGATAATCCTTCTCATATACCGGACAAAGTAAAGCAATTTTAACTGATGCCGTAGTCGGTAAATTGAATTACTGTGGTTACAGCCTTCTCTGTGGTGTAGATGAAAATATACCTGAAGGATCAGTTAGGAGTGCGGGTGCATGATGCCATATAATTAAGCCCCGATCCATTGTAATACTGAGAGTATTTAAAGTAGGTATCAGTAATATTCATATTCTCTATGTATATAGTAATGGGCGTTGGCGGTTGGTTTATCACAACAGTCATTTTTGTTTTCGCTGCATCTGTCAGGTTCCAGGTAATTGGAAAAGCAGAGCCAGAGTAATAATAAGTGCCGGTGTTATTGGCAGCAAATTTCAATGAGTCTGAGTCATAGGTTGTCCCAACAGACCCCCGCTTATAATATTGTGTGGTATTATTACTCTGCTGTATCCTGATTTCATCAGCTTTCCAGGTTTTTGCCGTCAATAATTGTTCCACTGTTTTGGGCGTTTCAGGTACCGGACAGGAAGTTTCTTCTTTTTTACAAGAGTTGTAACCGATTATAATCACTATTGCCAGCCCAAATGACAGTATTAGTTTGAACGCTTTTTTCATAATAATCTTTTTCCTAAATTAATAATAATACCCGGGTCTGTAAAAATATTTTCGGGGCTGAAAGCACCGGATATTTTCCCTTTACAGCCTTATTTAAATTACTTTTGCTTGCCTTAGAAGCCCCTTTATGAATATTTTTGAACGACTTTATGTGGCCTTGTTCAAGCAAGCAGCAAAAAGGAAGTTATTCACTGCTGCATTAGCGAAAATGCCACAACCGAATTTGTATCCCGCCACTGCGGAGGATGCAATTCATTTCAAGCATTTCGGGCTTCTCGGCGATGTGATCTATGCCATACCTGCCATGAAGGCGCTGGCTGGAAATAAAAAGATACAGCTGCATCTTTCCGTCAACGAAAAGTCGCTTTATAGTAAAAACATGAAGCATGCCAACAAGGATAAGATACTGACGGAAAAAAATGTGGCCATGCTGGCACCGTTGCTTTTATCGCAACCAGGATTTGGAAGCTGCGATATACTGGCTGATCAAAAAATTGATTACGATCTGGATGAATTCCGGAAATATCCTTTTGACTATAATACCAATCATATCTGCCGCTGGTATTTTCATATGTATGGCATAACAGCTGATCTTGGTAAACCCTGGCTGACCGTAAAACCTGATGAATCATTCAGAAATGAAATAGTGATTGCCAGAAGCTTCCGCTACCGGGCGCCGGGTATCAGCTATGATTTTCTGAAAGAATACCCGCACATAAGCTTTGTAGGGATGAAGGAAGAATACGAAGACCTGAAAACATCCATTCCTGCTTTGCAATACAAACCAGTGAACAATTTCCTGGAACTGGCACAGGTGATAGCAGGGTGTAAATTCTTTATTGGCAACCAGTCATTCCCTTTTGCACTGGCAGAAGCGCTGAAAGTAAAAAGGGCTTTGGAGCTTTGCTTTGAATGCCCGAATGTGATACCCGAAGGGGAAAATGCCTATGATTTTGTGTATCAGCCACAGTTTGAAAAGATAGTGAGGCAGTTGGACAACACCTGACCTATAAATATTTTTTTTCCCCGTTAGTGAAGTTCTCTGCAATGAAGTTGTCCTCCTCATGGAATATACATATATCGTAATACCCTAAAAGGTTCTTCTGAGACGAAATATAAGTATGCATCCATGCGATTACTTCCTCGTTCTTCATATCCGTAGCCAATACGAGATTTCCTTTGTGGTCAAAAAATAGTATCCTGTTATATCCAAGTCGTTTGAAAGAAAGTAGGGTCGGCAATCCTTCTTCCTTTATTGCTTTCATGTTCTCCCCGTTATATTCAAAGAACAAAACAGGTTTATGTTTTTCAATTATTTTACTCGCACCACGAAGTACGATAGTATCGAAGCCCTCTACATCCACTTTCAGCAATTTAATTTCTGCCAGGTCAAACCCTTCTGATGTAATTACTTCGTCCAGTGTTTTAAAAGAAACAATCTTGCCTCCTTGCTGATCAGGAATAATAGTGGCATTCCAGCCACCTTTTTCAAATGAAACTTTTTCATCGTGAGATTTATCACTCAAAAAGGTTTTGACAATAGAAACGTTTGAGAACTGCTTGATGTTCTTTACCAGGAACTGGAATGATATTTCATCCCCTTCAATACCTATTACCGGAACATCAACCGCCGATTTTATAACGGCAATGGTATCGCCAACATTGGCGCCTACATCCACTATTGACATTTGTTGATATTTTTGGTAAATGGCCGCCGCCAATCTTCCCAGCTGGCCATTCAGATCCGGATAAATTTTATAATTAACCAGCTGCACATTATTCCCCGGCATCAATATATCAAAACGCCCAACCTTCGCAATTCCGGGTTTTTTACTTTGGCGTATGTAAGGAATACCGGTCTTTACAATATCATAACCCCTGCGGTTAAGAAAATTTCTGATCAGTTTTTTCATACAGTAATTGTAAAGGTTCAGCTTCAGTATCTTCGTAGCAATCAAGTAAAAATTTGGCAATGAGTCTTTCCCCTATTTCTGGTCTCAAGAAAAAACTTGTCAGCATTTTTTTCCCTCATGTGCGGAGAAGCTACTCCCAAAGCGGCGAAGATATAATAATTAGTGATTTATTTACCCGCCTGGAGATTGCCCGTCCAACCTATCTTGATATTGGAGCTAATGAGCCGGTTTCATTAAATAATACATATAGATTGTATGCAAGAGGAAGTAAAGGTGTTTGTATTGAACCTAACCCCATCCTCTATAAAAAGCTACGTGAAAAGAGGAAAAGGGATGTTTGTCTTAATGCCGGAGTGGCATTTGATATAACCAGCGAAGCTGATTTCTATTTGTTTTCGGGCAAGGCACATGGGCTAAGCACTTTTTCAAAAAAAGAGGCAGCGTTCTGGGAATTTACGGGCAATGAAGAAATTGGAAGACATAAACCAGAAGCTGTTATAAAAACTACACTCGTTAACATCAATGAGATCATGGGCAAATATTTTTCACCGCATCCCAATCTTATCTCTATTGATGTGGAAGGACTTGACCTTGAAATATTGAAGACAATTGATTTTGAAAAATATAAGCCGGAGGTTTTCTGCGCCGAAACACTATGGTTTGAAGCAAACAATAAGGAAACAAAAAATAAGGAATTGATTCGTTTTTTTGAAGACAAGGGATACTTTGTATATGCCGACACTTACATCAACACTATTTTCTGTCGTAAAGATGCATATAAAGCAATAGCATGGTAGTCGTCAGAAATTTTTTGCTACGTCAAGAAACTTTTCCATCCCCCTTTTTTTCTCATCATTGAGCAGATAGCTGAGATGAAGAGTATAGTATTTCTTCAGATCATAGAGATCGAATGGATTGGTAGCAACAATTTCATCAATATGCTGCAGCCCTACAGCATTGGCCGCATTAAAGATTGCAATAAAATCTTCCGGAAGTTTTCGGGTGCTGATCCATGCGGCGAAAACAAAAGGCAGGCCTGTTATTTTCTTCCATTCGGAACCAAGATCATATATGAATGTCGAAATTTTCCGCTGCTCAAAAGCCCGGTCGCCTATTACAAGCCCCGCAGTAGTTCCTCTTATTTTTTCACGATAGTTTTCATCAGCAGCTTCTACAAATTCAGGATTGATGCCCCAGTATTCCTTCACCAGGTATTTTAATAATGCCACGGAGGTTCTGCTCTGGTAGTCCAGATATATTCTTTTGATCTCCGCCATCGGTACCTCGCTGAACAACGCCACCGATGCTATTTCCCCTTCCGTACCGATACAATAATCTCCGATGATATGATAAGAAGGCAATTGAGGAATAACGGCGACAGGCACCAACCCCACATCAATCTCGTTCTTCAGCAGCATTTCCGCCAGCTTTGAAGGATAATCCCCCACAAGTTCTATTTTTTCATTTACCGGAGGCCGTTGCAATCCGTAAATAAGAGGCCTTGTATTCAGATAATTAACGATGCCTACACGAATCTTCTCCAATTGGGTTATTTTTGCCGGGCAAAGGTAAAGGAATCTGCCTGCTCTCCTTCATCAGGCTCAGGAGCTTCGGCAGACAGGCAAGGAACAAGAAACTATTATGGAACTTACAGCACTTACTTCTATCTCCCCCATTGACGGACGCTACCGCAAACAGGTGCAGCACCTTGATGAATATTTTTCAGAATACGGCTTGATGAAATACCGGATACAGGTGGAAATAGAATACCTGCTGTTCCTGGAAAATAAAAAGTTCTTCAAACTTTCCGGAAAAGCAATTAAACACTTACAGAAACTGGCTGAAGATTTCGGACCGGAAGATGCACAGGAAGTGAAGCAGATTGAATTCACCACCAATCATGATGTAAAAGCAGTTGAGTATTTTTTAAAGAATGAATTGGAAAAATGCGGGGGCAAGGAAGCAAAGGAATGGGTGCACTTCGGGCTTACCTCCCAGGACATCAACAACACGGCTATTCCATTGTTATGGAAACATGCTATAGAATATGAATACCTGCCCGCATTACTGAACCTTAATACAGAGCTGAAGATATTGGCCCGTGATTGGGAGGATATTCCCATGCTGGCCCATACACATGGCCAGCCTGCCAGCCCCACCCGGCTGGGTAAAGAAATCATGGTATTTGTTGAAAGGATACAAAACCAGATTGAGCAGTTTATCGGCATTCCATTCTCCGCAAAATTCGGTGGCGCCACCGGTAATTTCAATGCCCATCATGTGGCTTATCCAAAAACAGATTGGGTAAAGTTTGCAAATGAATTTCTGGAGCATTTAGGGTTGCACCGGCAGCAGTTCACCACACAGATTGAACATTATGACAGCCTTGCCGCACATTTTGACTGCATTAAACGCATCAACAATATCCTGATTGATCTTTGCCGGGATGTATGGACCTATGTGTCTATGGAATATTTCAAACAAAAAACAAAGAAAGGAGAAGTGGGTTCATCGGCCATGCCGCACAAAGTGAACCCGATTGATTTTGAAAATGCAGAAGGTAACCTGGGTATGGCCAATGCAATTTTTGAATTCCTTGCATCTAAATTGCCTGTATCAAGATTGCAAAGGGATCTTACCGACTCAACGGTGCTGCGCAATATTGGGGTTCCGGTAGCCCATACCATGATTGCCATGCGATCAATAGAAAAAGGCCTGGACAAATTGATAGTAAATGATGCCAAATTATTTGATGACCTGGATAGCAACTGGGCTATAGTGTCTGAAGCCATTCAAACCATTTTAAGAAGGGAAAATTTTCCTAACCCCTACGAAGCGTTGAAAGACCTGACAAGGGGAAATAGTAAAATTGACAAAAAATCCATCCATAATTTTATTGATAGCCTGAAGATCAACGGCGACATCAAGAAGGAACTGAAGAAAATAACCCCGCACAATTATACAGGCCTTTAGAAAGTTTGTTTATTTTTAGAGAGCAATCCCTTTGCCATTATTATGAAGAGTATATTTATTTTTTTCTTTTTATTGGCCAATACATGCTTTGGCCAAACAAAATCAACCTATAAACAAAAGGGGGCTAATACATTTACTGAACCTAACAATAATATTCTCACTTGCAATAATTGGCTTAGAACACAGGCTATTGGTCAAAGCGTTACTGTAGGAGATCTTGATATAAGTGGAAATCAAATGACCATTGAAGCCAATTTTAACTGCACCTCATTCCCTCTTTCGGGAGCAAATTACTGGGAGGATATTGTCTCAAAACATTCAAATACAACCGATGCCAATTATGTATTACGAATGGATTTAGCAGCTATTACCACTACTACCGGACATTATTTGCTATCTCCTGCCTGCAATAATCTTGCAATAAATAAAACATTTCATGTAGCACTGGTATATAATGGAGTTACGCTGAAATTTTATAGAAATGGATTTCTGATGGGGCAAATGCCTGTTACAGGAAATCTCATACTGAATAATTGGATGACGACAATCGGGGACTATGCTGTTAATAATCCCGTTGGCACAAATTTTTTTGGATATATAAACGAAGTAAGAATATGGAATGTAGCAAGAACACAAGCCGAGCTACAGACATACATGAATACGTCCTTACCCGGCCCTACTACCCAGGCAGGCCTGCTGGGTTATTATACATTTGATGATTTGCTTAACAAACAAGGGAACGCTGCCTATAATGGAACATTGAATGGCGGTGCCACCATAAATAATACAAATCCCAATTGCATTTTCACGGCTGACTCTTGTGCAGTGATAAGTAATATCAGCAACATCATCAACAATTACACCCCTGTCCTTGCACTGAACGTTTGTGACAACAAGATCACAGTTGAAGATGCCTCAGCATTTAATACGGGCGACACCGTAATGATGATACAAATGAAAGGCGCAGTTATTGACTCTACTAATACGGCTGCGTTCGGCACTATTACTGATTATAAAAATTCAGGCAACTATGAATTCAATTTTGTAAAGAGCAAGTCCGGAAATATCATTGAGCTGAAGAATTTTCTTACCCGTCAATACGATATTCCTGCCGGAAAGGTTCAACTGATTCGGGTACCTTATTATCAAAATGCAACTGTCAGCTCCACACTTACCTGCCTGCCATGGGATGGAAGCAAAGGGGGTGTATTGGTATTGAATGTCCTGGATTCAGTGAAACTAAATGCCAATATTGATGTAAGCGGCAAAGGCTTCCGGGGAGGAGTTGACCCATTCTCCAATCCCGGTTCATTCAATTGCAATGAGAACCAGTTTTATTATCCTGCAAACCCTGACCTCGCTTCGGGAAAAGGTGAAGGCATTACAGAAGTATCGGCATCAAAATCATTTGGAAAGGGTGCAGTGGCCAATGGTGGTGGTGGTGGAAATTCCCATAACTCCGGCGGTGGCGGCGGCTCCAATGCTGCAGCAGGCGGTTTTGGGGGATACAACTTTGAAGGCACTCCATGCACGGCGGTTCCTTTTGACAATCGGGGCATCGGTGGAAATGCATTGACTTATTCTAACGCTGCCAATAAAATATTTCTTGGCGGTGGTGGAGGTGCGGGTCATAGCAATAATCCCGAAGCATTCCAGGCAACCGGTGGTAATGGCTCAGGCATTGCTATTATCATGGCTGGCAAACTTCAGTCGAACGGCAACAAAATAATTGCAAAAGGAAATAATGGAGTTGCTTGTGGCGGCACAGGTTCCGGCTGCCATGAAGGTATGGGTGGCGGTGGCGGAGGAGGTACAGTAATTGTAAGAGTCAGCAATTATATAGATCCATCACTCGTTGAAATAATGGGAGGTAATGGAGCGGATATGACGGCATCCGGTTTTCAGAAAGTGGGGCCCGGCGGCGGCGGTGGTGCAGGAAAGGTATGGCTCATGAATCCATCATTACCCGCCAGCGTCAGTGTAACAGTTACTGGTGGGTTAAACGGTGTATGTACAGGATATGCTAATGATCCCTGGGGAGCCACGCAGGGACAGTTAGGTTCTACTCTATTTAATCAGGTTCTGCCGCTTGATTTTATTCCATTCAAACCCAATATTGATTCAGTTAGGATAAAAGACAGCGCCACGGCATGCAAATCATTTGACTTTAAAGGCTTCGGCTACACTAACACAAACCCCATTTCTACCTGGCAATGGTATTTTGGTGATGGCGGCACGGCGAATACACAAAACACCAGTCATACCTATCTTACAGCAGGTACGTTCACCGTTAAACTGGTTGTTACAGACATCAATGGCTGTAAAGACAGTACTATAAAAAATGTGACGGGAAATACATTGAATTTTGATTTCACTCACCAGCTAAATACCTGCAACCCATTATCTGTTCAATTTGCCGGAGCTGGCCTGGATACCCAAAATCCTTATTGGTCGTTTGGTGATGGCGGTACTGCCTCTGGAAGCATTAACGCATTACATACCTACGGATCTTTTGGAACATTTCTTGTAAAATATAGTGTTGGCAACGGGTCTTGCACAGATACTTTGTTTAAAACTATTGATATTGCCATTGTACAGGATAACATTATCGCAACCACAGACACCACTATCTGCTTCGGGGCCACCAAACAACTGCTGGCTACCCCTGCTGCAAATTTCTGCTGGACACCTTCCACTTATCTCAGCAACCCCAATTCTTCAACCCCTATCACCTCCACACCTCAAAATATTACTTACTACTATACCGCCCAGGTTACCGGCAGCAATCTTATCAGCAATGGTAACTTTAATGCCGGTAATACAGGTTTTACATCACAATACTTTTACACCGCCAACAACACAACCGAAGGCGAATACTATGTTGGCACCAATCCATCGGCCTGGTACTTTGCCCATTTTCCCTGCACTGATCATACTACTGGTACAGGAAATATGTTGCTGGTAAATGGTTCGCCGACCCCCAATGCTGAAGTGTGGAAAACAACAGTGCCTGTAACTGCCAACACCAATTATAGTTTCTCAACCTGGATATGCTCTATTTCAATTCCGAACCCTGCGCAACTTGCTTTTTCTATTAACGGAACCCCTCTTGGTAATTTAATTACCGCAAGCCAACCCCCTTGCAACTGGGTTCAATTTTATACTACCTGGAACTCTGGCAGCGCTACTTCAGCCACGATATCACTGATTAATAAGAATATTATCTTGTTCGGCAATGACTTTGCATTAGATGATATAGTTTTTGCCCCGGTTACAATAAGAAGGGACAGTGTAAAAATTACTGTTGACTCCCCTTCCGTAGTAACCAATAATAACACGACTATCTGCGAAGGGCTGTCTGTGTCTTTAAACACTACCGGGGCCTCCACTTATTCATGGGTGCCGCCTACGGCTCTCAGCAATCCCGCTATTGCCAACCCGGTTGCCACACCAGTCACTACCACGCAATATATTGTTACAGGCACAACAGTAAATGGCTGTGTCGCAAAAGACACCGTCGTGATAACAGTGAACCCGTCCCCCATAGTAACCACATCCAACGATACAACAATATGCCAGAGCGGCTCTGCCCAATTGTTCGCCAGTGGCGGCACCGGTTACAGCTGGTCGCCGGTGACAGGTCTTAGCAATCCATCCATTTCCAACCCGGTAGCAACACCTTCGGCCAATACACTCTATTATGTAACAGTGACCGGGGCCAACAGCTGCAGCAAAACAGATTCAGTGAATGTGAATGTGAGGGCTGCTTCTGCATTTGCTATTAACGCTCCCAACAGTATTTGTCCAAATGCGTCCATACAACTTTCTGCCTCTGGTGGAGATTTATATAGCTGGACACCCGCCGGGTCATTAAACAACCCGGCCATTTCCAACCCGATGGCATCACCACCCGCCACCACCACTTATTCTGTACAAATAACGGATACGCTTTGTAATAATGTGGGCAACCTTTCCACAACAATTACTGTAAGGCCATTGCCCATAATAAACGCTGCAAAATCCAATGATATAGATTGCAGCGTACTTCAAAGCCAGTTATCTGCATCCGGTGCGGCAACATATAGCTGGACCCCCGCAGGAACATTGAATAATTCTAACACTGCAACGCCTGTTGCAAGCCCATTAATTACTACGCAATACACCGTAACAGGTACTGATGCATTTGGCTGTGCCAACAATGACACGATAACCGTAAAAGTAAGCCCTATCAACGCCGGGGGCTACCTGATGCCCACTGCTTTTACACCCAACAATGATGGCAAGAATGATTGCTATGGAATAAAATTCTGGGGAACCATCACCCAACTGGAGTTCAGTATTTATAACCGCTGGGGCGAACGGGTTTTTTATACCACGCAACCGGGCCAATGCTGGGATGGAACCTATAAAGGCATTCCGCAGGATGCGAATGTGTTTATTTATATGATCAATGCAAAGACCAGCTGCCAGCCTGAAGTATTCCGAAAAGGAACATTTGCACTGATACGCTAAGAAAGCTCTCGTTTCACTACAAACAACAGCAACTCTTTTTCATTCTCCATAAAAGAACCAGCAGGTTGAAATCCTGCTTTCAGTAATACTTTTTGTGAAGCGGTGTTGGGGATTTCTGTTACTCCATATATCTCCGGCAATGAATAATTGTTCAGAAAATAATTAAGTCCTTCTTTTGTCAGTTCTGTTGCATAGCCCTTGCCCCAGTTCTCCGGCTTTAATGAATAGCCCAATTGCATCTTATCCGGCTGCGATGGCAAAGGAATAATAGCAAATGAACCTACAAAAGAACCGTCTGTCCTGTCAACCACCGCCCAGCGGCCCTTGTGCGGATTAGTTTCGTAAGCAGCGATGTTTTCCAATAAGAATTTATCGCTTTCTTCCTTTGTACTCACCGCCCTGATGTATTGCATGACGGATTCGTTACCACTCAGCAAAAAGAAATTATCCATATCCTCTTCCATGAACTGGCGGACGATCAGTCTTTCTGTTTCAAAAATTATGTGCGCCAAAATTATTTGAAGCATTCACTGAAA
>CAYHPA010000049.1:0-17652 GCA_964358155.1 uncultured Chitinophaga sp.
CAAAGACAACCCCGATAGCTATCGGGGCAGGTGGTATATTATTTATTGATGAGATACATCGTTTCAATAAAGGACAGCAGGATGCGCTGCTCGGTGCAGTGGAAAAAGGTATCATTACATTGATCGGTGCCACAACTGAAAACCCTTCTTTTGAAGTGAACAGCGCCTTGCTCAGCCGCTGCCAGGTGTATGTACTAAAGCCATTGAATGAAGATGACCTTGTCAATCTTTTACAAACTGCCATTAAGAAAGATGAAATTTTAAAAAAGAAAAAGATTGAACTGAAAGAAACAGCGGCGCTGATCAATATTTCGGGCGGTGATGCAAGAAAACTATTGAACTTACTTGAAATCGTCAGCGATGCCCCTGGGGATAATGTAGTTATTACCGACAGCTATGTAATGGATGTTGCACAAAAAAGAATTGCACTCTACGATAAAAGTGGCGAGCAGCATTATGATATCATCTCTGCTTTCATCAAATCCATAAGAGGAAGTGATCCGAATGCTGCTGTGTACTGGCTGGCAAGAATGATTGAAGGAGGTGAAGATGTAAAATTTATTGCCAGGAGGATGCTGATACTGGCCAGCGAAGATATTGGCAATGCTAATCCCACTGCCCTTGTAATGGCCAATGCAACATTTGAAGCGGTGAATAAGATCGGATATCCGGAATCACAGCTCATTTTATCTCAGTGCGCCATCTATCTTGCCTCCAGTGCAAAAAGTAATAGTGCAACAGTGGCCATCGGAGAAGCGCTATCTGCTGTAAAAAAGCATGGTGATCTGCCGGTACCATTGCATATACGCAATGCCCCGACAAGGCTGATGAAGAACCTTGGCTACGGAAAAAACTATGAGTACTCCCACAGTTATGATAATAATTTTTCTCCGCAGGAATACCTGCCCGAAGAAATTGCCGGAATGAAATTCTATAATCCGGGAAAAAATGCGAGGGAAGAAGAACTGAGGAAGTTTTTGAAAATGCTTTGGAAAAACAAATACGGATATTAAAGATCATGAAGTGCTTTTTTGTTTTAATTTTTCTTTCAAAAACACTGTTGCTTTTTTCACAAAGCACAAGAAAGGTTCTTGATAGCCAAACCAACGCAGCTATAGCTTTCGCTACTGTAAAAGTGCTCAATAAACCATCAGGAGTGATCGCTTCTGAGAAAGGCGAATTTAATTTACAGATAGGAGCAGAGGATAGTGTTATAGTCAGCTGTGCCGAGTATAACACAAAAGTTTTGAAGGGTGCCGATATTGGATATGTAATTTATCTTGATAAAAAAATAAAGAATTTAAAAGATGTTGTCGTGAAAGAGAGGAAATGGATACGATCAATTGTGCTAGGTAATGGCGTAAACTATTTAGACAGCAATATAAAATGCCAGGTTAATTCCGCAACAGCTTTTGAAACCGCAAATTGCATTCCATGGGGCCCGGGAAGTAAGACAGAACATGCGGAAAAAATTGAATTGCCATCATCTGAACTTACATATAAAATCAAAAAGATAATCATTCCGTTAAGCAGAACAAAATGTTGGGGATCGGTGTTACTACATTTATATTACGAAGATTCCAGTTCAGAGAACCCTGGAGAAGAATTCTTTTTAAAACAAATTGCTATAGAAAAACACATCGTTAAAAAGAATAAGGTCTTTATCGACCTTAGCACTGAAAGCATTCACCTTCCTGCCAACAAATTTTTCTTTATAGGTATTAGCTGGCCGGATGAGAAACAGGAGTGCATCGCAACATTACCACTCATTAAGTCGGATAAAACCAACACATTTAAACGAGTACTTGTGAATGACAATTATAACTGGTACAGGTCTGTGCTTGTAAAATGGAAAAATGATGGCCCGCTGCTAAATTATAGTACGTTCTATGCCGTAGTGCTCGATGAAATGAAATAGCATCAAGAATTAAACAATAATGGGAAAAACCGCCCTTGCATCTTCTCTCCTTTCGGGACTATATTCACTCCATCCAACAATGGTTCATCAGAATCAGACACAACTCCATCAGCAAAAGCATTAATAACAAATGCTCTTCTTGGTTTGGATGATGTATTGGCACCGGAGCCATGCAGGGTCAATGAATGATGAAAAATAGCTTCGCCTGCTTTTACTTCTGCAAACATTGGCGTTTCAAATTGTTTTTTCTGTTCATCATTTAAAAAATCTTTGATACCCTGCAATTCTCCTGCTATCACCGGCTTGGGCAATAGCCCCCATTGATGGCTACCGGGAATATATTGCAGACATCCGTTCTCCTTCGTCGCATCATCCAGCCCGCACCAGCAGGTGAGATGCGCAATGGGTTTTGTTCTTGTCCAGTAGGAATAATCCTGGTGCCATGCCACCACACCTCCTTGTTTGGGTGGTTTCCAAAAAATCTGGTCGTGCCAGAAGCGAACGGGCACATTTCCCAACAGCTGGCTGGCTGCCACTACGAACCGGGGATTCCACAACACATCATGTAAACCGGGTGTGATCCTCCAAGCGCCTAATGCATGAAAGAGAATTGTAGAAGGATCAGTTGATTCGTTGGAATGAAATTCATAGAACAATTCATGCCCCGGATGCGTTGGATCAGCTATCTCAGCCAATTCATTTCTGATCCTCTCAGCTTGTTCTTCCTCCAGCATTTTAATACCGCTCACAAACCCGTTTGCATTAAAAAAATCAATTTGCTCCTGTTTCAATTCATATCGCTTCCATTCTTTTTCCGTTTGTGGCCAGTGGAATAAATCGCTGATCAACTGGTGAACCGAGCTGAGGTCTTTAACCGGCATGGAATTGATTTTTTTAAAAGTACATTTTTTCCGGCGGGGCAGGCTTATTTTTATGCATGATTTCCTGGATATTAAAAAAATTTGACGAACTCACTATTCATGAGTTATACGCCATCCTGCAATTGCGGAATGAGGTATTTGCCATAGAGCAAAACTGTGTGTATCCCGACATGGATAACAGGGACCAGCCATCGTATCACCTTATGTGTATGCAGAATAAAAAGCTGATTGCCTATGCAAGAATCATCCCGCCGGGAATTGTTTACCCCGAACCCTCCATCGGCAGGGTGGTTACCTCCCCTGCGGTAAGAGGAACAGGCACGGGGAAAGAACTGATGAAACGTTCCATCAGTTGTATTCGGGAACTGTATGGAAAAACACCTATCCGGATCAGCGCACAGGTTTACCTGCAAAAATTTTATACCGAATTTGGTTTTCAGTCCATTGGTGATGTTTATATGGAAGACAGCATCGAACACATTGAAATGGTAAAATCATAAAACCGTTTTAGTAGAAGTACGAGGTAGATAAACTTTTATCCCCTTACTATTCAAAAAAAATTGTCCCCTCATTCTTTGCCCGGTCATTTCCTTTCTACTTTAGTACCCGAGAACCAATAGTTAGAAAAACCAGTAATCCGATACCAATGAGAACAAGTTTACTACTTGTACGGCTGTCCGTACTTATCTGTTTCTTCACCGTCTTTTCTTATCAAAGCCATTCCCAATCCATCAGTTCTGGCAATGGAAAATTAGAACTGGGTCTTGGCATAGGTCCCATGTTTTTCCTGGGCGACCTGGGTGGATCTGCCGGTGTTGGCAAAACATTTTTAAAAGACCTTGATCTTCCGCTTACCAAACTTTCCAAAGGCCTTTATCTCAATTATTACCCCGCTGAATGGGTAGGTCTGCGCATAGCAGGAAACCTTGGCTATGTGGAAGGCAATGACGCCGAAGCTCCTGCTAAAGGCGGCGCCGAAGAAGACCGCAAATACAGAAATCTTCACTTCAAATCGAATATCAATGAAGTATATGCAGCGCTGGAAATTTATCCTACTGTTCTGTTTGAACAATATGAAGGTTTGCAGGGCAAATTCCGGCCCTATGTATTAGGCGGTGCCGGTATATACCATTTTAATCCAAAAGCAAAAGATGTGGACGGCAGCTGGACCGAACTGGCTCCCCTGAAGCTGGAAGGACAGGGTTTTGCCGAATATCCTGACAGCAAACCCTACAAACTAACCCAGATGAATGTGCTGCTGGGACTGGGCTTTAAATTCTATCTGAAAGAAAATATGTACCTGGGCTTTGAGGTGCTGCACCGTAAGTTATTTACCGATTATGTGGACGATGTAAGCCATGATTATTACATAGACCCAATCTATTTTGACAGCCACCTGCCTGCAGCCGATGCAGCAATGGCAAGAAGATTGTACTACCGGGGCATTTATACTTTTCCAACCACCAGGCCTTATGAGGAATTTGCCGAAAGAGGCGACCCCAAACAAAATGATGCCTATTTCTCCAGCATCTTACGATTTGGCTGGCGGCTTGGCCAGTCAGATGCCAGAAGCAAACAATTAAAATGTCCTGTATTCTATTAACCCTATAAAACAACTAAAAACAATAACCTAAAACCCCTACCCACTATGAAACCACTTTCCACCCACAAACAACTAAAGGCTGCCTTTATACTGAGCGTCAGCGCCGCAGTATTATTTGCACAGCCATTAATGGCAAACGGGAACCAGTTTAAAAAAATTACAGTATCCGCCACTAATCCCGGAGAAGAAGAACCGGCCAAAAAGAAAAACAAAACAAAGGCACAAAAGTCTTTCGCCTCCCTCAACAACAGTTCAGTAAAGATCTATCCTGATGTGGTAAAAAGGGAGATGCATGTGGTGGCCAAGGACAATAACGGAAAGCAAATTGACTTTTTCGTTTTTGACCTGCAAGGCACTATGGTGCAGAATTATAAAATGAAAGCAGGTGATCATTACCGCATAGCAGGCCTGGCAAGGGGCACTTATGTGTACCGTGTCTTTTGCGGTGATGAAGAAACAGCTGCCGGTAAGTTTGAAATAAGGTAACCCTTACTGACAATATTCAATGCCGTGCCGATAAGCGGCAGGGAGCTTAATAAAATCTGATACCTGGTTGATAAAACCTGATCCGTTCTCTATTGGTACTCTCATTTGTATAAATTTTATTGAACACTCTCTGCCCACTTTATCGGTCTGTATCTGGTATATAAAGTTTGACTGCCCTTTCACTTTATTTACTTTATATACTTCGTTACCAATTCCGAGCTCTTTTACTCGTCATAACTAAGAAACCCGAACAGGCAGGCAAGCCGGTTGATTAATATCCGGTGAAAAACCCAGTGACCCTGGCCGCCACAAAGATTTTTTTCAGCCCTTTCCTGCCCTGCTTCCGGGTTCTGTCCCCTCCTTCTTCCTGCTTCTCAAGCCGTTGTTACTATACGGTTTAAAAAAAAACCATTGCTGGTGATTTGTTTTTGAAAAACTGTCCTATATTAGGTTCATAATTAAGGCGGAAGCAATATCTTATCTGCCAAAAAAAGTATTTTTTTACATGTCAGAGCAACCAAAGCAATCAACCCCGGCTTCTTCGCAAAGTTCTAAACAAAGCGGGGGCAATAAAGTAATTGACAGGGCCAAAAACATCTTGATTACTCCAAAAAATGAGTGGCCTTTAGTCGATAAGGAGCAAACCAAACCATCGGTTATCCTGACTTCCTATATACTCCCAATGTTATCGATTGGAGCTATTGCTACTTTTATTGGTCAGGGATTAATTGGCCGGAGCACGGGTTATTATGGCGGAAATACGGCCAGTGTCAAAGCAGGGCTAATAGGTGCATTGCTATTTGTTATCTTAACTGTTGTTACGGTATATATTGTAGCTGCCGCTATTGATGCACTGGCTCAATCCTTTAGTTCAGAAAAAAACTGGAACAAATCTTTTCAATTAGCTGCCTATTCGTTAACTGCCGCTTATGTTGGAGCTATCTTTCTTTTGTTCCCTGCGCTTAATATCATTGTAATTCTTTGTACCTTATACTCGATTTATCCACTTTATACAGGAATACCTGTGATGAAAAAAACTCCTGTTGATAAGCATGTGGCTTATCTGGCGGTTGTAATTTTAATAACAGTTGTGGCAGTCATTTTAGTGGGTTTAGTACAGGCAGAAATTATTAAGTCCTTTAATCGGCCCAAATACGGAGGATATAATTATTTTTAGTAACAATAACCGGATTCCTGACTCCTAAAGTTCAGGGGCGCATTGCCGAAAAGCCAAAAAGAGTAGGCCCAACCAAAATCAATCAACTTAATTATGGAAAATTTAAATCTTCACAAACAGAAACTGTACGCATTGATCATTGCAGGTGTAGCTCTTATTGCTATTATACTTCCTTGGATAACTGTCTCCTACAGGTTTGAAGGATATGGAGGCGGCAGCAGATCAGTAAATGGATTTCGTGGTTGGGGTTATCTTTGTTTGATTGGTGTCGCAGCAGTTGCCGTTGCCTCTTTAATGGAAGACAAGACTAAGGAGTATGTTGGTAATATGAAAATGGTTGCTATGGGTGGTTTCGGAGCCATTGTATTAGGCGCTGTTATTTTCTTCATCCGCATCAGCCAGGTTGGAGGTGGGGGATTTCAAGGAGTAAAATCATCTGCAGGTCTTGGATTATTTCTTGAAATAGCTGCCGGGGCTATCGGTTTGCTTTGGGTAATGGGCATAATCAAAATGCCTCAAAAACCTGTGGTGCCAAAGCCTTAGAGTATAGTTACAATTTTTTCAAACCCCTGGCTCATAGTCAGGGGTTTTTTCTTTAAAACAACCCCCATTCATCTTCAAACTCATCTCTTTCAAAGGTGCTTACCCAATGGCGGAATAGTATTCTGAACTTATCAATCTCTTCTCTTATTACTTTGCCATGGGCTTCTTCAATCACTCTTTCTGCTATCATTGTCAGCATAGAGGACTTGATGAATTGAGCATTCTTGCGTATAATAGATGCATTCTCCATCCTGATCATATATAATCCTGCTTCTGAACTTTTGATTTTAACTGCTACCTGGTAGGCATCGCCCATTAGCATGGCCTTGTGATCTTCCCAATAATCAGCAGGAAAGCCACCCTCCTTTGTTTCAGTATCCATACTCTCCAGTGCCCCTTTCAGAACAATCATTACCTGCTTCCACTGTTCATACATTTCTTTGCATGCATCCCGTGTAGGATTAGGTTTCCACTCCTCTCCTTCCTCATCCTCATCCCGAAAATCGTCATCGTCCCATTCCGGGAGGCCGCTAATTTTATCAAATGCCATAAACTTTATATTTCCATTTTTAAAAACTGCGCCGTATAACTTTCCTTATTCTTTATCAATTCCTCGGGTGTTCCTTCAAACAATATCCTTCCTCCCCCATCACCGCCTTCGGGGCCAATGTCGATGATATGGTCGGCCACTTTTATCACATCCATATTATGCTCTATCACCAGTACGCTGTTGCCCCTGTCAACTAATTTGTTCAGCACATCCAGTAAATGCTGTATGTCTTCAAAATGAAGCCCGGTGGTCGGTTCATCCAGTATATAAAAGGTTTTGCCAGTATCTTTTTTAGAAAGCTCCGTTGACAATTTTACCCGTTGTGCCTCGCCTCCGCTTAGCGTTACCGCCGATTGCCCCAAGGTGATGTACCCAAGACCCACTTCCTCCAGCACTTTTATTTTCCGGTAGAGATAAGGAACGTTCTGAAAAAATTCCACCGCTTCCTCTACTGTCATTTCCAGCACATCAGCAATTGATTTGCCTTTGTAGCGTATCTCCAGTGTTTCCCGGTTATATCTTTTGCCGTTGCATTTCTCACAATGCACATACACATCAGGTAAAAAATTCATTTCTATCACCCGCATGCCGCCGCCTTCGCACACTTCGCATCGCCCGCTTTTTACATTAAAGGAAAAACGACCGGCATTATATCCCCGGATCTTGGCCTCAGGTATAGAAGCAAACAAGGTCCGGATCTCGGTAAAGAAACCGCAATAAGTGGCCGGGTTGCTTCGTGGCGTTCTGCCAATCGGCGATTGGTCTATTTCAATTACTTTATCAATATGCTCCAGCCCTTTCACCATCTTGTGTTCCAACGGCATCATTTTGGAGCCGTAGGCATGCTTTGAAAGAACAGGATAGATCGTTTCATTGATCAGGGTTGATTTACCGCTGCCGCTTACACCGGTCACACATATAAATTTTCCCAATGGAAATTTTACATCGACATTCTTCAGGTTATTACCTTTTGCACCTTTTAATTCAAGCAGTTTTCCATTCCCCTTTCTTCTTTCTGCGGGAACAGCAATCCGATGATGGCCGTTTAAGTATCCTGATGTAAGTGTATTCAGTTTCAGAATATCTGCAGGACTTCCTTCTGCTACAATTTTACCTCCATGATAACCTGCTTTTGGTCCGATGTCGATCAAATGATCGGCAGACAGCATGATGTCTTTATCATGTTCGACCACCAGCACACTGTTGCCTATATCCCGGAGATTTTTCAAAGCATCGATCAACCGGTGGTTATCCCGTTGGTGCAAACCAATAGAAGGCTCATCAAGGATATAAGTGATCCCCTGCAATTGAGAGCCAATCTGAGTGGCCAGCCTTATCCGCTGCGATTCGCCACCACTGAGCGTTTTAGAAGGACGGAATAAACTGAGGTAGCTTAATCCTACATCCAGCAGAAACTGCAGCCTCTCCCGTATCTCTTTCAGCACATCTTTGCCAATTGCTTTTTGCCTGTTGTCCAGCATCAGTTCTATACCATCAAACCATGCGGCCAGGTTATCCAGGTTCATATTGCTTAATTCAGCAATATTTCTTCCGTTCACTTTAAACCAAAGGCTCTCCTTTTTTAATCTTGCCCCATCACAGGAAGTACATTTTGCAAGCTCCATGTATTTTTCCACCCACTCCCTTAAAAAATCTGTACTGTTGGCAGAAATAAACCATCGCTTCAGCATGGGGATGATGCCTTCATAACTGCCCGTAAAAGCATGGGGAATGGATTCGTCCGCATCATCTACTGTCAAATCCGGGCTGATCCCCTTGTCGCCGTAAAGCAACAGGTCAAGCTGGGGTTTGGATAAATCCTTAAGCGGCTTATCTATGCTTATCTTATTTTTTTTTGCAAACTCAGCCACCTGGTTGAATACACTGGCATCCCTCTCTTCTCCCAGCGGTAAAATACCGCCTTCCCGCACTGACAAATTTTTATCGGGCAATACAAGGTCAAGGTTGATAGTATAAACATTCCCTAATCCCTTACATGTCGGGCAGGCACCGTAAGGTGAGTTAAATGAAAAAGCATTGGGAGAAGGTTCTTCGTAACTGATCCCCGTGTCTTCACACATCAGCAGCTTGGAATACAAAGCCCCCTTGTCCCCCGCAGGGGGATTCTCAGTTTCCGACAATGATAATGACTTTATCTTCTTTGAAGTTTCTAAGGCCCCTCCTGCGGAGGGGTTTGGGGAGGCCGCCACAAACATCAAATCTTTTCCCAATTTCAGCGTTTGCTGCACACTCTGGCTCAGTCTTGCTTTCAGGTCATCGGTTACCTGCAGCCGGTCCACCACCAGTTCAATATCATGTATCACATATCGATCAACCTGCATTTTGGGAACAAGGTCTTTTATCTCCCCGTCCACCCTCACTTTCAAAAAACCTTTCTTTCTAACCTCTTCAAACAGTTCCCGGTAGTGTCCTTTGCGACCACGCACCAGTGGAGCCAGTAAAGCAATCTTCCTTCCCTGGTATTTTTCAAAAATATTTTCTACGATCTCTTCTTCGCTCCACTTCACCATCCGTTTTCTGGTGCTGTAGGAATAGGCCTCGCCGATCCGTGCAAACAGCAACCGGAGAAAATCATAAATTTCAGTGACGGTGCCAACGGTCGAACGGGGGTTTTTATTGGTTGTTTTCTGTTCAATGGAAATAACGGGAGAAAGCCCGGTTATCTTATCTACATCCGGCCGCTCCATATCACCAATGAACTGACGGGCATAGGCACCAAAGGTTTCCATATATCTTCTTTGTCCTTCGGAGTAAATCGTATCAAATGCCAATGAAGATTTGCCGCTACCGCTGATACCGGTAATCACCACCAGTTTGTTTTTGGGAATGGAAATATCAATATTTTTCAGGTTATGCACCCGGGCGCCGAATACTTCAATAAAATCAGTGCTATCAGCCCCTCCCTGTCCGTTGATTGCTTTGTCCTCTTTCATTTCGGGGAACGAAGATACAAACAACCATCTTTCCGGAACGTTCTGTAAAAAGCTGACATAAATCAGGCCTTTAATTTTTGAAAGTCATGCCCGTTCAACCCATAATTGATTTCTTTCGGTAGCAAAATGGACGCCGGAATTAAAAAAAGCAGGCAACTGGTTAAGCAACTACACGCAATAACTCTTCAGAGGGGCTATCAATATAGTTTATTAACAAAGAAATTGCTCCGGCAGCTTGCCCTGACCCTGCCTGTAAATCCAAAGGATTTGCTGAATTATCACGACAGCCTGCTGACGATACTGGCTTATCCGGAAAATAATGAAATCCACAGCCTGGCTGCAGAAGCTTTGAACAAAATACAAAAACATGTAGCCATGATTTTTGCAGGTACCAATCACCGTCAGCAAAATATGTTAACCGGTTCCGGCATCAGGGGCTCAATAATAATTGGTTCATTCAGTTACGCTATTGCGCTATGGCTGACAAAAAATTTTCCGGAAGAAACAGAAATAGACAGCAGCGCTGCCGATGCAGAAACAATCCGTCTCTTTTTCAGGCAAATTTTGCCCCGGTCTGAGTATGAGCTAACCTCTGCAGGGGAATTGTCATTACTTCAGAGAATTAAAAGATTAAAAGGGAACAATACGGTTACAATTCTGCGATGGCTGTTAGAGCAATTAGATGCATCCGGCTTATCTGAAAAAACAAAAGAATTTCTTTTTCACAACCTGGGTGTTTATATACGATGGAAACTGAATCACTCAATCTATAACAGAAGTTCCTTGCGGGCTTTGAACGATAAACAATTTTTTCAGAAAGAAATTATCAGGCAGGCTGAAACCACAAAACTGATTAGTAAAAGAATTCCTTCTCCCAAAAAACTTACGGCTGAAGAAAAACAGCATTTAATAAATACTGCCCGGGCAACCCTTGTTTTCCTTTACCGGGAAACAGAGCCGTTCACCTATGCCGACATTAATGAAATCACCTGCTTTGAGCTGGAAAGAGGATTGACCATAGTGCTATATGGAATGGATTCAGAACGAAGGCTTTCAATTGAATCTTATATCGGATATCTTGCTTTAAAAAATGGAATACCGGTTGCTTATGGCGGAGGATGGATATTCGGAACCCGTTGCCAGTTCGGAATAAACATCCTTTCTCCTTTTCGTGGCGGTGAATCTGCCTTACTATTTGGCAATCTGCTTAGAGTATTCAAACAGCGCTTCGGTATAAGGTGTTTTGTAGTAAAGCCCTATCAATTTGGAGAAAAAAACCAAGATGCCCTTGAATCGGGTGCTTTCTGGTTTTATTATAAACATGGCTTCAGGCCCGAAAATGAACAATTACAAAAACTGGCAGATGAAGAATGGAGAAAGAAAAACAAACACTATCGTACTTCGGTCGATTTGCTGAAAAAATTCACCGGTTCGAATCTTGTCCTTCATCTTTCAAAAGATTCCTTTCCGGATTTCGATGCTGCAAAGATCAGCCTGGCAATCACCGATTTTATCAATAAAAATTATAACGGCAACAGAACAGTTGCAGGGCATGATTGCCTGCAGAAAACAAAATCAGTCCTGTCAATTAAGGATTTCAGTAAATGGAATGGCTATGAAAAAAAAGCCCTGCAGGAATGGAGCCTTCCTTCTCAGGCCTGCCTCGACCTTTCATCATGGAGTAGCATGGATAAAAAGAAATTTGTAACTCTAATAAAAGCAAAAGGATACGGCCCTGAATTGAATTTTATTAAACTATTACAGGCGCATCAACGGTTATGGAAAGATCTTTGCACAAAATTTAAAAAAAATTAAGTTCGATGAAACCTTTTCTCAGCCAAGGTTTCAGACATAATCCGAACAGCTGTTTGTCATCTTTTTTGAAGACCGGCTTGGAAATCTGAATTTTTGCTCCTTATATTTGCCATGCCTTCGCTAAAGCTTCGGCAGGCAGGCACCAGTTCTTTATACATACTTATCAAGAAAGGCAGAGGGTAATGGCCCGATGAAGCCTTGACAACCTGCCATGGTTTGTGTCTGCACAAAACATGGAAAGGTGCCAATTCCACCCCGACGATGAATGTCGGGACAGATAAGTCAGATCAAAAGCTTCAAAATATCTTCAACAACATATTCAAAAGCTCATCTGATTTATCGGGTGAGCTTTTTCTTTGTCCGCCGAAGCTTAAGCGAAGGCGGATTGCTCGTCCCGATAGTCTTTCGTTGGTAAGTGTTTTCAAAAACTGTTTACAATTTTTAAAACTTCCTTATTCCCGTTTAGGGAATGGGGGCAAACCCAAGAAAGATGAGTAACAATGCAACACAACTGATCCACAGTATTCCGGTAGACCCGTTAACAGGAGCTATCGCTGTCCCTATTTACCAGACATCCACATTTGTACAGGAAGCACCTGGAGTCAACAAGGGCTATGATTATGCCCGCACCGGTAATCCTACAAGGGCCACCCTGGAAGATATCATTGCCAAACTTGAAAACGGTTCCACCGGAATTGCATTCGGCAGCGGACTTGCGGCTATTGATGCAGTAATAAAACTGCTGGAAACCGGCGATGAGATATTGGCAGTAGATGATATCTATGGCGGGGCATTCCGTCTCTTCACCCATATCTATCAAAAGTTCGGTATTAAAGTCAACTATGTTGATACGACTAATGCAGAAAATGTTTTCAATGCTGTTACCCCGAAAACAAAATTGATCTGGATCGAAACACCAACCAATCCAACACTGAAGATCTCAGATATTGAAGCTATTGCAAGAATTGCGAGGGCTTCGGGCTGCTGGCTTTGCGTGGATAACACTTTTGCTTCACCCGCCTTACAACAACCTCTTTTGCTGGGAGCTGATATTGTAGTGCATTCTGCCACCAAATATCTCGGCGGTCACAGTGATCTTATCGCAGGGTTGGTAGTAACGAAAGAAAAGGAATTGGGTGACAGGATAAAATTCATCCAGAATGCCAGCGGCGCTATCCTCTCCCCTTTTGACAGCTGGCTGGTTATCCGTGGTATTGAAACACTACCGTTACGGATCAAACAGCATTGCATCAATGCGCAGGCTGTGGCAGAATTTTTAGAAACACATAGTGCCATTGATAGGGTTTATTATCCTGGTCTGAGAAATCATTTGAATCATACTATTGCTGCAAAACAATCAAGCGGATTTGGCGGCATTGTTTCATTCACCTTGAAAAATGACACCGAAGAAGCCGCAACCACTTTTGTTACTTCAACCAAATACTTCAAACTGGCAGAAAGTCTTGGTGGTGTAAAAAGCCTGCTTTGCCATCCGGCACAGATGACGCATAAATCCATTCCGGCAGAGAAAAGAAAGGCTGCAGGCGTGGCTGACAGTTTAATCCGCTTGTCAGTAGGCCTTGAAGAGGCAACAGATCTTATTACTGACCTGGAAAATGCATTTAGAAAAGTAAATGAATTGAATTATAAATCTGAAACTGTATCCAGATCATGAAAAAAAATAATCAGTTGACCATCGGCCTCTTTGGTTTTGGCGTGGTGGGCGAAGGGCTTTTCAAAGTACTGCAGCAAACTCCTTCATTAAATGCTGTAATCAAAAAAATTTGTATCAAAAACTATGGCAAAAAGAGAAATGCCCCGGCATCATTATTTACCACAGACAGGGACGACCTGCTGAACGACCATGGCATCAATGTTATCGTGGAAGTAATTGATGATGCAGAGGCTGCATTTGAGATCGTTACTACTGCATTGAAGAATGGTAAACATGCGGTAAGTGCCAGCAAGAAAATGATCGCAGCGCATCTTCCTGAGTTGCTGGCCTTGCAACAGCAAACCGGCAGGTCGCTCCTGTACGAAGCGGCGGCCTGCGCTTCGATTCCTGTTATTCGCAACCTGGAAGAATACTACGACAACGACCTGCTTCATTCCATCAAAGCCATTGTAAACGGCTCTACTAATTTCATCCTGACAAAGATGTTTGAAGATGGTCTTGATTTCAGAGAAGCATTGTTATTGGCACAGCAGTCTGGTTTTGCAGAAAGCGACCCGAAGCTGGATGTAGAGGGATATGATGCGGTGAACAAATGGGCATTCCTCCTCACCCATGCTTATGGCATTATTGAAAGCCCGGAGAATATTCTTTTCAACGGTATTCAGAATATTCATGCGGCTGATGCAATTGTTGCCCGGTCAAAAAAGCAGGAAATAAAGCTGGTGGCTCAGGCCCAGAAATTAAAAGATGGCAGGGTTGCTGCCTTTGTTTTACCCCAATTTGTAAACCAGGATGATCATCTTGCTTTTGTAAAGAATGAATACAATGGTGTAGTGATAGAAAGCGGGTTTGCTGACAAGCAATTCTTTTATGGTAAAGGAGCCGGCAGTTTCCCAACAGCTTCGGCTGTATTAAGTGATATTTCAGCGCTGCGATACCAGTATAAATATGAATATAAGAAACTATATCATCATCCACCGCATGAATTGAGCGATGAGATTTTTTTGAAGGTTTATGTGAGTTTTGAAGAGCTTGGCCTTATTCCCCGTAAACGTTTTGAATGGATCGAAGAATGGCATGCACAGGAAAACAGGAAATACCTTGTTGGCGTCATTTCATTTAAAGAATTAAAGGAAAACAACTGGTGGAAAGAGAATGGGACATCACTGATACTTCTGCCCGAACCTGTTATTGAAGAAACCGGGACAAGGAAACTGAAAAAAAGAAGCCTGGAACTGGCTGGCGTGCTATAAACTTTGTTGCACTTGTTATTTGGTTAAAGAAAGGTCCCGCAGCAGCGGAACCTTTCTTTTATGTTTGAACATGTACCTTTGCCTCAACTCAAAAGAATATGCGGGAACTGTCGGTTGTCATTACAGTAAAAGATGAACAGGATAATATCAAACCCCTGCTGGAATCGGTGCGTTCAGCACTAAGCGGTATTGATTATGAAGTGGTGCTGGTAGATGATGGCTCATCCGACAAAACCAAACAGGAAATTCTGAACTATGCTGACGAAAGAACGATTTTGGTAGAACTCAGAAAAAATTATGGCCAGAGTACTGCTATGACGGCCGGTATTGATTATTCCCGTGGCAGATACATTGCTTTGCTGGACGGCGATCTTCAAAATGATCCCACTGATATTCCCGCCATGCTTGAATTGCTGAAGAAAGAAGATTGGGATGTGGTGGCAGGCAATCGGAAGAACAGGAAGGATGGTTTTTTTCTACGCAAAATACCCAGCAGAATAGCCAACAGTCTTATCCGCCGCATGACAGGTGTTTATTTTAAAGATTATGGCTGCACCCTGAAAGTTTTCAGAAGAGAAATTGCCGAAGAATTAGGATTGTATGGCGAATTGCATCGGTTTATCCCGGTGCTGGCGAAACTGCAAGGTGCAAAAATCACCCAGGTAGATGTAAAACATCATGCAAGAGTACATGGAAAGAGTAAGTATGGCATCAACCGGACTTTTAAAGTGATGAGCGACCTGGTGCTGATGGTCTTTATGCGGAAGTACATGCAGAAACCGATGCACCTTTTTGGCACGATCGGTTTTATCAGTTTTGGTATCGGCATAGCCATCAATATCTACCTGCTTGTTTTAAAAATAATGGGGCAGGATATCGGGGGCAAGCCGCTGCTGATTCTGGGGTTGATACTGTTGCTGGGCGGCATACAATTTATCACCATCGGCATCATTGCTGACATTAATACAAGAACCTATTTCGAATCACAGAATAAGAAAACCTATAACGTAAGAAAGGTTTATCATGCCAAAAAAGAGGTGACACATAGCCCGGAGATAACCATGTAATTATTGCATCAGCAATTCTTCATTTGCTTTGAACCAGTCATAGAATTGCCTTACCCCTTCTTTCAGCTTTATTTGCGGAGCATATTTCAGTAAGTTTTTTGCTTTTGAAATATCAGCAAATGTTTTAGGAAGGTCACCTTGCTGGTCGGGTAGCTGTTCAATGATGGCTCGCCTGCCGGTAACTTCCTCAATTGTTTGAATAAGTTCTTTAAGAGAAATACTGTAGCTGTTTCCCAGGTTGATGATCTCATACCCTGTTTTATCATATTGTACAGCTGAAAGAAGCCCTTGCACAATATCATCCACAAAAGTATAGTCACGGCTGCTGCTGCCATCGCCATACATGGTAATAGGTTCGCCTTTCAGGATAGCCCTGATGAATTTATGAATAGCCAGGTCGGGGCGCTGTGCTGGCCCATACACGGTGAATATCCTAAGAGCAATGAACCGGATATCAAAAAGCCGGCTATACACATGGCCCAGCATTTCTCCGGCCTGTTTTGTCATGGCATAAGGGCTCACAGGCAACAATTGCTCATCCTCTTTCCACGGAAAATGATCATTGATACCATACACACTGCTGCTGGATGCAAAAATAAATTGTTTGATATTTTTCTGCTTTGCAAATTCAAGCAAATTCTGAAGACCGATAACATTAGTCTGTTGATAGACCATCGGATTTTGAATACTTGGCCTCACTCCTGCTTTTGCGGCCAGGTGAATAATAGCACCCACCGGTTCAGTTATCAGCTCAGCCAGTTCATTTGCCGGTGTAGTTGCGATATCGTTGTAAAAAAAGTGGAAATCAGGATTATTTTTAAATTCCCGGATGTTGAGCTGCTTTATATCAGCTGAATAAAAGGGGTCAAAATTGTCGATGCAGGTAATCCTTATTCCCGGATGCTGCCGGAAAAGGGTTTTGATAAGATTGCTGCCAATAAAACCGGCACCGCCGGTTACGATAATGTGCATTTGCAATTCAGATGATAGGTAAAATTAAGAATCCTGCCGATAGACAGGATTCTTAAGTCGGGAAGACAGGATTCGAACCTGCGACCCCCTGGTCCCAAACCAGGTGCGCTACCGGCCTGCGCTACTTCCCGATTCTTCCGATAGCTATCGGAATGGGAGTGCAAATATAGCGGCTTCTGCCTGATTTGCTGTTATTTTATAAGACGGAAAGTTGCCGATTTAGAAACTAAAGGAATCTTTTTTGCATAAAGGCCCTTCCTGAACCTGACTTGAGATACTTTTCAAACTCAAAAGCTTTGTATTTGTCTTTAAAGGCACAATAAAAGGTCAATTTTACAGGTAATCTTGATTTAGTGGCAGGTACTTGCCCATTAGTATGTCTTTGAAATCTTGCTTTTAAATCTTCTGTACAACCTGTATAGGGTGAGCCATCATTACATTCTAAGATGTAAACGTAATGCATACCATAACTTTTATAAATAAAGTTAAGCCCGAAAGTCAAATGAAGCTGTAGCAAAGGATGCAGACTTCGTCCGCCGAAGCCTGCCCGAAATAAAAGTATTGTACTTAAAAAAGCGAAGCCTGCGTACGCTATAGCTTCGGCGGGCTTGGCGGCTTTGGTTTTGTTCTCGGCTTTTACCCAAGAGATTCGGGGTTTTGGAGAACAAGTTTCTTTTCTTTTGGAGGATTATAGGGTTTTGGTTGGTCTTTTAATCGGCGGTTTGCTTCCGTATCTTTTTGCCTCTTTTGCTATGAGA
>CAYHPA010000050.1:0-17537 GCA_964358155.1 uncultured Chitinophaga sp.
GGTCGCAACCAAAACTAACTGCTTATGAGAAAATTGACTGTCTTTATAATGAGTTCAAATAATCGTTGTTGAATTGTATAACGCAAATTTACTGCCGGTAGTATGATGTCTGCTGTTAATGAAAGTTTAAAAGCCCGTCTTCAGTAGTTCCCCTTAACGCCCCTTTCGTAAAACTTCAAGTCCATCGTTGTAACACTACGATAGAACCGTTTAAACAACTACAAACTTGTAAAACCTTTTTCTATCTACAGAACTGATAGTCAGCAGTGAGAGAAACACGATGCAAAAATAGATCTGGGTAATCGGTTAAACAAAACCAATCCCTGACAGTGAAATGACAAAAGGCGGGTAATAACAACTTTTTACCGAAAAAGGGAAATCCTGATCACAATCAATTCTGTTTTGCCAGCTTTTCGGAGTTTTCGGCAAACTGAAGGGCTTCAATCAACTGCTGTATCTCGCCATTCAAGACAGCATCAAGATTGTAAAGTGTAAGACCAATACGGTGGTCGGTAACACGACCCTGGGGAAAATTGTAGGTTCTTATTTTGGCGCTGCGGTCCCCGGTGCTTACCAGGCTTTTCCGGTGCCGGGAAATTTCTTCTTCCTGTTTTCTTACCTGCTCCTCATACAATCTTGTGCGGAGCATCTGCATGGCCTTTTCCCGGTTGCCTAATTGGGAACGTTCTGTTTGACAAATAACAACTGTGCCGGTGGGTATATGCGTAAGCATCACTTTGGTTTCTACTTTATTTACGTTTTGGCCACCCGCCCCACCACTTCGGGCTGTTTCCATTTTTACGTCGGCAGGATTTAATTCAAAATCCACTTCTTCTGCTTCAGGCATCACTGCTACTGTTGCTGCGGATGTATGCACCCGTCCGCTTGCTTCAGTATCAGGCACCCTTTGCACCCGGTGCACACCACTTTCAAATTTCAAAGTGCCATACACATCATCACCCGTTACTTCCAGTTGCACTTCCTTATATCCGCCAACGGTTCCCTCGTTCTCACTGAGCAATGCTGTTTTCCAGCCACGCCTTTCACAATACCGCATATACATTCTCAGCAGATCGCCGGCAAACAAACTGGCTTCGTCTCCGCCTGTGCCGGCCCGGATCTCCAGGATGGCATTTTTTTCATCCTGCGGGTCTTTAGGTATCAGTAACTGGCGGATGAATGATTCCATTGCTGTCTTCTTTTCTTCTAAAGCCGGTGCTTCTGTTTTGGCCAGCTCCCGCATTTCTTCGTCAGCGCCTGCAAGGGCTTCTTTGTAAAAATCTATATCGTCCAGTATCTTTTTGTAATCACTATAGGCTACGACGATTTTTTCAAGACTGCGGTATTCCTTACTGGTTTCCGCAAATTTTTTATTGTTGCCCACTATCTCAGGATTGGTCAATGCAACACCGAGCTGGTCAAAACGGGCTTTTATGGCTTCTAAACGATCAAGCATAATGAGATAAATTCCAATGAGGCGCAAATTTAATGATTTGGAATTTGAGGCCTGATAGTAGAATTTTGTTCACATGGGTTTCAGGAAATTCAAGGCGGATAGGTTATTTGACGGGTATCGCTTTTTAGAAGATGATAGTGTATTAATAATAGATCAAGACGGGGTTGTTGAGGCTATTGTTCCTGCAGGCGAGGCGGGAGATGATGTACAGCAATTCAACGGAATAATTTCCCCGGGCTTTATCAATTGTCACTGCCACCTTGAGCTAAGCCATATGAAAGGACTGATACAGAAAAAAACAGGACTGGTGAAGTTTGTTGTAGACGTTGTGCAACAACGGCAGTTTCCGGAAGAAAAAATTTTAACAGCAATTGAAAAAGCCGAAGACGAAATGCTCGCAAATGGCATTGTGGCCGTTGGGGATATTTGCAATAATGCATTAACCATTCCCCAGAAAATAAAAGGCCGCTTATACTATCACAATTTTATTGAAGCAAGTGGTTTCAATCCTGCCATAGCAGCGCAACGTTTTGAAAGAGCCAGAAGTATTTATGAAAAGTATAGAGATGTGCTTTTCAAAAACGAAAATTACTCCCCTTTAGGTCCGCCCGTGCCGGTACGGACGGGGGCTGGGGGTATTGTCCCACATGCGCCTTATTCTGTAGCTGATGAATTATGGGAGTTGATCCTCCATTTCCCTGGCAATCACCTGATGACCATCCACAACCAGGAAACAGCCGGAGAGAATGAATGGTTCATGAATAAGACCGGCGAACTGGCCGAACTCTATGAGAAGATGAATATTGACAGTTCTTTTTTCCGGCCATCGGGCAAGAGCAGTTTGCAAAGCTATCTTCCAAAATTCATGCACCATCAATCCGTGATACTGGTGCATAATGTTCATACATCGGAAGAAGATATTGCATTTGCAAAAAACAGTGGCTTACAACTTCATTGGTGTTTATGTCCAAATGCCAACCAATATATTACTGGTCAGTTACCCGATATTGATATGCTGATGAAGAATGATTGTGAAATAGTGCTGGGTACGGACAGCCTTGCCTCCAATCATCAATTAAGTATTCTGGAAGAAATAAAAACAATACAAAAACATTTTCCGCATATTGAAATGGAAACCATGCTGCGCTGGGCCACCAGCAATGGGGCGAAGGCATTACAGATGGATAGTTTATTTGGGAGTTTTGAGAGGGGGAAAAAACCGGGTGTTGTGCTTTTTGATCTAACTCAAGCAAAAGCCAAAAGGCTATTATAGTTGCTCTATTAACAAAATAAAAAACTGTTTTGAGAATAATAATATGGAACTGCAATATGGCCTTTAGAAAAAAGGCCGGCTTTATCCTGAAACAGCAACCAGATATTGCTATCATACCCGAATGCGAACATCCTGACAAATTAAAATTCAACCCTGGAACAATATTACCGGCAGATATTTTTTGGCAAGGAGAAAATTTAAACAAAGGGCTTGGGGTGTTTTCTTATAGCAATTATAAATTTCAGTTGCTGGATTTGTATAATCCCTGCTTTCGTACAATAGTTCCCATACTGGTAACTGGCGGGAAAGATGATTTTATTTTATTTGCGATTTGGGCTAATAATCCGCAGGACAAAGGCTTTGAGTATATAGGTCAGGTTTGGAAAGCACTAAACTTTTATTCTGATCTGTTAAAAAGGGAAAAAATAATTTTAGCTGGTGATTTCAACAGTAATACGATTTGGGACAAACCAAGACGTGAAGGGAATCATTCAACTGTTGTTGCGTTGTTAGAAAACAAACAAATTTACAGCACCTACCATAAATTTTATAATCAACAACAAGGTCAGGAAAAACATAATACACTATTTATGTACCGGCATCCTGACAAAGCCTATCATATTGATTATTGTTTTGCGTCGACAGATTTTGCGGAAAAAATACAGAAAGTAAAAATCGGAAGTCATAAAAAATGGTGCGGGTTAAGCGACCATACTCCACTGACAGTAGAGTTTGACCTTTAGCTCAACACTTCCCTCAGCACCGGCAAACTCTTCATCGTTCCAAAATCCTGTATATGCAACCGGTAATAATCGTCATACCGCTGTAATAAATGCCGGCGAAAATCATGATTGAGTTTGATGTCTTGCAACTCTTCCGGCTGCATCACCTGTAATAACTGGGAGGTAACGGCCGCCTGTTTGTCTTCCAGAAAATGGGGATGGCGTGGCTGTTCACTTGTAAAACCTCCTTCCTGCAGGTCAAGAAAAGGATTCTTATCGTTGTAATTATCTGCAATACGAAAACCGAAATGAAAAGGAAGATGCAGGGCGAAGAACAACGGGAGATTGGCCATGATAGCGCCACTGCTTTCATCCAGTTTCATAAAAATGTCTTCCGTAAAATGGAAAAGTTCAGGATTGCCTTCAGGTTGTTTCAGGCATTTGGTCAATAATTCCACCATGAACAATGCCACCGTATTCTTCGGCACATCACTGAAAATATTTTTGTAGATGTATGCCCATTTGAATTCTTTGATGCGATTCAGGTGTTTCAGCTCATTATGATACACCACCAGGTCAAGTATGGCGGAGGGTTGAAACAGGTTGGCTTTCCCGGTTCCTTTTTTAGTGGAAGTTCGCACACCATTCACCAGGTAAGATTGCACACCAAATAATTCTGTGAAGACGGTAACGATGATGCTGGTCTCTCCATACTTCACTGTCCGCAACACAAGGCCTTTTGTTTTATGTAGCTTATCCGGCATTTTTTTGGCCTGTAAGACGGGAAGGCGGTAAATATTTTCTTTCCGTCTTACCGCCTTTCCGGCTATTCTTATTTACTTATAAAAAAAATCTTTGTCGCTGCTCTCTCCTTTTTACCATCCTCATTCACCAGTACCAAATAAACACCGCTGGAAATTTTTTGTCCTTTATAATTTCTTCCATCCCATACAGCCTGCCCGCCCAATGCCCTTGTCTGATAAACTAATTTTCCATCGAGTTCAGTGATCTTTACGACAGCATTATTCACTAACCCACGAATGGCAATAGCGCCGGTATACCCCGGTGGCACAGGATTAGGAAACACCAGCACATCCTCATTAGCTTCTCCACCTTCTGTAGCTGTGCTGCGAAAAGAACAAATTCCTTTTGCCGTAGCAAAATATACTTCACCTGTTTTTCCATCAATGGTTATTTTCTTTACATCACTGCTCAGCAATGGACTGTTGTCTTCCGTAAATCCGTAAATAACTTTCTCTCCTTCGCTGCTGATAAGAAACACTCCGTTCTTTGTGGCCACCCATTTTCTGTCGGCGCCATCTACAGCAATGCTCCGCACTTCCTGTCCTTTGAACAGGTAACCGGCAAAATTTCCATTGGGCACTATGGGCCAGATGGCATCGCAGGCCGGAGATGAGAATATCTGCTCAGGACATTGAAAGACGGCAATACCATCTACAGTGCCCACCCAGATAAATCCGTTCTTATCTTTTGCTACGCATTGCACATCGCTACTGGGCAGGTTGCCATTTCCGGCACCGTTTCGCAAACGCCTCCATTTGTCATCCGTTGTGTTATCAATAGATGAACCATGGTCATAACATATCAATCCATTACCCAACGGTGATACGATCCATTTATAATTATTATCATCAATAACAATTTGTGATAATGCATTTTCAAACAAAGAAAATGGCAGGGAGAAATTTTTCCAGCCTCCATCATTTTTACGGACTCTTAATGGCTGTGAAGAACCAAAATTGGATATCCATAAATTGTTTTCTCCGTCAAATGCAAGGCCAGCTACACGATAACTTGCCGGGTCGCCAACTGTTGCTCCTAAATTATTTTGTTTAAAGAGCTCAAATGAAGGTCCAGGTTTTATATGCAATAATCCGCCGCCATAAGAACCGGCCCAGATCGTTTCATTTCTTTTGTCAATGGCAATTGTGATATAGTCCAGCAGTGTGTCAATCGCCGCATATTTATACCTATTGATATTATTCCACCCGATAGCTATCGGGTTCCCTTCTTTAAAAACATAAACGCCATCTCCATTGTACTGGTAATTCCAGGTGCTGTTTACCGAGCCGGATGTGGCATAAAAAATATTATTGTAAACAATCATTTCACCGCTGGCTAATCCCTGAGGTGAATTGGGGATATATTGCTCGTACGACATGGAAGATCCAAAATGCGACAAACAGGCAAACTGGTCGGCCACCCAGGGATCGTTATTGAACAGGATCGCTTTTCTTGGAAATGAAACAGCGCCGGTATTTGCCAATGTTGTTGCAACGGTGCCATCAGGATTCAATATTACTACCCTGCTGATGCCACCGGCCTGCCTTTCACATATTTGAATTTTGTTTTCAGTTGTATTCACATTGACAAAAGGCCATGCATCTGTGTACAACAATGACCAGGATGTTCCATTCTGCACAAACAAGGAATCATTTTTTTGAACAATAACTTTATTCTGAACATTGATTACATTCTTACAAGCGCCTGCTGGCAAGCCATTACTTCCGCTCACTATCTGCCAGTTGGCATAATCGGCAGGGTTAGAAGAATTCATCGGTACTTTTTTCAACCCCTCTTCTGTGGCAGCATAAAAAAAAGTACCGTCGCTGGTAAACCCATTCACTTTTACCTGGTTGCCGCCAGCACCAATGAACCAGGAATCCTTCACTTCATAACGATCGCCATCAATAACAATTACGCCGAGGCCGGTGGAGAGATAATAATTTTTGCCAAGGGGATATATGTTGTATATGTTTTTATCCCCGGCAATATTATCCCGTTTGATATCCGGCACATTGTAGATATCATTCTTGTAAATAATATCAATATTGCTGTTGCTGTAAGCGATAAATAATTTTTTATTGGTCTCGTCGTACCGGATGGCGCTGATGCCGGTTTCATTTAACCCGGTAACACGGCTATATCGTTCAATGATATTCTCAGCATTGTCCACTGAAAACAAACTGTAGGGTGTGGCGCAATATACTTTTCCATCACCAACTGTCACATCAATAGCGCTATTGTAGGGCAGGTGTTCCCGCCACTGACCTATCGGCGGAACAGGCATTTGGTTAAAAGCAACTGTTGCTTTTATTAAAATCAGTAAAGAAAAAAAATATCTCACTTTCCAAAATTATTGCAAACGGAACAACCTTAAACTTTAAACCTTAAACCCTTGAACTTTTTACGTTTCTTTGCAGCCTTACCACCCTCCTGCTTATATGTGGCATAATCTCGGAAAATTTATTCTGAAATATCGTTTACCGCTATTGTTCCTGCTGGTGGCTGCTACCGGGTTTATGATGTACCATGCCAGCCGGGTTCAGTTGAGCTATGATTTTTCAAGGGCCATTCCCACCAACAATCCCAAGTACAAAGCCTATCAGGAATTTCGAAATAAATTCGGCGAAGACGGCAATCTCCTGGTCATCGGTATACAGACAGATAGTTTTTTTCAGGAAAAGACATTTAACCATTATGCTGATTTGCAACGGGAACTGAAAAAAGTGGTTGGTGTGGATGATATTATTTCCGTTCCTTCTGCTGTCAACCTGGTGAAAATGACAGAAACGGAAAGGCTGAAAGCTGATACCATTTTCCCCGACAGGCAACTTACACAGGCAGAGATAGACAGCGGCGCCGCCATTTTTATGAGGCTTCCTTTTTATCGCCAGCTTCTCTACAACCCTTCCACCAATGCATGGCTGATGGGTGTACGCATTAATAAAGAGCTGATGGCAAAAAAAGTGCGCATCAGTATTGTAAACAATATTGGAAAGATTGCTGATGAATTTGGAAAAGCAAACGGGTTGACTGTTTACAAAAGCGGACTGCCGCATATCCGCACACAGCTTTCGGTGAGGATAGTAAAGGAAATGCGGATGTTCATTTTTGCCTCCATCATTTTATCAGCAATCATTCTGTTGTTGTTTTTCCGCAGCCTCAGCGCCATGTGGCTTTCACTGGCCGTGGTGGCCATGGGAGTGATATGGAGTTTTGCCACTATTGAGTTATTCGATTACAAAATAAGTATTCTGAATGCACTGATACCGCCTTTGATAGTCGTCATCGGAATTCCCAATTGTATCTATTTTCTAAACAAGTATCATACTGCATACAACGAAACCGGCGACAAGAAAAAATCTCTGCTCATGATGGTGAATCGAATGGGGGTGGTTACCCTGTTCTGCAACCTGACTGCCGCTATCGGCTTTGCTGTGTTTGCCCTCACCCAAAGTCAGATACTAAAGGAATTCGGCATTGTAGCAGGTATCAATATCATAGCGTTATTTTTTATATCCCTTGTGTTTATACCAACCGTATTGAGTTTTTTACCTCCCCCTAAAAGCAGGCATACCAAATACCTGGAAAATCAAAAGCTCAATCGCTGGCTTGACCGGCTGGAAAAATGGTCGCTTAACCACCGAAAACTTATCTACGCTATTACTGCCATCATCATTGCAGTTTCTGTGACCGGTATGCTAAGGTTAAAGAGCCTTGGCTTCATTGTAGATGACCTTCCCAAGTCCGATAAAATTTATACCGACCTGCGCTTTTTTGAAAATAATTTCAAAGGAGTGATGCCGCTGGAGATTGTAGTAGATACCAAAGAAAAAAGAGGTGCTTCCCGCAATTACAGCAATCTTGTACGGATTGATTCTTTGTCTGAATTCCTTGCATCCATGCCGGATGTTGGCCGGCCACTTAGTGTTATTGATGGATTGAAATTTGCAAAACAGGCTTTTTTTGACGGAGACAGCAATAATTACTCCATGCCCCTGGAATTTGACCTGCCCGCCCTTTCACAGTACCTGAGTTCCGGAAAAGACTCCGGTAAGGCAAAAAATTCATTTGCAAAATTGGTAAGCACATTTATGGACAGCACCCGGCAAAAGGCACGGATAAGCGTAAGTATGAAGGATGTGGGGAGCAAAAGACTGCCCCGGATACTGGACAGCATTTCGGTAAGGGTGAACCAGCTTTTTCCAAAAGAAAAATATGAGGTGCAGCTCACCGGCACCAGTGTCACCTTCCTGGAAGGCAGCCATTACATCATCAATGGACTTAAAGACAGTATTCTTTGGGCTTTTCTGTTCATTGCGCTGTGCATGCTTTACCTGTTCCGGTCGGCCCGGATATTGATCTGCTCCCTTATCCCAAACATCATTCCCCTGCTGATTACGGCTGGCGTCATGGGGTGGTTAAGCATTCCCCTGAAACCATCCACAGTGCTGGTTTTCAGCGTGGCGCTCGGCATTGCCATTGATGTTACCATCCGGTTTTTGGTAAACTATAAGCAAGAACTTCCGGGCAACAATTTTGACATGAAAAAAACGGTGATTGACACCATTCACAGCACCGGAATAAGCATTATCTACACCTCGCTGGTGCTTATTGCCGGTTTTGTCATTTTCTGTTTTAGCGGGTTCGACGGCACCAAGGCATTGGGCTGGCTTACCTCACTTACCCTGGTAACAGCCACCCTTACAAATCTGGTACTTTTACCCTCGATTTTAATTTCCCTCGTAAAGAGGAAGAAATAGCTGATTTTATTACTTTTACAGCATCGTTCCGGGACAGATGTCATCGGCTGAAATGCAGCAACCACAGGTTGAAAATTGTCGTTATTAGGGTAAGGTTCAGAAATTCATTATCAACCGGCGGGCTGTTTCACGGAAACCAAACGTTTTTTTTACTGTTTGTGCAAGGTTCTTTAATTTCAAGCCCCTTTTGGTCCATGTTTCGTGGGAGGCAGGAACGGAAGGCTCTTGATTTCAATTATATATTAAAACTAAATGCTCATGAGAAAATTGTTTTTACTCCTTTGGGGAGTTGTGTTCTTTGCCACACAGGCTTTAGCACAACGCACAGTCAGCGGTAAGGTTACCGATGATAAGGGCACTCCTCTTCAGAATGTATCGGTGATGGCGAAGGGAACAACAACCGGTACAGTAACAAAGGCCGACGGGACCTATTCCCTCACTGTTCCTGCCGGCGCAACCGTTCTTGTTTTTTCTGCAGTTGACATGGTCAGTTTTGAAGCGCCTATCGGCAGTGGATCAGTGATAGATGCAAAACTGAAAGCTGAAGACAAAACAATGTCAGAAGTGGTGGTTACGGCATTTGGTATCAAAAAAAATAAAAAAGACCTGGGTTATGGCGTTACCCAACTAAGCGGCACTGAGCTTTCGCAGTCCCACACTACCAACATCACCAATGCCCTTGCATCAAAAATACCTGGTGTAAGAACACAGGGAAGCGGCGGTTCTTTTTCAAGCTCCAGCATTCTTATCCGTGGTTTCACCACCTTCCAGGGTACTAACCAACCTTTGTTTGTGGTGGACGGAATTCCCATTGATAACAGCGGTGGCGGTACGCCCCTTCAAAACGGTGCACCAAGGTCAAGCCGTGCTATTGACCTGAACCAAGACGATATTGAAAGCATCAGCGTACTGAAAGGCGCTTCCGCTGCTGTATTGTATGGCTCAAGAGCATCTACCGGAGTTATCCTTATCACAACCAAAAAAGGTAAGGCCGGTCAGAAAAATGCAATCCAATTTTCTACCACTTACCAGATTGAAAGTGTAAACCGTTTTCCTGATTACCAGAACGAGTATGCCCAGGGAAATAGCGGAGTTTTTTCTCCTACTGCACAAACATCCTGGGGTCCCCGCATCGTGGGTCAGACGGTGACCAATGCTTACAACCCCGCTACCAACACCAACACAAGAACAGAAGTACTGAAGGCATACCCCAATAACGTAAGAGAGATTTTTAAAAATGGTATGAACTGGCAGGGCAATCTTTCCTTTTCAGGAGGAACTGATAAAAATACTTTCCGTTTTTCTTATGGATATTTAAAAAATACCGGTGTGCTGGAAAACAACCTGCTCACCCGTCACAATTTTTCACTGAATGCCAGTTCCAAAGTTAATAATTGGCTAACTGTTTCTGCAAGTGGCAATTACTCAAATAATGCATCCCGCAGAACACAGCAGGGCAATCAGTTGAGCAATCCTTTGTTCCGTGGCTGGTTTACACCAAGAACTTATGATTTGAGCGGCCTGGCTTATGAAGATGCTGCCGGCAACCAGCGTTTCCGTTAGGTGAAGACCACCCGCATTGGACTATAAAGCATAATCGTTTCAATGATGAAATCAATCGTTTCATTGGAAACGTTTCTTTCAATTTCAGGCTAACAAAATGGCTGCAGTTTGACTATAAAGTAGGCACTGACATTTTTTCCTTCTTTAGCCATGCTTACGACCAGATAGGCGCAAGAGGTGGTGCCAACACCTCCGCAAATGCAGTTGGTGGTATTCGGGAAGTCAGAAGTAATTCACGCAACCTTAACTCCAATGGATTTTTTACAGCCAGTAAAAGGGTTAAAGCATGGAGCGGAACTTTTATTTTCGGAACCGAGTTTCAGCAGAACTATGGTAATGCAGCCCAGTTAGATGGCAAAGGAATAATTGTAAGGGATTTTGAGCAGTTAAGCAACACCACTACTTTCAGCCCCGCTCCTGGATTTAATTCCTTTAAATTCAGGTTAATTGGTTTGTATGGTGATTTATCTCTGAGTTATAAAAGCATTTTCACGGCTAACGTTACTTTAAGAAATGACTGGGTTTCATCTTTCAAAATTGGAAACAATTCCTACCTGTATAATGGAGTAGGTGGCAATCTTAGTATTACAGAACTGTTCCCTAAGCTAAAGAGTAAGATAATTGAAAGTATCAGGATCAGGGGTAATATAGCTACTGTTGGTAAAGCAGGGACAGACTTCCTATACGGAACCGATTCTTATTTTGGAGGCGCTGGTTCTGCTGATGGTTTTGGTCCCAACATTACTTTTCCGTTTAACGGGATTCAGGGCTTTGCCCTCAGTAATATAGCAGGTGATCCTACTTTAGGCCCTGAGTTTACACAAAACCGTGAGATAGCCATAGAGGTGTCTCTATTTAAAGGCAGGCTGAATGTGGAAGTGGCCCGTTATAAACAAAAATCAAGAGACCTCATCTTTAGTGTTCCTGTTTCAGCTACATCAGGCATCACAGCATTTACTCAGAATGCAGGTAATCTTACTAATAATGGCGTTGAATTAGGGGTGAATGCCACACCAATAAAGACCAAGTCATTTACCTGGGGTGTCAATTTAGCTTATACACAGTTTAAAGCCATTGTTGAAAGCCTGGCCCCGGGAGTTACCAATATCTTCCTCGGAGGTTTCGTTACGCCTAACGTACGCCTTGTGGCCGGTGATGAATACGGCCAGATATATGGTAATGCATACAGGAGGGATCCCAACAAAGGCAATAAGATTATCGTTGGCGCCAATGGTTTGCCACTGGTGACACCGGGTGTACAGAAAATCGGAAACCCGAATCCTAAATATGTCTTAGGCATCACCAATACCCTTACTTATAAAGCTATCTCCCTTTCTTTCCTGATGGAAATAAAAGAAGGCGGCCAGATATACAGCCGAAATATAGCCGACCTTCAGCGTAATGGTGTGGTTTTGGAAACAGCAGAATTCCCCAGGTATGATGCTGCCGGTGTCTTGCAGAAGCCTTACCTGTTTGATGCGGTTTATACCAACGGACTACCCAACACCACTTACCTGTCTGCACAGGATTATTATGGCAACAGCGGCATTTTTGCAGCAGCCGAGGGTTTCATCTATAAAACATCCTGGTTCAGGGTAAGGGAGGCTTCACTGGTTTACACATTGCCTTCATCTTTCCTGAACAAGACTCCGTTCAGCAGCGCATCATTCAGTGTGTTTGGAAGGAACCTTTTCCTGCACAGTCCTTTTTATCCGCACCTGGATCCTGAACAAAATGCACTGGGTGTAAGCAATGCAAGTGGTCTGGAGTTTAATGCCCTTCCCCAAACCCGAACCATTGGTGTGGGATTAAACGTAACCTTCTAATATTTAAAAAAGATTATTATGAAACTAAGATATTTCAAATTCATACTGCTTTTTACGGGACTTGTTGCTGCTACTTCCTGTAAAAAATTCTTTGATATCAACAAAGACCCAAATCGCCTTCCTGACTCCAACGCCCCCTTGGCACAGTTGCTTACTTCAGCCCAGGTGAACCTCGGTTTTGAAGGAGGAAGCGATATGTTCCGGTATACTACCGAGATTATGCAAATGATGTCGGGCCTCGCCTCGCAGCCCAACCAGACTTTTGAATACTACAGGTATAATATTACCGGCAGTGATCAGAACAATGTATGGAGCAGCAATAATGCCACTACGCTGAGTGACCTTGAATTAATCATCAAGCAAGGTGGTGCAAGTCCGCATTATACGGGGGTTGCAAAGATTCTAAAGGCATTTGAATATGCCAAGATGGTAGACGTATGGGGCGATGTTCCTTACACTCAGGCACAACAACTCACCGGCAACACCCAGCCGGCATATGATGATGATGCCAGCATTTATCCCAAGCTGATCCAACTGCTGACTGAAGCCGTTACAGAATTGAATGCAACGTCCAGTGTGCTTACACCGGGTACCAATTCAGTTATCTATACCAATGGCGGAAATTTTACTACCGCAAGGGCACAATGGATAAAACTGGCCAACACCTTAAGGCTCCGGTTATTGCTGCACTACAGTAAAGTAAATCCGACTTTCAGCAATGCACAGATCACAGCATTGGTGAATACCGGGGGTATCACTTTCCTTGCATCCAATGCAGATAATTTCTCTATGCCGTTTTATGATGTAGCCAGCCAGCGCAGTCCTATTTCGGCGTTTGAAGTAAGCCGCCCGAATTACCTGTTTTGCGATGCAGCTATCCTGAACCTGATGAACGCCAGGTTTGATCCACGCAGGCCTTATTATTTCACTTCATTCCCATATCAGGGAACATCACTTCCTTTTAGTTTAAGCACATCGGCCGCTACAGCTGCCGGTAATGTTTTAACGTTTACATCAACTGCTTCTACCGGCACACCTCCGGGTACTGCTGTTGCAGGTATGGCAGTTATAGGAACCAATATTCCCTGGGGCACCACTGCCACTGCAGTTACCGCCACAACCATAACATTAAGCAATAATGTAACTGGTGCCGGTGTTGCAGCAGGTGCAGCGCTTCATATTGCGCCCAATGTATTTACTGCTGTTTCTGCCGCAGCCCCTCCTGCTGTTCCAACCAACAACTATAGCCGTATCCATACATTCCTGAGAGGTACCGTAACTGCAGGCGCTGCCCCGCCTTTCACTTATTCTGGTGCTGCTCCACAGCGTCTGCTCACTTATGCTGAATACTGCTTTATACGGGCAGAAGCAGCGCTGAGAGGTGCACCCGGAAGCGCACAGACTTTCTACACAGATGGTATCACCGCTGCCATGACAGAGGTTGGTGTACCCGCTGCTGTCATTGCACAATATATTGCTGCTAATGGTACCTTGTCTGGCACAACTGCCAATCAGATAAGACAGGTAATTGAAGAAAAATACATCGCTTCTTTTGGCGTAGCCGTAGAGCCCTGGGTAGATTGGAGAAGAACAGGGTTCCCTGCTATCTCCATACCTACCAATGCTATTAATGGCGTTACTTCTGTTCCAAGAACATTATTCTATCCTCAATCTGAAATTGACCTGAACCCGAATAATCCCGGTCAGAAATCAAGCAGTCTGCAGGACCGTGTGTTCTGGGATAATTAATAAAATTTGAGCCTTAAAAAAAATCCCCCGAAATTATCGGGGGATTTTTTTTACTGAACCAGGATACTATTTCAGGACCTCAGCCAATTTGTTATCCAGCTCTGCCCCCCTCAATCCCTCTGCAATTATTTTTCCCTGCGGATCTACCAGTACATTGTAAGGAATACCCTGAATACCGGTTTCACCAAAATTATAGGCCGATGCCGCCGCACTTTGCCATCCCTGCAAATCACTTACCTGTGTCCAGTTGAGGTTGTCTTTTTTGATCGCCTTCAGCCATTTATCTTTTTCACCCGGGTTATCAAAGGAAACGCCAAGAATATCAAAACTTTTTCCCTTGAACTTGTTGTAGACTGCCACTACGTTGGGATTTTCCATACGACAGGGGCCGCACCAGCTGGCCCAAAAATCAACCAGGACATATTTGCCGCGGTAAGAGCTTAGTCTAACCAATTTTCCATTTACATCGGGCAATGAAATTTCAGGCGCCTGTTTGCCAACCCAACTTACGGGATTAATATCCTGCTGATTGTTATCTATCGTACTGTTTAATGACCGCCATATCGCCTGCAGACCAGTGTGCGCCGGAAATTTTGCTGCCGCATCGTTTACAATCTGATTTACTTCTTCATTAGATATGGGTTGCAGTTTAAAAGCCGGATTATTGGCCATGGTCTGGTAATTGCCCAGCTGAAACATGGTGAGAGCGGGGCTTTCTGACTGCTGAACAGAGGTCAATAGTAAGCTCCGGATATCTGCTGCAATCCGGGTGCTTTCCTGCTGCAAAGCAGCAATGGCACTGTCAGCTGTGCCGGTTTTCATGAGACTGTCTGCTTTCAGATCATTAAAATACACCGCCTGCAGTTTTGTATTCAACCCGATCATAAATTCTTTTAGCTGAGTGGATGCTTTTGAACCTTTTACTTCATAGCTTTCTGCATAACCAGCGTTTCCTGTACTAAAAGTTGCGTTCACTGTTATTTTTGGCACATCGTTGATGATGGCTGCAAGCGGCGGGTTGTCATTGTTGCCAACACGGATGGTATAAGCGCAGGCTTCTTTGGCATCTGTTTTAAGCAGGTATTTCCCGTCTTTTTTCATAATCATGGAGTCTACCCTTACCCGCTGCATGGTTGTCATAGGAATTTCTTCCAGGTAAATAATATTTTCCGGGCTGTTGGTGATTACACCGCTCACTTCAAAATTTTTTTCAGATGGTTTATTCTTGCAAGACAATAACACGAGAGCAGCTAACAGCACATTCAAAATTTTTTTCATTTCTGATCTTTTAAATTATTATTTCAATTTCTCAAGTAATAGCCCGTTGACAACCTTTGGATCGGCCTTTCCTTTTGATCTCTTTATCACCTCCCCGGCAAAAAATGCCAGCAATCCTTTTTTACCTTTTTTATATTCAACCACCTTGTCTGCAAATTTCTGAACAACTGCATCCACCAATGGCAAGATGGCTGACAGATCTGATTCCTGCAGAAGATTAAGCTCCTTCACTGCTGATGCCGTATTTTTTTCCGGGTGTTGCAACAAATGTGCAAAGAGTTTACCGGAAGCTGCAGAAAAACTGATTTTGCCGATATTCGTCAGCTCTATCACTTCAGCAAGCTTTTCCGGGCTTAATGGAAAATCATTGATATCCTTATTGTTTTCATTCAGCCATCCTTTTACAGGACCGAGCATCCAGTTAGCACATGCTTTCCTCATCCCCGGCCCTTCTCCACTTGGTGGAGAAGGGGAAAAGGAAATTAGTTTTTCAAAGTAATCAGCAATGGTCTTCTCTTCCGTTATCAGCAATGCATCATATTCCGAGAGCTGTATTGCCGATACATATCTCTTCATCCTCTCTCCCGGTAATTCAGGAATTGATCTCCTGATCCTTTCAACGAACTCATCCTGCAAATGAAACGGTGAGAGGTCGGGCTCAGGGAAATAACGGTAATCATCTGCGTCTTCCTTGTCCCGGATGGTAAAAGTGGTTCCCGTATTGGCATCAAAACCCCTTGTTTGCTGAACAATGGTTCCGCCGTGTTCCATTATATCAACCAGCCTTTTTGCTTCTGCTTCAATAGCCCGTTTCACATTGCGGATAGAGTTCAGATTTTTTACCTCGACTCTTGTACCAAACTGTGTGTCTCCTTTTTTCCTTACAGAAATATTGGCATCACAGCGCAGGCTTCCTTCTTCCATATTGCCATCACAAATCTCCAGGTAGCGTACCAGTTTTCTTATTTCTGACAGGCAGGCAAAAGCTTCTTCGCCACTTCTGATGTCCGGTTCAGTTACAATTTCAATCAGCGGAGTGCCGGCGCGGTTAAAATCTATACAGGTGTCCATTTCATCCACATCATGCAGGCTCTTACCGGCATCTTCCTCCATATGAATCCTGTTCAGCCGGATATTTTTTTCGCCCTCTGCTGTTTTAATTTTGATATACCCGCCCTTGCAAACTGGTGTGGTATGTTGCGATACCTGATAGCCTTTGGGCAAATCGGGATAGAAATAATTTTTCCGTGCGAAATAGTTGTCCCTTTCAATTTCACAATGACAGGCCAGTCCCATCTTTACGGCAAACTCAATGGCCCTTCGGTTCATTTTAGGCAAGGTGCCGGGATGACCCAATGTGACAGGGCTTACATGGGTGTTCGGCTCAGCGCCAAAGGCAATGCTGTCGCCGCAAAACAATTTGCTTTGTGTAAGCAGTTGTGCATGTACTTCCAGGCCCACCACCACTTCGTATAGTTCTTTTTCAGTCATTGTGAATGAGGCGGCAAATTTAGTCCATTTGCCTGATTGGCTTTAGTCTTTAAAAGTTAAAGCCCCTGGTAAGGACCAAGGGCTTTTTCACAAGAGAAAACTAAAATAGTTACAGGTCAGCTGTTTTTATTTTTCGTGGCATTTTTACTTCAATGTTTTGTGTTTTACCGCTGCGCTGCAATTTGATCATTACTGAAATTTTTTCTTTGCTCTCCCGGATGATCTTTGCAATTTCATCAGTACTGTTTACTGCTTTGCTATCCACTTCTGTAATAATGTCATCTTCTTTGATACCTGCTTTTTCAGCATTGCTTTCATTGTCCACATCTATCACTTTTACCCCTTTGCCATCATCGGTATCCTGAACAGAAAGTCCCAGTTTTGGAGTACCACCCGACCAGCTCCAGTTTTGACCGTTTGGCGTCATCACACGGGGCATTGTAGGAACCCTGGGCATTATTTTGTCAAAATCCATATCGCCCATATCCATTTTAAAATCCCCTTTGGGACTAATTGTAAAGGCACCGACTCCTTTCCATTTAGTAAGCTCAGCTGTGACTTTATTTTCTTTTTTATCCCTCAGGTAAGTAACCGTTACTTTATCGCCTGGTT
>CAYHPA010000051.1:0-17390 GCA_964358155.1 uncultured Chitinophaga sp.
AGATGTGCGGCTCCACCGGCACCTGCAATGATCACTTTCAATCCCCTTTCTTTGGCTTTTTGTGCATACTCTATCATGCGGTGCGGTGTGCGGTGGGCAGATACCACCGTCACCTCATGCGGTATGTCAAATTGTTTGAGGATGTCTGATGCAGCCTGCATGACAGGAAGGTCGCTGTCGCTGCCCATAATGATGCCGATGAGTGGATTCATGGAGCAAAGAAACGGTAAATATTTGTCTCTCGCAACGGCGCCTAATGTATCAGTTTCACGCTGAAGCCGCTGGGTTCGCGGAGGGTTTTAGCAAGTATTCTCTGCGTTCTCTGTGTCCTCTGCGTGAAGTATCATTTCACCAAATCACCTTTTAAGCGAAGCAACTCCGTTTCTGCAAGCTTGGTATTGTACCTTGCTGCAATTAAACGGTTGTAGGCATCCTCCAAACTCTTTTGCGCTTCGCGGAGCTGGATATAAGTGGTGGAGCCGAGTTTATATACCTGGAAGATAATGTCAACATTTTCTTTGGCCAGTAAAATATTTTCTTCTTCCAGCGCCAGCGCCTTTTTCTGCTGTTCGTAATCTTTAAAGGCATTGATGACGGAAAGATTGATCAGCGATTTCTGATTGTCATAAACCAGTTGCTGGTATTTTATATCCAGTTGCGCCTGCTGTATTAGTCTTTTGTTGTTGAAATTATTCAGGATGGGAATAGTGGCGGTAAGACCATAGTTAAAACCTCTTGTGCGGTTGAAAAGGGTAGAAAAAGTATTAAGAACAGTTTGATTTTTATTCCTGTTGAAATTGTAGGCGGAGTTAAATGCCACAACAGGAAAACGTTCTGCCTTTCTTTCCTTCAGTGTAAAACCAGCGATATCAATATTTTTCTTAGCGATGAGCAGGGAAGGGTTACCGGCTTCAATGCTGTTCTGAATATCACCCAATGCAATGCCTGTATTCAACGGAATGGAATCGCTGACATCATAGTTAGCCGTGGGCTTTACATTCATGGCCTGGTTCAATTCTTCTTTCAACTGTTCAATCAATGTCTGCTGCCTCAGCCTCGCCGCTTTTTGTGCATTCAGGTCAACTTTACCCTGCAGCACATCGGGTTTGGTGCCAACTCCGATGTCCAGCCTGTATTGTGCCAGTTTCACCCGCTCTTCACTCAGCGACATCTGTTCCTCTATTGCTTTCAGTTGCTGTTTCTGTCTTACAATATTATAGTACGTGGTAATTACTGATGCAACGGTATTAATGATATTGTTCTTAATGCCCAGCTCGCCCAGCTTTACATATTGCTCCACCTTATCTCTTGTTGCAAACATTTTCAATCCATCAAACAGTGTCCAGTTCAGTGCCAGTTGTGCTGTAATATTATTGGATTTCAAACCACTGCTTTCTCTTTTTGTTCCATCGGAAAGTATTTGTTTCTGGTCATTGTTATTCCAGACAGTTCCGATATTTCCATTAAGACGGGGGATGAAGGCTGCATTTTTATACGAGTAGTCAATAGCGGCAGAAACAGAATCATTTTTCGCCAGCAGGATATTGTAATTATTCTGCATGGCGGTGGCAATCGCTTCTTCCAGTGTCAGCACCCTGGTCTGACTGTTTGCAAAAACAGGAAAAAATAGTATGGTCAAAAATCCAAAACGTTTCATGTATTTATTTTCTCAGTTAGCAACATTGTTATCGTTCGTTTCTTCTATTTCTACTTTCTTTTTGGTTGACATGAAAGAGTACATGGCCGGCACCACATACAATGTAAGAATAAGGGCAAACAACATTCCGCCGATGATGACGACTCCAAGCGGTATACGGCTCTTGCCTGCAGAGCCGATTGCCAGGGCAATGGGCAAAGCACCCAGTGTGGTAGCCAAAGTGGTCATCAGGATGGGACGCAAACGGGCCACGGCCGCATCAATTGCTGCAGGTATTTTCATTTCACCCCGTCTTCTTTTCTGGTTGGCAAATTCAACGATAAGAATACCATTTTTTGTAACAAGGCCAATCAGCATGATGATGCCGATCTGCGAGAATATGTTCAGCGTTTGCCCGAACAGGCTCAGTGTCATCACGGCTCCGGCCAAGGCCAATGGCACCGTTGTTATTATTATCAGGGGGTCAATAAAACTTTCAAACTGTGCTGCGAGGACAAGAAATATCAATACAAGGGCCAGAATAAAGGCAAAAGAAGTATTGGAAGAACTTTCTGCGTAGTCACGGGAAGCCCCGCTAAGTGACGTGGAGAAGGATTCATCTAAAAGTTTTGAGGCGATGCGTTTCATTTCAGCAATGCCATCGCCAATGGTTTTTCCGGGAACAAGTCCTGCCTGGATAGTGGCACTCTTAAAGCGGTTGAAATGATAAATGGTCGGCGGGCTCGCAGACTCTTCCATATTCACCACATTGTCCAGTTGTATCAGTTCGCCGCGGTTATTTCTTACATAAAATGATTTCAGGTCAAGCGGATCATCCCTGTCCTGTCGCTCCACCTGTGCAATAACGGGATATTGTTTTCCATTCATGATGAAATAGCCGAAGCGGCGGCCACTTAGCGCTGATTGCAATGTGTTATTGATATCAAGCACCGACACACCAAGTTCATTTGCTTTCAACCTGTTTATTGTTATCTGCAGTTCCGGCTGATTGAATTTCAGGTTCACATCAAATCCCTGGAAAACGGGGCTTTTGGAAACCTCTTCCATGAATAGAGGAACCTTCTTCCTCAGTGTATCAAAATTGAGGTGTTGCAATACAAACTGGATAGGGAATGCGCCCCTACCGCCAAGACCCACAGAGATGGTTTGTTCCTGCATGGCAAATACTCTTACATTCGTATAACGCCTGAACATGCGGGACATTTGCTGGGCAACCTGGTCTTGTGAACGTTCCCGTTCACCTGCATCCACCAAACCCATGCTGATAAAAGAACTATTAGTGCCGCCGCCACCAAAACCAGGAGCAAAAGCCAACACCACATATTTTTCCGGAATAGAATCAAGCAATTGCTGGGCAACATCATAATTCACCCTGTCGGTAAAATCAAAATCAGAACCTTCCGGCCCGGTAATACTGGTGCGGACACGGTTGCGGTCTTCCATTGGCGCCAGTTCCGAAGGAAGTTTTTTGCCAATGAAATAGATACATGCTCCGCAAATCGCAATGATCGTCCATGCCATCTGACGTTTCCGCATAAAAGCTTCCAATGTTCTTCTGTACAGATTTTCAAGACCCACAAAGAATGGTTCTGTGACACGGTAAAACCAGGAATGCTTATGGACATCCTTTTTTGTGAGATAAATATTCAGCACCGGTGTGAGAGAAAGGGAAACGAAAGCGGAAATCAAAACAGCTCCTGCCAGCACAATCCCAAACTCCCTGAAGAGCCTTCCTACAAATCCTTCGAGAAAGATGATGGGAAGAAATACAATGGCCAGCGTTAAGGATGTTGCAATTACAGCAAAATAGATCTCTTTTGAACCTTCCAGGGCGGCTTTATGTTTGTTCATGCCCTGTTCCATCTTCTTAAAGATGTTTTCAGTTACCACAATTCCATCATCCACCACCAAACCAGTGGCAAGAACAATTGCCAGCAATGTGAGTACATTGATGGAAAATCCCGCTATGTACATGATAAAGAAAGCGCCGATCAGCGAAACGGGGATATCTATCAGTGGTCGCAATGCAATGCTCCATTCCCGGAAAAAAAGGAAAATGATCAGCACCACCAGGCCGATGGCGATCAGCAGGGTTTCTTTTACTTCAGTGACAGCTTTTCTAACAAAACTGGTACGGTCGTAGCCCACTTCAAGGATAATATCGGGGGGCATGTCCTTTTTGATCTGATCAATTCGCTTATATATTTCATCAGCAATTTCAATCTGGTTGGAACCCGGCTGTGCAATAACACCAAGATTGACGGAAGGGATATTGTTTTTTCGGGAAGCGCTTTCTTCATTGTCCGGGCCAAGCATGGCAATGCCTACATCTTTGAAGCGAACAATAGCATCACCACTTTCACGAATGATAAGGTTGTTGAATTCTTCTTCGGTGGTCAGTTTGCCATATGTCTTTACAATAAGCTGGGTGGCATTTCCTCTTATCTTTCCGCCTGGAAGTTCAATATTTTCCCTGTCGAGTGCTGCACGGATGTCATTGATGGTAATTTTATAAGCTCCCAGTTTGGATGGGTTGATCCACAACCGCATGGCATACCGCTTTCCAAAAACATTCACGCCACTAACTCCGGAAATGGTTTGCAGTCTTTCCTGCACCACATTTTCAGCAAAATCGGTCAGTTCAAGCAGCCCTTTTCGCTGGCTTTGTATCTGCAGGAAGATAATTGGGTCTGAATCTGAATCGGCCTTGGTAACGATAGGAGGGGCGTCAATATCCTGCGGAAGCTGGCCGGTGGCCTGTGATACTTTATCCCGCACATCATTGGCGGCTTTTTCAAGATCAACATTCAGTTCAAACTCTACAGTAATATTGCTGGAGCCCTGCGCACTGTTAGAAGTAATGTTCTTTACACCCTGCACACCGTTGATGGCTTTTTCAAGTGGTTCGGTAATTTGTTGCTCAACGATCTCAGCGCTTGCGCCTACATAAGATGTACGGACATTGATAACGGCAGGGTCAATAGCGGGGTATTCCCTTACCCCAAGAAATTTATAACCAATAGCGCCAAAGATGATGATGACAATGGAACAAACCATTGCAAAGACGGGACGCTTTAAGCTTAGTTCTGATAGATTCATACCCCCATCCCCTAAAGGGGAGTTATTATTTTAAATGTGCAACAAATTTTTTTATTCAACGAAATTGCCACTGTCACTTGCTGATTAATTTCAAATAAATCAAGTTCCGTAAGCCTCCTTCAGGGGGTTTGGGGGTTGACTTTTGTAATTTTTACATCGCTATTCGGCTTCAGAAACAACAAGCCGGTAGTAATAACCGTATCGCCTTTATTTAATCCCGTCAGTACCTGGATATTTGTTGAGTCACGGACACCCGTCGTAATTTCAGTAGACACTGCTTTATTACTTTTAAAAAGATAGATGAGCTTTTTTCTTGCCTGTGGCACAATGGAGCTATTGGGTACCATCAAAGCCTCTTCATTTTTGCCTAATATAATTTTTATCCGGGCAAAAGCGCCGGGTATCAGTTCCGGGTCGCTGCCTTTTACCAATGCCCTGATGGCAAGGCTTCTTGTGTTCTCTTCAACGGCATCTTCTGTAGCTATTACCGATGCAGTAAAATCTTTTTCACTTCCGTCAATAGTAAAATCAATATTCTGCCCCTTTTTTACCATTGCTGCATATTTTTCCGGCACATTGAACTGCAGTTTCAACTGGTTTACCTGGCTGATGGTGGTGATGATAGTGGCAGGTGTTACAAACGAACCCGGACTGATATTCTTTAATCCAAGTTTTCCGCTATAAGGTGCATATACACTTAGCTTGGTCATGTTGGCCCTTATTTCCCCCATCTGGGCCCGTAGTATTTCCATATCAGCCATGATGTTATTGACCTGCAGCAGTGCCATATCATAATCCTGCTGGCTGATGCCTTGTATCTTCAAAAGTTTTGCAGACCTGTCTTCTGACTGCTGCGCTATTTTAAGCTGAACCTCCGATTTTTTAAGCTGTACCTCCAGGCTTTTAAGCCGGGCCTGCATATCACCATCATACAGCTTTGCAAGCAGGGTGCCTTTGCCTACCATGGCCCCTTCTTTTACATTCAATAAAACAAGCCTGCCCGATGTTTCAGGATGAATTTCTGTGGATTCATTGGCCATCAGCGAGCCGGGCACTTCTATGTCCGTATTGAGCACTTTTGTTGAGGCTATCATAGCTTCAACGGCAAGTGGCGGTTGTTTTTGAGGCCCCCCGGGTTTGGCCTGACCACTGTCTTTTTTATCCTTGCCGCCACAAGCTGACAGCAGGAGCGATAAGACAAATAAAAACAGGTAAGTATTTCTCATGTGTGGTTTGCAGCGTAATTGATAAACAATCAATGGATAAAGATAACGGATAATTGCAATTCTACGACGGGAAAGAGCGGGATGCCTTGTGCAGGATTTGCCTGAAATTACAAACGGCTTTTGTGCCGGATAGGGGGCAATCAGGAAATGGCCTTCAATGTTCTTTTAATCTTATTTGATTTGTGAAGCAGGTCCTGCTTTTCTTTGCTGATAACGGTAACATGTCCCATTTTGCGGCCGGGTCTTGTTTCTTTTTTTCCATAGAGGTGTACAAATGCATTATCAATTTTCAGCACTTCATCAAGGCCTTCATATTTTACCGGGCCGCTGTATCCGTCAGCGCCAATTATATTTACCATGATGGAAGGGAGGATAGCATCAGCATTGCCCAGCGGATAATTTAGCATTATTCGCCACAGCATATCAAACTGTGAGCTGTAATGTGCTTCAATCGTATGATGACCGCTGTTGTGTACCCTCGGTGCCGTTTCGTTCACCAGCACATCATCATTCTTGTCCACAAACATTTCAACAGCAAAGATGCCGGGTGATTTAAAGTTTTTTACAACTGCCAGTGCAATAGCTTCCACTTTATACAATGTTTGTGTATTCAGTTCTGCAGGGCAAAGCTGGTAGTCCAGTAAATTAAGAACGGGGTCAAACAGCATCTCCACCGGCGGGTACAATACATTTTCTCCATTTTCATTCACGGCCACCATTTGGGCAATCTCCTTTTTAATAGTTACCATCTTTTCCAATACCGACGGGGCATCAAATCCCTTTTCTATATCCTGTTTTGTTTTCAGCAGCTGAACGCCACGGCCATCGTAGCCGCCTTCTCCCAGTTTATGAACAGCAGGCAGAAAGGAATCGTTTTGTTTTAATTCAGCCAAAGATTGGGTGATGATAAAAGCTGCTGTTGGTATCTGCCATTGCCGGTAATATTCTTTTTGCAGAATTTTGTTCTTGATGGTTTTCAGAACAGAAGGTTTTGGATACACTTTTACTCCTTCCGCTTCTAATTTTTCCAACGCCTCCACATTTACATTTTCAATTTCAATAGTAATGGCATCCAGGTTCCTGCCAAAATTGTAAACAGCAGTATAATCTTTGATATCGCCTTTGGTGAAATGATGACAGAGATGAGCTGCCGGGCATTCCGCATCGTTTTCCAGCACAAATGTTTCAACAGGGTAATTGGCGGCTGCCTGTAATAGCATTCTGCCTAATTGGCCACCGCCCAGTATTCCGGTTTTTAACATATGGGCAAAGATAATCAGTGGCGCTTAAGGTTTTGGCTGCAGATTTTGTTTAAATTTGAGCCGTGATTCCCGACTATCCGCATAAAATTTTTGCCGATCGGCGCAGTCAGTTCAATTTGCTGATGGAGGCACTGGCTATGGACAGCATTTGATTTTGAAAACGGGAACGCTATTTTCTAATTCAAATTTCAAAATCATGAACACGACAACTCTCACAGAAAAAAATAAAGCGGCACAAACCGACTTTCTTCCACTGGAAGGAACCGACTATGTGGAATTTTATGTAGGCAATGCCAAACAGGCGGCGCATTATTATATGAGTGCATTTGGTTTCCAGGCACTGGCCTATGCGGGACCTGAAACAGGAGTGAAAGACCGGGCCAGTTATGCGGTGCGGCAAAATAAACTCACCCTTGTTCTCACTACGCCTATCCGCAGCAATAATGCAATGGCTGACCATATTTATAAGCATGGAGATGGTGTAAAAGTGCTGGCACTGCGGGTGGGAGATGCAGCCAGTGCATGGGAAGAAACCACAAAACGGGGCGCCCTGTCCTATAAATCGCCTGAGGTATTAAAAGATAAAGATGGGGAAGCGGTGCTGAGCGGCATCCATACCTATGGCGATACGGTGCATGTGTTTGTGGAAAGAAAAAATTACAGCGGCACTTTTTTACCCGGCTACCGGGCATGGAGCAATCCATATTATCAACCTGCTGAAACGGGGTTATTGTATGTTGACCATTGTGTTGGCAACGTAGGATGGAACCGGATGAACCCCTGGGTGAAGTTTTATGAAGAAGTGATGGGCTTCCGCAATATCCTTTCTTTTGATGATAAAGATATTTCCACAGAATACTCTGCGCTTATGAGCAAGGTGATGAGTAATGGCAACGGATATGTGAAATTCCCCATCAATGAACCGGCTGAAGGAAAAAAGAAAAGCCAGGTGGAGGAATATCTTGAATTTTATGACGGCGAAGGATGCCAGCATGTGGCCATGGCTACCAACGATATTGTAAAAACGGTGACAGAGCTGAGAAACCGGGGAGTTGAATTTCTCAAAGTACCCACTTCTTATTACGATGACCTGCTGGACAGGGTAGGCCATATTGATGAAGACCTGGAACCGCTGAGGGAATTGGGAATACTGGTGGACAGGGATAACGAGGGATATTTACTCCAGTTATTTACCAAACCCGTGGAAGACAGGCCCACCTTATTTTTCGAAATCATACAGCGGAAAGGGGCCAAAAGTTTTGGCAAGGGAAATTTCAAAGCACTCTTTGAAGCGATAGAGAAGGAGCAGGAGGCGAGGGGTAATCTTTAATGGGTGGTTAATTGAGAATTAGAAATTTGGTTGCTGTCATAACAGTCAGTGATTTGCCATGAGTAGCCCGATACCTTATTAACTAATACCCAATTCCTGATCTCTTTGTATCTTTACCAATAGATTGTAATGATAGCTGAAATAAAATCCGCTACCCGCCGTTAACCTTTGAAGTATGAAAAGCCTCGCAGCACTTATTTTGTTTTTCGGTTCATCTATAATGGCGGCAGCACAAACTGTGTCAGGTGCCGGCACTTCTTTCTCTTTTATTGACTATCAAAAAACATTTCCCCGCCCCAGCGAAGCATTGCAAAAAAAGCAGGACACCCTGCAAAAGCAATTTGCCGATAAGAAACTGCAATGGCCGGCGAAATATATTTATATCCGTTCTTTCAAATACGACAGCGAACTGGAAGTTTGGGTGAAGAATGAGGTAACTGCGCCATTCCGGCTTTTTAAAACCTATAAGGTTTGTGCATTGGCAGGTTCATTGGGCCCCAAAAGGATGGAAGGGGATTACCAGGTGCCGGAAGGGTTTTATTATATCAATGTTTTTAATCCTAAAAGCAATTACTACCTGTCACTGGGTATCAACTATCCCAATGCATCAGATAAAATTTTAAGCGATTCACTTCGTCCCGGCAGCGAGATATTCATACATGGAAGCTGCGTGACGGTGGGCTGCATTCCCATTCGTGACGAACAGATAGATGAATTGTATATCCTCGCCGCCTATGCCAAAGACCAGGGACATGATTTTATTCCTGTTCATATTTTCCCTGTCCGTTTTGATAAGGAGAAAAGCACCAACTATCTTGAAAGCATTACCAAAGACGATCCCGGGCTTAAAAAATTCGCTGACCGGCTGGAAGATGCCTATGACTATTTTGAAAAATACAAACAGCTTCCGGTGGTGATGATTGGCCCGAAAGGGGAATACATCATTAATGATGCCCCTCCTAAAAAAGTAAAGCCATCAGCGGTTGTTGTAGAAAAGCCGATAAAGAAAACTCCTGTTCAGCACCGGGTCAGAAATGTATCCGGTCTTGCCGATGCGGTTCATCAATGGCCTCAATATCCCGGCGGGGGTGATGCCTATATGAAATACCTGGAGCAATTGGGAAATGATCTCTCAGTATTTTTGCCAAAAGGGATTAAAAAGGCTTATATACAAATTGAATTTGTCGTTGATAAAGATGGTGTTCCCGTTAATTTTAAAATACTAAAAGGGGTAAAGGATGGGGAAGACCTTCATGATGAACTCATCAGCCGGATGGAAAAAACAGGCAACTGGTCGCCCGCTACGTTACATGATAAGCCTGTCGCTAAAAAAATGGTACAAACCATAACCGTGGAGGAAAAATAACATAGGGCTTTTTCATCCCGGATGAAAATCTACGTTGCCCTTTTATTTTCAATTTAGTTTACATACTTTGTTGCTGTATCACTGCAAGATTTCTGTTGTTTATTTACAACAATTAATTTTTAACCCTAAAATCCCTACTCATGAAAACACTTAGACCTGTTTTATTAGCGCCATTCGCCTTTCTTCTTTTATTAGCATCCTGCACAGCTGACGATATCAGCCACAATCCGGCATCGCCCCGCCAGGAAAATAATTCTGCCATTATCTATGCTAATAACCAGACCGGGACATCATCCGAAACTGGGAGAATTGCTGCTTCGTCCGTATGCGGCGCATATATCATCGCACTGGAAAGCAAAACCCAGACGGGAAGTAACTGGGAGTGGATTTGGACGGTGCAGAATTTAAATCCCGGAAACGGAAACAATGGAACCGTGCAGGATCTCAGCAATTGGGGTATGCAGTTTGGTTCTTGCTTTAACTGGTCATCTGTAGTTGGAGCGGCTTACAGCGCCGATGGAATTACCTGGACAACTTTCACCCCTGTTTACCAGGTCGACCCCAGCCAGAATTGTATGACAACTCCGGTATTGAAATTTGATTTCGGCACTACTGGCAGCAATCCTTCTTATTATAAACTTATACTGAACCAGGACTATCAGCCGGGTTATGTTCCGGGATATTATAAATCCGGCAACAGAACAGGTTGCTGTATTTTTAATTTTACAGGTGTCGGTTGCCCGGGTATTGCTGAAGAGAAATAAAAAAAATAAAACCATCTTAAAAGTTTTTTTGCCGGTAAGGCGATAAGACGGTAAGTAAATAGTTATTAAAAATCAACACTTCCCGCCTTTCCGTCTTACCGGCAATTACTCATTAGTGGCTTTTGAGATAGTTTGTAATTATTATTTACTGTTTTCTGTCAGCAACACTTGTATCGTTTCGGGTGTTTGCTGGCGCAGCAGGATGTGTTTACCTTCTGTTAGCTTTTCAAATATCTCTTTATTGTAATGTCGGATGGTGAGCAGGGATAATCCTTTTGATACCTGTACATCCAGGAAAGCAGAAGCTTCCATTGCCAGTTTTTCAATTTTCTCTGTCCATTCATCCAGCACACAGACAAAACTGATAGCCCCGTTTTGCGTAAGGTTGGGTTTCAGGTGCAGTTTTTCAAAAAGATGGTAGAGGTGGCCAACATGCTGTTCGCCGATAAAGGAGAAATCCCTTGAACTCATTTGCATCATCACCTGTTTTTCCTTTAGTACAATGATGGGTGGCAACTGGTGAACCGGCTTGTTATGGATGACTGTGCCAGGAAGATCAGGATCCAAAAAACATTTTACATACAGCGGAATATTTTTGTTCTGCAACGGTTTGATTGTTTTGGGGTGGATGACCTGTGCGCCGTAGTACGCCATCTCAATCACTTCATTGTAATTCAGTTCTGCAATGGATATGGCATCGGGAAATTGTTTGGGGTCAGCATTCATCACCGCCTCCACATCTTTCCAGATTGTCTGGCTTTCTGCATCCAGCATATTGGCAAAAACGGCGGCGGAGTAATCACTGCCTTCACGGCCCAGTGTGGTACTTTCGTTTTCATCCGTAGCGCCAATAAAACCTTGTGTCAGTATGATGTTTGTTGCTTTGAACTGCGGAACTACCAAACTTAAAACTTTCGAACTTGTATATTCCCAGGCAATATTAGCATCACGGAAATCATCATCGGTTCGGAAGATATCACGGACATCCATCCATGTATTTGTAATTCCGGCTTCGGTCAGGTAAGCGCTTACAATAGCTGTGGATAGAAGTTCGCCTATGGACACCACCTGGTCGTAGTAATAATCATAGTCCCGCACCGGTTTATCATGCAGCAGCCATTCCACTTCGGTAAAAAAATCTTTCAGTTGTTGTTCGCAGGGCAGGTAGTGAGTGACCAATAAATATTTAGCAGTACTAAGATGCTGTTGTTTTACCTGCTCAAACAATTGCAGGGTTTCATCTTTTTGTCCGGCAAAAAAAGCATTTACCACTTTTTCCAGCGCATTGGTGGTTTTGCCCATAGCCGAAACCACCACCAGTATCTTTTCATCGGGAAAGCGGCGGAGTATTTCACCCACATTCTTTACTCTTTCCACACTGTTTACGGAAGCGCCGCCGAATTTGAAGACTTTCATACTTTAGTTAAGTAATTAAGGGAGGCAAAGATAAGGAGGGGTTAATTTCGGCGGATACCAAGATCAATCCCCATTTGAGATTCCATAATAAATCCTGTCCAGGTAATGCCCAATTCTCCAATTTTTTTTTGTTCGGATGAAGTAAGTAAAGGCAGAAGTTCATTGAAAGGAAGCATGATGCCTACGATTTTTTTTAATTTTCTATCTAGTATTAACGGTAAAAATGGGGCGCTGCTCTGTTGCCATGGTACTTCAAATATTACAAGCTCATATTTCCCTTTTTGGTATGTCTTGTGAATCCTGAGTCCCAATCCAGTATCAGATGGCTTTTTCATTTTCGCCAGCATTATAAATGTTGACGGTAAATATGAGACTGACTGACTTTCGTAAAGAAACATTTGAATCATTTCTTTTTTCCCTTCTTCTAACATAGCCATAAGAGCTGGATAGTCTATATTATTATAAGATCGTTTAAATAGAGAAAACATTACTAAATGTTTAAGATGGCTTCACAATATACGAAAGCTCATCATCCCCTTAAATTGGACCTTCTTTTTCTTCCATTTGCAATCCCTTATTTTTGTCCCTCTCAAACCTGCCAGTATGAATGTCAACCGCAAAGTTCAGACCCTCGATGAGTTCACCATCCAGCATTGGCGGGATATGCCTAATGCCACGGGTGAGCTTTCTCATTTGCTTCGCAATATCGGTCTTGCAGCCAAGCGGGTGAATGTGGAAGTACTTAAAGCCGGGTTGGTAGATATTTTGGGCGATACAGGCGACATAAATGTGCAGGGCGAAGAAGTGAAAAAGCTGGATGTGTATGCCAACGATCAGTTTACAGGTGTGCTGCGGCACGGCATTGCCTGCGCCGGCATTGCCAGTGAAGAGCTGGACGATTTTGTTGCTTTTGATGATGCCAAGAGTGTGAACTCAAAATATGTCTGTCTTTTTGACCCGCTGGATGGCAGCAGCAATATTGATGTGAATGTTTCCATCGGCACTATTTTCTCCGTTTATCGCCGGGTTACACCAATTGGCACGGTAGTTAAACTGGAAGATTTTTTGCAACCCGGCAACCAGCAGGTGGCGGCAGGATATGTGGTGTATGGATCATCTACAATGCTCGTTTATGCGACAAGAAGGGGAGTGAATGGTTTTACGCTGGATCCGTCCGTGGGTGAGTGGACACTCAGTCATCCGGACATCAAATGCCCGGAAAAAGGAAAGATATATTCGGTGAACCACGGCAATTTTTTCCAGTATGGTGAAAAGGTGAGAAAGTATATCAATGTTTGCCAGAATAAAACAAAAGCGGACGGCGGGCCTTATACGCAACGCTATATCGGCAGCATGGTGTCGGATGTTCACCGCAACCTGATCAAGGGCGGTATATTTATGTATCCGGGAACTACGGACAAGCCAAAAGGGAAACTAAGGTTGTTGTATGAATGCAATCCTTTTGCTTTTATCATGGCAGTAGCCGGAGGTAAAGCAACGAATGGCGAAAAAGGAATCCTGGATATAGTACCAACCGAACTTCATCAGCGTACGCCTTTATTTATCGGAAGCAAACTGATGATGGAGGAATTAGAAACTTATTTGTAACCAGGTCTGACCGTCCCGGTCTGACCAATACTACCGGCATTACATGATTACTATAATAGCCTATGAAAAAAAATACCAGCCAGATTTCAAAAGACTGAACCTCTATTGGCTGGATAAATACAATCTTACCGAGCAACATGACCTGGACATATTGGATGACCCGGAAAAAAAAGTAATTGACGGCGGAGGTTGTATTTTCCTGGCTATGGATGGGGAAAAGGTAATAGGCACTGCGGGGCTTGCAAAAGAGCATAAAGCTGTATATGAACTGGTGAAAATGGTGGTTGACCCCGGCTGGCATGGACAAGGAATTGGAAAGATGTTACTGGAACACTGCCTCGGAGAAGCCAGAAGGTTAAAGGCGAAAAAAATATTTCTGTTTTCAAACAGCCAATTGATCACAGCCCTGAAAATGTATGCGAAATACGGGTTCAGGAATGTGGCGGTTACGGATTCGCCGATGCTTACTGCAGATATAAAAATGGAGTTATCTTTAAGCCCCAATCAGGAAAAATGAGTAAAACAATTATATCAGTTAAAAATCTGGTTAAGAATTATGGCAGTTTTCAGGCAGTAAAAGGAATCAGCTTTGATGTGAAGGAGGGAGAGATATTCGGTCTTCTCGGTCCAAATGGCGCAGGCAAATCCACTACACTGGAAATAATTGAAACACTGCGTACCAAAACAAGCGGCGAAGTGATGGTGGATGGCTTCAACCTTGATAAGGATCCCAATGAAATAAAAAAAGTGATCGGAGTACAGTTGCAGACCAGCGGGTATTATCCCGGGCTCAATCTTTTGCAACTGATACAGCTTTTCTGTGGCTTATATAACAGGAATGTGGACCCGATTGAGTTGCTGGAAATGGTGAACCTCAGAGATAAAGCCAAAGCAAAAGTAAAGGAGTTGAGCGGCGGACAGAAACAACGTTTTTCTGTTGCCACGACGCTAATCAATCAGCCCCGTATTATTTTTTTAGATGAACCAACCACCGGGCTTGACCCGCAGGCAAGAAGAAGCCTCTGGGAACTGGTAAAACAGATAAGAGCCAAAGGGACTACGGTCATCATAACAACACATTATATGGACGAGGCAGAATATCTCTGCGACAGGGTGGCTATCATTGATGCGGGTAATATCATTGCGTTGGACAGTCCCGATAAGCTGATTGATAATTTAATTGCTTCTGGTTTTGAAAGGCCTAAAGAAATGAAACTGGCCAACCTGGAGGATGTATTTATTAAGTTGACGGGACATTCATTAAGGGAAGGATAAATACCGCCTGTCCTCCTAACGCTTGCGCTAAAGCTTCAGCGTCGGCGCAAAGGAGAGACTTAGGCCCATTATTCTTCTGACGATTGATAGCTATTAATTGTAGGTAAATTCAGTGATGAAAACTTCTAATTATCATAACCACTATTACTCCCCTTCAGGGGTTGGGGGTAAACTAAAACAATTTATGTCAGGAAAAATTGAAGCACAGAAAACAGCAGGCGCCGCATTTATGGCGGGAAACATTTCTAAGGAAGGTATTAAGGAACTGCCGGGTGGCATCCAGTATGAAGTGATCAAAGAAGGGACGGGTGCACAGCCATTGGTTACAGACAGTGTGAAAGCGCATTACAAAGGAACATTGCTGGATGGAAAAGAATTTGACAATTCCTTTAAAAGAGGTCAGCCATTTTCTGCTCCGCTGCGGGCATTGATAAAAGGCTGGCAGGTGGCGCTGCCGATGATGAAAGAGGGAAGCCATTGGCGTCTTTGGATACCATCCGATCTTGCCTATGGTGACAGGGGAGCAGGATCAGATATTCCCGGTGGCGCCACCTTGATCTTTGAAGTTGAATTATTGCAAGTAATAAAATAAAAGATATGCCGATCGTAGCTGTTGATCCTCGTTATCCCATTGGTGAGTATGAGCCAAAACCATTTTCTATTGAACAAAAGATAGAATGGCTTGCCGATCTGAAATTTCTTCCATTACAAATTGAGAATGCCATACTGAACCTTGATGAAGCACAATTGCAAACCCCTTACCGGGAAGGGGGATGGACTGTTCACCAGGTGGTGCATCATGTGGCGGATAGCCATATCAATGCCTATTGCCGTTTTAAACTGATACTGACGGAAGATAACCCAACATTACAGACCTATGAAGAACAGCTTTGGGCAGAAATGCACGATGTAAAAAAACTCCCCATCAATATTTCCATTACTTTACTGCATGCACTTCATGCCCGTTGGCATGAGGCATTGAAATATGTAAAGGATGATGAATGGAATAACCGCACAGCCTATCATCCGGGATTGAAAAAAACCGTGCGACTCTGGTTTCTGCTGGGCATGTATGCATGGCATGGGCGTCATCACACGGCACATATTACTTCGCTGAGAGAAAGGATGAAATGGTAAGTTTGCGCCATGAAAGAGCTGAAATGGAAAACAATCTCCTCTGAGTATTTATTCAATGATCAGTGGTTCAAAGTTCGCAAAGAAGTTTGTGAAACGCCGGGCGGCAAGATTGTTGACCCCTATTATATTTATGATTTTCCCACCTGGGTAGGCGCCGTGCCGGTTACCAAAGACGGCCGGATTGTGATGGTTCGTCAGTATCGTCATGCATTGGGTGAAACCTGTATGGAAATACCGGGCGGTTGTGTGGACGAAACGGATAAAGATCTTCAGGATGCTATTGCAAGAGAGTTGCTGGAAGAAACAGGTTTTTCTTTTTCGTCATATGAGTATCTTGGAAAGATCTCACCCAATCCTTCCACCAACAGCAACCTGCTGCATATGTTTCTGGCAACAGGAGGGGAGAAGATAGCCGAACAGCAGCTGGATGGGAATGAAGAAATAGAGGTCGTATTGCTGAGTATGGATGAATTAAAACAATTGTTAACAGAAAATAAGATCATGCAGGCCATGCATGTCACCTGCATCATGTATGCGTTGCAGAAAATGAATGCATTGTCTTTAAAATAACTGGTCATGCTTTTTAAAAAAGAAAATACTACACCGGAGCAAAAATTGCAAAAGGCGGCACCGTTGCCAACCCGGGCAGCTGATAAACGCTATTCAGGTTTATTCACAGCATTAGACCAGCCCGGCCAACCTACGCCTGAACTACTATCCTTTGGACTTGCTTGTGCCAGCGAAGCTTTGAGTATTGATCTGTCATCGGTTTCCTCCAGGATAAGGAAAGGAGATAACTACATAGATATTTACCCCGGCGAACATTATAAATTGCTGGCTGCGATCATAAAAGAGAAACAACCTGCTGTGGTAGCAGAGCTGGGAACACATCTTGGATATTCTGCGTTGTGCATGAAACCCTTTATGCCTGCGGGAGGGCATATTTATACATTTGATATCATACCATGGAAACAATTTGAAGACACGATACTCCGGGAAGAAGATTTTCTGTCAGGGCTTACGCAATTTAACGATGACCTTACCAAATGGGATGATGTGCTGAAGCACCGGGCCATGCTGGAAAGCGCCGATATTATTTTTATGGATGCCCTGAAGGATGGCAAGCAGGAATATCTTTTCCTGGAAAACTTTTCCAAAATAAAATTCAAAAAAGGCTGCCTCTTCATTTTTGATGATATCCGGTTGTGGAATATGCTGGATATCTGGTATCATTTGGATAAACCGAAGCT
>CAYHPA010000052.1:0-17222 GCA_964358155.1 uncultured Chitinophaga sp.
GCTATAGAATTTGCCGCACAGGTAAAAGATACCATGGCCCTCGCTGCAGCGAATTATGGTTCGGGACAAACTTATTTTTTCCTGGAGAATTATCCGGCGGCTGTCAATTTTTATTTTACTGCATTAAAATTTTATGAAATAAAAAATGACAAACCGGGCCTTGCCAATGTTTTTAACGGGTTGGGTTCATGTTATAGTAGTTCTGAACAACCTGATGAAGCCCTTGACTACTATTTCAAAGCAATCAAACTATATAAAGATTTAAATAACAAATACAGAGTTTCGCAATTAGCCAACAGCATCGGTGTGACATATGTGGCGAAAGGAAATTTTGAAGAGGCTCTGAAATATCACAACGAAGCGTTTCAGCTTACAAAAGATATGGGTGAAGAAAGGCCCATCTGGGGGCTGGCCTTTTCTTATAGCAGTTTTGGAAATGCTTATGAAGCAAAAGGGGATGCAGAAATGGCTGCTAAAAATATCCGCGGGGCTGGTGAAAGTTATCAGCAATCGTTAAAAAATTTTTTCTTAAGCCTGGATGAATGGAAACTGATTGACAGTCTTGACAAATACCCGATGTCTGCAGTAACGATTGGTTCCAGCTATATTGCTATAGCAGCTGTTTATTTAAAGCTGAACAAAATTCCACAGGCAAGGGAATATAATAACAAAGGGCTGCTGATTGTCCGCAGCTTTCCAAACGATAAAGCTGACCTGGCCGGGGCTTACTTCCTGGCCTCCCGTATTGACAGCCTGCAGGGAAATTACATCAGTGCATATAAAAATTTCAGATTATATATTTTATACCGCGATAGTATTCATAATTCTGAAAATTCAAACAAGATGGCCCAAATAAAGTTGGAGTATGAATTTAACAGGCATGAACAGGAAGTCAAATTACTGGCTTCTGAAAATAAAATAAAAACGATGGCTGCCGAAAAACAAAACCAGCGAAAAAATTTTGCTTACGGAATTATCGCCGCCGTAGTGTTGTTAAGCAGTTTTGCTTTTTACCGCTACCGCCGTTTCAGCCGGATGAGGGCCGAACAAAAACTGCTGAAAGACAGGTTGCAGATAAGCCAGGACCTGCATGATAATATCGGCTCCACCCTCAGCAGCATTTCTGTGTACAGCCAGGTGGCACAAATTCATGGAGAGAAGAACGAGAATGAAAACATGAGTGAACTGCTGGAAAAAATCAGCAGCACCTCCAATGAAATGCTGACGGAAATGAACGACATTGTCTGGGCCATCAACCCCCGCAACGACAGCATGGAAAAAATTATCCAACGGATGGAATCATTTGCCAAACCATTGGCGGCTGCAAGAAAAATAAACTTTGATCTGCAGTATGATCCCTCCATTTTGTCAATCCAATTGGATATGGAGAAAAGAAAAAATTTCTATCTCATATTTAAGGAAGCGGTGAACAATGCCATCAAATATTCCGGCGCTGCCAAACTGAAAGTGAATATAACGCAACAGAACAGTCAGCTGGAACTGCTGGTAAAAGACAATGGCGTGGGCTTTAATGTGGAAAAAGAAATGAAGGAGCCGTCCCAGACTTTATCAGGCAACGGACTTAAGAATATGTATGCAAGGGCAAAAGAAATGAATGCAGTATTAAATATAAAAAGCTCCCCCAATGATGGCACTGCGGTACAATTAATCTTCCCTCTCTCCTGATTCGTCATTACATCCCCCTTTTGGGGTAGATAAATCACCGGGTTGCGGTATTGCCCCGGCTTATCTTCTCCGATAGCTTAGCAGCCTAAAGTTTATTGTATGAAAAAATTATTTTTTCTTGCCGGTTGTCTTCTGTTTATTGAAATTGCAAAAGCACAGAATGTAGGTATTGGCACTGCCACACCGGCTGGCAAACTGCAAATCAATCATAAAAACACAGCCATTTCTCCTTCGTTGAATTTATTTGATTCAGCGACAGGAGTTGGCAATCAGATTCAATTTTCAAAACAGGGATTCACAGCTAACTTATCTATCTGGTCCGGTATTTTAGGTAATTCATCTTCCGTCAATTCGTTAAATTTTCAGCACAGTGGCGGCTCGCCGATTATGACAATAATGGGAGATGGTAAAGTGGGTATAAATGAAGAGAACCCGGGGCGTGCATTGGATGTAAACGGGGATATAAATTTTTCAGGAAAATTGTTTGCTGGCAATAACAGCGGATTGACAGGCCAGCCATTGATTTCAGGAGGAAGTGGCAACCCTGCCTGGTACCCGGATGCCTATTTTACTGCAAATGGTAAAGTAGGTATCGGCATAGCTACACCAACAGAAATTTTACATGTAACCGGCAATATAAAAATGGATACTGCAAAACCAGAAGCTATAAAATTTACACCCAATGCAGGTACAGGAAAAATATTAACCAGCGATGCAAACGGCAATGCAAGCTGGCAGGCAAGCAGCGTTGGAGGAGGAGTAGGATTTGGGGCATGGGGCGATTGCAGCACTAATTCTATCAGCGAGTACAACCCGGTAGCAGATACCACGGGTGCTACAGGTGATTTTTTTGGAGGTAGTGTATCCATTTCCGGCAACTATGCCATTGTGGGGGCTGCTAATGATGACGTCGGCGCAAATGTCAACCAGGGTTCGGCAGTATTTTTCAATGGAACGGAACCAACTGGATACTGATGCAAAAAATTACGGATGCCACGGGAGCTACAAATGACTTTTTTGGAATCAGTGTATCCATTTCCGGCAACTATGCCATTGTGGGGGCTAATAGTGATGATGTTGGCGCCAATCTTGACCAGGGTTCGGTTAGTATTTATCAATTAAGCGGCGGCACATGGGTATTGATGCAAAAAATAACGGACGCCACCGGCGCTGCGAATGATGAATTTGGATTCAGTGTATCCATTTCCGGCAACTATGCCATTGTGGGGGCTAAATTTGATGATGTCGGCGCTAATAGCAACCAGGGTTCAGCCAGTATTTATCAATTAAGCGGGGGTGTATGGGTATTGATGCAAAATATAACGGATGCCACTGGCGCTGCGGATGATCTGTTTGGATGGAGTGTATCCATTTCCGGCAACTACGCCATTGCAGGGGCTGTGTCAGATGATGTGGGCGCCAATGCTAACCAGGGTTCGGCCAGCATTTATCAATTAAGCGGTGGCACATGGGTATTGATGAATAAAATAACGGATGCCACCGGGGCTGCAGGGGATAGTTTTGGATGGAGTGTATCCATTTCCGGCAACTATGCCATTGTTGGGGCTAATAATGATCAAGTCGGCGCCAATGCCGGCCAGGGCTCCGCCAGTATTTATCAATGGAACGGAAGCAACTGGATATTGATGCAAAAAATTACGGACGCCACCGGGGCTACAGGAGATAATTTTGGAAACAGTGTATCCATATCCGGCAACTATGCCATTGTTGGGGCTAATAATGACGATGTTGGCGCCAATGATCAGGGCTCTGCAACTATTTATCAAAGAGTGGGCCTGGCGTGGAGAAAACTGCAATATGTAACAGACCCCGCAGGAGTTACGTCTGATGCTTTCGGGATGGCAACAGCAATAGACGATACCAACAAACGATTTTTAATTGGCGCATCTGGTTATGCAAGCAGTAGCGGTAAGACGGTATTTGGCAAGGTAAACTGATAATTAAAATTCTTTTAATAAGAAAATTTTTATACCAACTTTGTAAAGATGAGTGTCCGCATTGCCATATTTGATGATAATAAAAATATCCGGGAAAGCATTGCCATGCTGCTGAAAACGGAAAAAGACCCGATAGCTATCGGGTTTACCGTAGTTGGCTCCTTTGCTCATGTGCTGGATTGCTTAGATGATGTAAGACAGAGTAAACCTGATATAGTGCTGATGGATATTGAAATGCCGGGCATGAATGGTATTGAAGCGGTGAAGCTGATTAAAAAAGAATTTCCGGATGTGCTGATACTGATGCAGACCGTATTTGAAGATGATGACCGGGTATTTGAAAGTATCTGTGCCGGTGCATCGGGTTATATTTTAAAAAATCATTTGAACACCCGGTTGATTGATGCCATAAAAGAACTGCAGTTTGGCGGCTCTCCCATGTCTCCATCCATTGCCCGTAAAGTACTGACCAAAATGCAGCAAATGCCTTCGGCAGAAAAACAAGCCGCAGCTCCGGACTACCAGCTTACCAAACGGGAAAAAGAAGTGCTGGCCTGCGTGGTAAATGGATTAAGTTATAAAATGGTGGCCGATCAGTTGTTCATCAGTTATGAAACGGTACGCACCCATGTAAAAAAGATTTATGAAAAGCTGCATGTGGCTTCCATATCTGAAGTGGTGTCCAAAGCCATTCGTCAGAAAATAGTGTGATAGCGGCCGCTAAAAAGACTTCACCGGCTGTGGCTTTTGTATTTTCCGGTAAGAGAGGGAATACTGGTCGTCGTATATATTTTTTTGCTGGCTCGTCATGTCAGATACCAGTTGTTTCAATTCTTCCGGGGAGTTGAATCTTTTTCTCACAGAAAAACTTTCTGTAACCATTTTAACGGTCAGCGTATCATGCCGGCGGTCTATGGTTGCAATGTAGTACACCGTTTCTTTTTTAATGATGGGTGGTTTTTTTCGCTGTGGGGTCACTGTCACGATGAAACCTTCAATATTCATGTAGCGTTGCCCGCCGATATAAGAAGTGTAGCCCGTAAAATACGCAGTGTCAGGAAGGATCATGTCTTCTTTTATGGCTTTACCATAGCGGGTAATGGCATAGACTGAATCAGACTCTTTGGTAATATCCAGCGCTTCTATGCCAAATGCATCACTGAAGTCTTTGATTATTCCATACCAGTAGCCTGTCAGGTTGCTGTCAACAGGCTCAACTGGTGCAGGCGCCATCGGCACATTTGATTCAAACGGGCAGGCATACAATCCTATGGTAAGTGGTAAGAACCACAACAGCTTTTTCATTTCCTTAAAAAGTTAAAAGATACGAACTATAAACTTTTTGACCTACTGTGTTTGAACAGGGGGATTTTGAGATGCTTATTTTTGTATATGCACTTACGAACCCTGTTGCTGACGGTTTGCGCCGGTCTTTCGTTGTATTCACAGGCGCAATCACCCGCTATTCATAAATATTATTTCCGGAGCCCGGTAGGAGCAGCAATGGAGCTATCGGCCAATTTTGGCGAACTCAGAAACGACCATTGGCATATGGGGCTGGATGTAAGGACCAATGCCAAAGAAAACCAGCCGATATATGCTGCGGCCGAGGGATATATCGCCAGTATTGGCGTGAGGCCCGGAAGTTTCGGCCGCTTTATTATCATCAATCACCCCAACGGGCTTTCTACTTTGTATGCCCATCTCAATGACTTTTATCCTGAGCTGGAAAAATACGTAACAGCGCAGCAGTACATAAAAGAAAGTTGGGCCATAGAATTAAAGTTTGCAAACGAGCAGTTTCCTGTCAGCAAAGGCCAGTTCATTGCTTTTAGCGGCAATACCGGCGGCTCACAAGGCCCGCACCTGCACTTTGAAATATTTGATACCAAAACAGAAAAAAGGCTCAATCCGCTATTATTTGGTTTCCCGATGACAGATAATGTGCGACCCTCATTTGTAAGGCTTGCCATGTACGACCGCAGCCAAAGCGTTTACCATCAATCACCCAAACTTTTTCCTGTAAAAAATACAGACAGCGGCTATATCATTGCTAAAATCCCGGTAATTAAAACGGGATTGAATACAATCAGTTTTGCCATTCAGGCGTATGATAAAATGAGTAAAGGCGGCAGTGAGGAAGGCATTTATTCTGCCCGCCTGATTTTTGACGAACAACCGCAGACGGAATTCATCCTTGACAGCATTGACTATGATGAAACCGCTTATATCAATGCACATACAGACTATAAATACAGGAAAGCAGGCGGCTCATGGCTGCAGCATGTTTCAAAAATGCCCGGCGATCAAAGCAGCATTTTCAAAGAATTGAATGGAGATGGTGTTATTCATTTTGCTGATACTAATCGTCATACTGTACGTATAGAAATAAAAGATGCTTATAACAATACAGCAGTATTAAATTTTGCTGTCCAGTACGATGATAGCCTCGCTGTGCCGGCCGCACCCGGCTATACAAGCCCTCTTTTCATTCCCAATCAGCCTGCTGTAGTAAAGAAGGCAGATTTTGAGGCCATGCTGCCTGCCGATGCCGTGTACGACAGTTGTTACCAGTTGTACTACCGCAGCAATGCGTCTGCCAGCAATGCGGTTTCTGCTTTGCATGGGTTGGGAGACCCCGTCGTTCCGCTTCACAGTGACATTGGCATACGCATTAAGCCGGATAAGACGATACCTCCTGCATGGGAAAACAAACTTTTTATTGTGAGAGACAAGGGGAGAAGAACTATAAGAAAAGCCGTAAGGGATGGCGATTGGCTGACAGCAAACTTTGGCGACTTTGGAACCTTCCAGGTGTATGCAGACCTGTTGCCGCCACAAATAAATGAATTAGGCAAAGGAGATACCGTCAATTTAAGTCCGGCAACAAGAATTGTTTTCACACCTACCGATAATTTTGGGATCAAAAACTTCAGGGCCGAACTTTATTCCTGCCCGAAAGACAGTACCGGGTTTATATGCCCCCCTGACTCGCTGCTACCGCACCAATGGCTGCGGTTTACCAACGATAAAAGCCGCAACTGGATATATAAGTTTGATGAACGTTGTCCCTATGGTGTGCATCACCTGAAAGTAACCTTAGAAGATGTTGCCGGAAATATTACCACTAAAGCATGGTGGTTTAAACGATACCCATACACCCCACCCCCCAAGAAAAAGAAAACGGTGAAGAAGGGCAGTGGAAAGAAGCCCGCATCAACTAAAAAGAAAACCACTGTTAAAAAGAAGTAAGACTTATTCCCATCTGTGCAAATTCTTTATCGCTATTCGCCCGGGTATTCATTTAATTTACAGGATAGTTACAGGCAACCGTCCCCTGTTTGCCAACGATTTATAACGGACTATTAAATACACCAGCATGAAAAAGATTTTACCCCTTTTCAGCCTTTTAATTTCTTTATCTCTGACGGCGCAGGATAAAAAAGAAAAAAAGGCCGTTCAGATATTCAGCTCTGAAAGAACTATCAATGCCAATACCACCGAACTGGTGGGCAAGGGCAAGATGAACTTTATAGTAGTACACAATTTTGATGATATCGGCGGGTCAAGAGGCGGTATTCGCAATTTTTTTGGTCTGGATAATACAGCTGATGTACGGATAGGCTTCCAGGCAGGTTTGGGGCACAACCTGGATGTATCATTAGCACGGGCCAAAGCAGCAGGTAATGTATCAAGAATAGTAGAACTTGGGTTGAAGTACCGCTTCCTTCAGCAAACAGAGGACAACAGTGTTCCGCTTTCGCTTGCCTTGTTTATGAATAACGGCATTTCCACCATGCCTGCGTCGGATTCTCCATTAGATGAAAATTATTTTCAAAACCTGGGCGACCGCAGCACACAAGTAATACAATTGATTGCCGCAAAAAAGATAGGCAAGGTAAGCATACAGCTAAATCCCACCTTCTTAAATCAAGGTTATGTGGTACCCAATGATGATAAAACCATGTTTGCCCTTGGCGCTGCCGTACGGTTTCCGGTAAGCCACCGGGTGAATATCATTATTGATTATTTCCATCCCTTCCGCAGTGAGTCCAGTGAGGATTTTCTTTTTACTTCCCGTGGCCTGAAATTTTATGACCCGCTGGGCATTGGAGTGGAAATCCTTACCGGCGGCCATGTGTTCCATCTGAATTTTACCAATGCCCGGGAGATACTGGAAAATCGGTTTCTGCCAAGAACCATCAGCAACTGGGGCGATGGTGAATTCCGCTGGGGCTTCAACCTGTCAAGAAAATTTACATTGTGGAGAGAAAAAAAATAAGAACAGTTGGTTTGGTGTATGTTTCAAAATGGGTCGTGTGTTTTACATGACCCATTCCACTTCTCCGAAATCAAACCCGATAGTTGTCGGGTCTTCTTCAAAACTCGCATGGCTATCGGGATGAACAATCAGTTTGCCAACCGGGGAAACAGATATGATTGTTGCTTCAAACACACGGTTGTCTTTTTTTAGTTTTACTGTTGCACCCTTTTTGTACAGTTGAGATAAGTATAGGGAATAGATCTTTTCAAAATCACCCCTCTGCAATACAATAAAGTTCTTCTCCAGTATCCCGCAGAGCTCTTTGGCCAGGGCTATTACATCAAAGTTTTTTCCGGTAATCTGTTTTAAAGAAACAGGATTGACGAGGTAAGAAGGGAATGCGGTCTGGTTGATATTAATTCCAATACCAATAATAGACCATAGCCACTCACTGGCACCGGACTCCATACTCCTTATTACCGACTCAATCAGCAAACCTCCTGCCTTTCTGTCCTGCCAGTACAGGTCATTGGGCCATTTTATTTTGGTATCATCCCCGGCATATTTGCTAAAAAATTCCTGCACAGAAACAGCTACGCAGGCACTCAATTGGAATTGCTGCATCAACCTTAGCTGGTCGGGTTTTATCACTATGCTCAATATGATATTGGAGCTGGTTTCAGACCTCCATATCTTACCTCGTTGCCCTTTACCGGCCAGCTGTTCATGGGCAAACACGGCATCACCATGCTGTGCCAATCCATCATGTATTTGCTGGCGGGCATAGTTGTTGGTACTGTCAACGGATTGCAGTTCAATGAATGGGAGGCCAATGGGGCTATAGACAGAGGGTTGTGGCAATTAATTGCTATTTTTGACAAAATAAACCAGTTTCTGGCGAAAGACCTTACCAACGGTAAAAATAAGCCAGCAACAAAAATAAAATTTAAACGCTAAGAGTATTTGGAACCACTTACATCACTGACCAGCCGGAAAAAGAAAAGCACAGCCCGGTTAACCAGGAATTCAAAAATCATCAAAACCATTATTGCTGCTATACAGGAGAAAAAAGGGGAGCATATCGTATCCCTTGACCTGAGAAAAATAAAAGAGGCGGTCGCCGATTTTTTTATTGTCTGCGAGGCAGCCAGCCAGCCACAGGTAAGGGCAATAGCAGATAATGTGGAAGACAGGGTAAAAGAAAATTGCAGTGAAGGCCCGTATCATCATGAGGGTTATCAGAAACTGCACTGGGTGCTGATTGATTATGTAAATGTGGTGGTGCATGTAATGCAGCCGGAGACCCGGAAATTTTATCGGCTGGAGGAGATGTGGAGCGACGGCTCCGTTGAAGAGCACAATGATTAATGTTAAATATTCCACCTGCTGAAACTTTTTGATTGTAATAATCATTATTTAGCAGGCATACCGATTCAAAAAAATATATGTCACAGGAACAACCTAATAGACCGCCCCGTTTTGGTGGAAGACCTCCGGGAGGCCCCGGTGGAGATGACCCAAACCAGCCACTTAAAAAAGGCCCCCGCTTCAGCATATACTGGATTTATGCTATCATTTTCGCCGTATTGATCGGCTTTCAGCTGTTTGGCCCCTTTTCGCCCAATATGGCCAAAATATCTTCTCTTGATTTCAGAAACATGATGATCAATAATAACAACGATATCGCCAAGATCGGGATTATTGATAACCGCAAGAAAGTGAAAGTTTACCTGACCAAAGCTGGTAAAGAAAAATATGCAGAGAAGCTAAAGAAGGGAATCAACGGAAAAGTGAGCGAAGACGGACCGCATATGTATTTTGGGATAGTGACAGGGGAGGTCTTTAAAAAAGAGATGAGTGAATTTTATCAGAAATATCCCACTGTAAAAGAGGTGCCCGAGTTTCCGGATAGCGAAAGAGACTGGTTTGGCGGCATACTTCAATTCCTGCTTCCTGTTCTGTTGTTTATCGGGTTGTGGGTATTGCTGATGCGTAAGATGGGTGGCGGCGCAGGCGGTGGCGGCGGCCCCGGCGGTATTTTCAATATTGGAAAATCAAAAGCTACATTATTTGATAAGGGAACAAAGGTCAACATCACATTTGCTGATGTAGCCGGACTGGATGAAGCCAAAGTGGAAGTGATGGAGATCGTTGACTTTTTAAAGAACCCCAAAAAATATACAAACCTCGGCGGTAAAATTCCAAAAGGCGCCTTATTAATCGGTCCTCCCGGAACAGGTAAGACTCTTTTGGCAAAAGCTGTGGCCGGTGAAGCTCAGGTCCCATTCTTTAGCCTGAGTGGTTCTGACTTTGTAGAAATGTTTGTAGGTGTGGGCGCCAGCCGGGTGAGAGACCTTTTTAAACAGGCAAGAGAAAAAGCACCCTGCATCATATTCATTGATGAAATAGACGCTATCGGCCGTGCAAGAGGAAAGAACGCCATGATGAGCAATGATGAAAGGGAAAGTACCTTGAACCAGTTGCTTGTGGAGATGGATGGCTTTGGCACCGATGTCGGCATCATTGTGCTGGCAGCTACTAACAGACCCGATGTACTGGATACAGCCTTACTAAGACCGGGCCGGTTTGACAGACAAATTTCAATTGATAAGCCAGACCTGAAAGGCCGGGAAGCAATTTTTAAAGTGCATCTCAAGCCAATTAAAATTTCAAAAAAATTAGATATACATAAACTGGCGGAGCAAACTCCCGGTTTTGCCGGAGCTGATATTGCCAATGTATGTAATGAAGCGGCGCTGATTGCAGCAAGAAAAGGAAAAGAAGCTGTGGAAATGGAAGATTTTCAGGATGCAGTGGACAGGGTGATCGGCGGGCTGGAAAAAAAGAATAAGATCATTTCTCCGGAAGAAAAAAAGATCATTGCGTTTCATGAAGCCGGTCATGCCATCTGCGGCTGGTACCTGGAGCATGCTTATCCTTTATTGAAAGTAACCATTGTGCCAAGAGGAACCGCAGCATTGGGCTATGCTCAATACACACCCAAAGAACAATATCTGTATAATACCGATCAACTGAACGATCAGATATGTATGACGCTTGGCGGCAGGGCCAGCGAGGAAATATTTTTTCATAAGATCTCCACCGGCGCACAAAATGACCTTCAGCAGATAACCAGGATGGCCTATTCCATGGTTACTGTTTATGGTATGAATGAGAAGATTGGCAATGTAAGCTTCTATGACCCGCAACAGGAAACCGCCTTTACCAAACCCTATTCTGAGGAAACATCTAAACTGATAGACCAGGAAGTCCGTAAGTTGATTGATGATGCCTATGAGCGAACAAAAGCGCTGCTGACCGAAAAAAAAGCAGATGTGGAAAAGCTGGCAAATGCATTACTGGAGAAAGAAGTGTTGTTTCAGAGTGATGTGGAAGCGCTGATCGGCAAGCGGCCATTTGAAGAAAAAAAACCGCTTGCAGTGGATGAGGTGACTGATGCAGAAACTGCCCAACCGGCAACGCCGGCTGCAGAAGCTAAAAAGGAAGAAAGGCCTATTGATGAGCAGACAGGGAATATCGGGCTGGCCCCGTCCATTTAAACTGGCTTTATGAGTGTTTCTCCATCAAAAGAAAATATTCTAAAAAAGATCCGGGAGGCGTTGAGTCATTCAACGCCTTTGCCTTTTCCGCAAGCTGAGGGGAACCAGCCTGTTTTTCACAAACTGGAGCAGGAACCCGAAGTGGAGTTTGCCGAACAATTCACCAAACTGCAGGGAAAATTCATCTATTGCATCAACCAGCAGGAACTGGCCTTTCAGTTAACAAGCCTTGTAAAGAAACAGAACTGGGAAAAGGTTTTTTGTGTGGAAGATAAATTGATTACATCTGTTGCTTCGCAAATAAGTGAGCGGATTGTAAAGACAGACCTGGCCGGTTGTGATGTGTCCATTACCGGTTGCGAATACCTGGTAGCGAGAACAGGATCAATTGTTATGAGCACTGCACAGGCCAGTGGCCGGACCGTCAGCGTATATGCACCCATTCATATTTGTATTGCTTTCACCAGCCAACTGGTATATGATATCAAAGACGCCCTTGAAGCAATAAAGAAAAAGTATGGCAGCAATCCTCCTTCCTTAATCACTTTTGCCACCGGCCCCAGCCGTACGGCTGATATTGAGAAAACCCTTGTGGTGGGTGTGCACGGCCCTAAAGAGGTTTACTTATTCCTGGTAGAAGCGTAAGAATTATATGAGTCAGGTAAGACATACTGATTAGTTGGATTCGCTATAGATACCTTTATACTTTATTTACATTTTCCCTCTCAAATCTTACCTTTATAGCATGACAAACCCCGGCGTATACCAGTTATTTGTGTATGGCTCTTTGCGGAGCGGTTTCCGCAGTCCGGTATATGAGTATATCAGCAGGTTTTTCTCCTTTGCCGGAGAAGCAAAAGTACGGGGCAAGATGTTTGACATGGGCAGTTATCCGGCAGCCCTGCCAACTAATGACAATCATTTTATTGTTGGTGAATTGTATATGGCAAAAAATCCTGCGGAGTTTTCGTGGGCCATTGGCCAGCTGGATGATTACGAGGGAATGTCTGTGGAGCCGGATGAAGTACAGTTCTATCGGCGGGAGATAACAGAAGTTCATATTAACGGCCAACTTACCCATGCCTGGATATACTGGTATAATGGCGATGTAAGCGGCCGGCCATTAATCGCCTCTGGCGACATGATTCAATATCTGCAAGAAAAAAAATAACCTTCCCGGGGTGCCATTACCTGACAATAAAAAAATCTTCTTTCTATCCGACTTCCACCTCGGCGCTCCCGACCATGCCAGCAGCCTCGAAAGGGAAAAAATCATTGTGCAGTTCCTGGATGAAATAAAAAGAGATGCTTCTGAAATTTTCCTGGTTGGTGATATGTTTGACTTTTGGTACGAATACCGCCGGGTTGTGCCCAAAGGATATGTAAGATTGCTGGGCAAACTGGGTGAATTGTCTGATACCGGCATACCAATGCACTTCTTTGTCGGCAATCATGATATGTGGATGCGGGATTATTTTCAAAAAGAACTGAATATACCGGTTTATTATAAACCGCAGGAATTTGAACGGAACGGAAAAACTTTTTTAATTGGCCATGGTGATGGTCTTGGACCAGGTGATCATGGCTACAAACGGCTCAAAAAAATATTCCGCAACCCCTTCAGCAAATGGTTGTTTGGTGTATTTCCTCCCCGAATGGGCATGGGCCTTGCCAATTATATGAGCCGGCGCAGCCGGGCACAGACGGGAGCAACTGAAGAAACCTTTCTTGGCGAGGACAAAGAATGGCTGATTATTTATTGCAAAGAGGTGTTGATGAAAAAAAATATTGACTTTTTTGTATTTGGCCATAGACATCTTCCTATTGATTATCGTCTATTACCCGCCGAAGCTCTGGCGAAGGCGGATACCCCCCTTTCCACGGAGTGGAGAGGGGTAGGGGGTGAGGCTCGCTACATAAACCTCGGCGACTGGATACGTTATTATACCTATGCCGTATTTGATGGTGAAAAAATGGAGTTGATATCATACAAAGGAAAAAATGATAAGATCATCAGGAAATAAATGAAGAAACCGGTATTCATATTCTTTTTTTCATTTTTGTTTTTTGCTGCGGCAAACGGGCAAAGCGATACTTCTTTCAGGTTGCTCAAAACAATCAAAGGAGATATCGTCAGCTTTACTGTTGATAACCTTGATAATATTTATATCCTCAACAGCCGGAGTCAGATCAAAAAGTTCAATATGAGCGGGGACTCGGTTGCTGTGTACAATGATATTAGAAAATTCGGCACTGCTACATTGATAGATGCTTCCAATCCGCTGAAAGTTTTGCTGTACTACAAAGACTTTGCGACCATTGTGATGCTGGACAGGTTGCTGAATGTCCGCAATACTATTGACCTCCGGAAGCAGAATATTTTACAGGCCAAGGCTATCGGGCTTTCATACGATAATAAGATATGGGTATATGATGAACTGGAGAACAAGTTGAAAAAAATTGACGAAGATGGAAAACTGATGCAGGAGACCCCTGACTTTCGGCTGCTTTTGGGCCAGTCGCCTGTCTTTCAGAAAATCTTTGATGAGAACAAATATGTTTATCTCTATGATTCGCTGAATGGGGTCTATGTTTTTGACTACTATGGCACCCACAGAAACAATATCATGATCAGCGGCTGGCAAAATTTCAAAGTGGCAGACAAATATATCTTCGGCTCACGTAATGACACACTCTACCGCTATGAGATCAGCACTTTTCAATATGATGAGTGGAAAATGCCGGAAGAAATATATCAAAGCCGGTCATTCAACTTTACTTCTTCCCGCCTTTATGCACTCAAGAACGGCAGAATTGATATTTATTCTCTCCGGTAAAGTGTTCTTCAGCTAATTCAATATTTTTGACCGGCAAATAAGCTGGCAGCATGAATGATTTTCTTGAAATAATATGGCTGGATAACCCGGTAAAAAATTACCTGATAGTAGCAGGGATTATCCTTTTTGTTCTTTTGCTGAAAAGGCTTATTTCCCGCTACCTCGCCGGCCTGATGTTCCGGCTGGTAAATAAAATCTGGAAAGATGTTGATAAGCGGTCATTCACCAGCCTGCTGGTGCAGCCACTGGGTTTTTTCCTTGTCATCCTTATTTCCATTGTTTCCCTGCACAAACTGAATTTTCCGGCTGACCTGAATGCGGAGGTCTATAATTATAGCATCAAACAAATAATTCATTGTATTAGCACCATTATACTGATTGTTTCTTTCATATGGTTGCTGCTGCGGATCATCGACTTTATTGCAACGATTCTGGAGAAAAAAGCTAACCTGACTCCGGATCAATCCGACAACCAGCTGATCGTTTTCTTCCGTGATTTTTTTAAGGTTGTCATCAGTATTGTGGGAGTGATGATGATACTGAATTTTGCTTTTGATCTTAATATCGGCAGCCTGATTACCGGGTTAAGCATCGTGGGTGCTGCCATTGCCCTTGCACTTCGTGAAAGCCTGGAAAACCTTATAGCCTCATTCATTATCTTCTTTGACAAGCCTTTTACCACCGGCGATCTGGTAAAGGTGCAGCAGATAACTGGTATTGTGGAGAAAATAGGCCTGCGCAGCACAAGAATTCGCTCTGATCAGAAAACATGGGTAAGCGTTCCGAACAAGCAAATGGTGGACAGTGTGCTGGACAATCTTTCGTTGAGGACACAGCGGCGTGGCGACCTCAGGCTGGAGTTGTCATTGCAAACAAATTCAGCCAAAGTGGAATCATTGCTGAGTAAGATAAAGAAAGTGCTGGCAGCCGAAACGATTGAGGAAGCCAATGTGTGCCTGGGTGACATCAGCAGCAATGCCCTGGTGCTGCTGGCAGATTATTACACAGCCCCGGTTACCATGCGGGAATTTAATACCATCAGGGAAGAAATAAACCTGCAGGTGTTGAAAGTGATGGAGGAAATGAAAATAGAATTAACGGGGGCCAATATGGAAGTACGCCTCAGCAAATGAGCGGACTTGTTATAACAATTTGAATATTTCCGTCAGGTCTTTGTCAAACATCCCCGTTTTGCCATACTCCACCACACGGCCCATTTCTTTGCCTTTTTTCAATACAATGATCGTAGGAACATTGGTGATGCCGAGGGCTTCAGCAAGATGGCTCAGCGTCTTTTTCTCACGGTTCACGCCAATGAGTGTAAACCTGCTGGCAGAAAATCCTGCTGAATCCAGCAGGGTAAAAAGTTTCGGAATGATATAATGCGAATCCTCGCACCAGGTGCCCATGAATGTGAGCAACTGGATTGAATCAGCATTTTTTTTAAGACCGGTTATAGCTTCGGAGTTTGGTGTGTATCCTTTCAGGCTGTTGGCATACCAATGAAACGATGTGTCGGAGGTTAGCGCTTCACGGGAAATAATACCGACTAAGGATTTTTCATTGGGTCTTTCCGATAATACCAGGTATTGGCCGCCTGTTTCAAGCGAGTCCTTAACAGTGGACAATGCAGGAGTTTGGGTCAGTGCACAATTTCCGGTCAGCAGGGTAAGAATAAAAACGGGCATCAATTTCTTCATGGTCTCAGTTTAAAGATGGCAAATGTAAAAGGGAACAGGCAAAAGATGAAAACAGAACTGTTAAGGTTGCAGCCGGATCAGAGGCTGGCTTTCAACTCCAGCAAAAAACCTTTGATCTTTTCCAAAGATTGTATCATAGCGAATTTTTCTTCCGCCTTCTTATCCTTCTTCAGGTAATCTTTGGCCCCTTCAATAGTGAATTTTCGGCGGCGGAGCAGGTCATAAATCATCACAAGGTTTTTGATATCAACGGGACGGAAGAAGCGGTCGCCTTTACGGTTCTTACGGGGTTGCAGTATATCAAATTCCGTTTCCCAATAGCGTATCAGCGACTGGTTTTCCCGGAACATGGCAGCCACTTCGCCAATGGAATAATATTGTTTTTTAAAAAGAATATCATCCGGAGGAATGCTGATGAGGTCCGCATTGATCCCGATTTCTTTTAAAGAACGACGCCCTCTTTTACCAGCGACAGGTAATACAATGGGCTCTTCTTTTATTGTTATCTCAGGTTCCTTTACTTCCATTGCTTCTGTTTCTTCAACAATAACGGGAGAAGATGCAGTAATAGTATTTTCTGCCTCATCGGAAGGAACGAAATCAAAGGTTATCTGCGACAGGGGCTTTGTCATTGTGCTGTAAAGATACGATACACAAAAGGAGAGATATGAATGATAACTGAGATGTGGAAAAAAAGAAAGCTATGAAACGATAGTGGTTGCGAACTCGCTGCTCATAGCTCATGGCTCAAAGCTCGCAGCTGTTTTATTAATCAAAACTCTGGTTACTTGCAGCAGCTTTTTTCAGTATCAGGTCAAACTGTTCTGGTGAAAGGTCATTATAGAAGAAATAGATAGGATCAATCTTCGTTCCGTTCTTATGCACTTCATAGTGGAGATGCGGCCCGGTGCTTTTTCCGGTGCTACCTACCCATCCGATCACCTGTCCTCTTATTACTGTTTCACCATTTCTCACTTTTACCCTTACCATATGGCCGTACAATGTTTCGTAGCCATATCCGTGATTGATGATAACATGATTACCGTATCCATTACCCGTACTTCCTGCAGTGGTGATCGTTCCGTCTGCAGTGGCATAGATAGGTGTGCCCTGCGGTGCGGCGAAATCGAGTCCTTCATGCATCTTGGTGGTTTTATAAACCGGGTCAATACGATAACCAAATCCGGATGCGATTCTGTTCAGGTCTTTATTGCTTA
>CAYHPA010000053.1:0-16671 GCA_964358155.1 uncultured Chitinophaga sp.
GAAGAAGAAGGAAACCTTCTTTGGTATTCACTAAGAAGTGAATATTGCCGGAAGCAGATATATTATCTATCTCAAACTGCCAGCCAGCCGGAATTAAAAAAGGATGTATGGGACACTCAATTTTTGATACCGTTTCCGGTGGATAAGTCCCTTGCTATTGAAGAAACCAAAAAATTCAATAAAACAATAAAGTCAATAAGGACGTTATTACAAAACAATGAGGTTAGATTACCTTATATCGAACAGACATGAGCAAGACTAAGCTAAATACAAAGCCAAAAGGGCTGTCTGATAAGGAACTTGTAAAGAAATATGAAAGCGGGAAGTTTTCGGCTAAAAAGGTCATGGGGGCTATGCTAAAAACACCGCCTCCAAGTCAGGCCGAAAAGGACAAGAAACGATAGGGATTTTTCTCTTTTTTACCAAACTGGTACATCAAACTATATCATTGCCATAATTAATTACAGTTTTTCATATTCCATGCCACGGCTCAATGCTGTGGCTTTTTTTAGCTATGCCTCTTCATCAAACTCAAAATCCTTTTCATTAAAATTCATCATACTCCCCACCAGGTCTTTAAACTCGATCTTGCTTTCAAATATTTTCTTGCTGATTAACGAGTAAGAAGAAAGCCCGTGCAGAACGAACTCCATCAGCAGGGCCGCCTGCTCTTCATTGGCTTTTGGAAAATTCTTTTTTACCAGAGCATGGAGGCCGTCCACTTTATACAGTAATAACATTTTGTCTTTGTCAGATGTATTGAAAGAGATGTTCAGGTTATTGCCTTTGTCAAACCAATGTGTGATGGAGCGGTAGGGATTATCATCTTTCTGTTCTTCCTGTGATGGTTTGGCTGTATTTCTTCTTTTTTTCAGTTGGTCAGGGTTGGGAAAATACTGGATAAACTGTGAGCGGATGGCTTTATCTACTAAATTCATGGCTACCTGATAGGGGCCTTCCTGTTCGCCCTCGTACACCAGTTCCACTTTACCGGTAATGGATTGAATAATTCCGGCAAGATCACTTATCCATACCTGTGTCTGCTTTTCATTATTGATGATGGCCCTTCTTTCAGCAGAGCTGATTGCATTTTCAAAAGCGGAGATAGTAAGCCTTGCACTTACACCGCTTTTCTTATCCACCAGTTCACTTTCTCTTGCTTCAAATGCCACTTGTTCAATCAGCCGCTTCACCAGGTCACTCACTTTTACTTTTGCTTTTTGCTCATCACCTACTTCAGCTTCCTGTTCGGTTATCTCCAATGCATTTTCCAATGATTTTGGATAGTGGGTAAGTATCTGGCTTTCGATGCGGTCTTTTAATGGTGTAACGATGGAGCCGCGGTTGGTATAATCTTCCGGGTTGGCGGTAAAGACAAACAGGATATCCAGCGGCAATCGCAGTTTAAAACCCCTTATCTGCACATCGCCCTCTTCTAAAATGTTGAATAAGGCAACCTGTATCCTTGCCTGAAGGTCAGGCAGTTCGTTGATGACGAATATGCCACGGTTGCTTCTGGGAATGATGCCGTAATGAATAACCCGTTCATCAGCAAAACTCAGTTTAAGATTGGCCGCTTTGATGGGGTCAATATCGCCAATCAAATCTGCAACGCTTACATCCGGAGTGGCCAATTTTTCTCCATATCGTTCGCTGCGGTGAATCCAGCGGATAGGTGTTTCATCTCCTTTTTCGGCAATAAGGTCTTTGGCATATTTAGAGACCGGATTTACCGGATCATCATTGATTTCGCTGCCTTCAATACAGGGAATATATTCATCCAACAGTTCCACCATCTGTCTTGCCATTCTTGTCTTGGCCTGTCCACGCAGACCGAGGAAGAGAATATTATGTTTGCTCAATAAGGCTCTTTCAACATCAGGTATCACGGTGTCTTCATAGCCAACGATGCCGGGAAAAGTGGTTTCACCTTTCTTTAGTTTGGCGATAAGGTTCTGGCGTATCTCTTCTTTGATGCTTTTGGGTTGATAGCCGGAAGCTTTTAGCTTACCGAGGGTTTTTATTGTTTGAATATTCATTTTAGTTTTCAGATGTTACAAGGGTGTACTTATAAATATTGTTTTCTTTCATGGCAGCGATCACTTGTTCGAATACCAGGTAGGTTGCATTACCATCTCCTTTTATAAGATAGGTTTTCTTTTTGTCCGGCGATGCCTTTTCATAATCAGCTATTATTTTTTTCAAATTTTTGATAATGGGCGCATTTACTTTTTGAGGAGCCATTTTAATAAGAGGGGAGATGGGTTGGTACCAAACTGAGTTATCTTTTCTTATCTCAATAAGAAAGGCATTGTCATCAGGAATGGCAGAAGTTGATACAGACCCGGGGGTTGTGATTGATATGGGTTCAGGAGGGCCTGATTCCTGGTTGTCTGTGTTCAAAAATGATTTTTCATCTAAATTCAATCTTGCCATGGCATAACGTTCGATTTTATTGAGGATCATTTCATCCAATGCATCCACAGTCGCCTTGTACGATGCTTGTTCTTCGGGCTTTATTATTACAAACAGACTATCACCCCATTGTTTTTTCTTTTGGGTTAACAATATTCTGAAATCTTTACTGGAATAAGTTTTTCCATTAGTAAAACCTGTGCCGCTATAGCAATACCATTCCTTCTCGGCAATTAAAATCACCGTAACCGTATTAGGAGTTTGAGGCAGTTGAATTTCATTTTCATCCTCTTTAGGTAGGTTCAGGTCAAGCGATTTTGGACGGCTTAATTCTTCTTTCACTCTGGCTAAAAGTTCAAGCTCATCCTTGTTTGCATCTATAATGGAATATTTAGTGATTCTATTTTCTTTAAGCAGGCCTGTCCACTCCTCAACATCACTTTTTTTGATCAGTGGGGACTTTTTAAAAATTACACTAAGGGCATCACCTTTTTCTGCTTTCTCATATGATAAAATCTCTGCCAATTCCTCCTTGCTGAAAAACCTATCCGGAATAGTGTCATAAAATTTGAAACCACCCTCACTGCTTGTAAACACTAATGTTATTGAATTTTTACCGGGCACTATCCCTTTTTGCTTTTTGCAAGATGCATTAGCTGCAAGAAATGCTGCCAAAAGAAGCCAGTTGAAAATTTTCAGGTTAATTGTAATCATTTGGTTTTAAGTTAATAAACCGTTTTTCTTTTTCCCGATTCAAAATCCTTAAATATAAATGCCCCCAACTTATCCAGTGAAGCAAAGAAAGCCTTTCCGTTATTCATTTCTGTAAACTCCTGCACAAACCGCTGCAAATACGGGTCGGTGGCAATCATAAAAGTGGTGATGGGTATTTTCAGCTTCTTGCATTGTGCGGCAAGATTGATACAACGGTTCACCACCTTCCTGTCTATACCAAAACTGTTCTTGTAATACCGCTTGCCGATCTTTAAGCAGGTGGGCTTGCCATCCGTTATCATGAATATCTGCTTATTCGGATTCTTTCTCCGGCGCAGGATATCCATCGCAAGCTCCAGTCCTGCCACGGTATTGGTATGATAAGGGCCCACCTGCAGATAGGGAAGGTCCTTTACTTCAATCGGCCAGGCATCATTGCCAAACACCACAATATCCAGTGTATCCTTTGGATATTTTGTTTGTATCAGTTCACTCAGCGCCATGGCCACTTTTTTGGCAGGTGTTATCCGATCCTCTCCATACAATATCATTGAATGAGAGATATCAATCATCAGCACCGTGGAAGTTTGCGATTTAAAATCGGTTTCCCGGATGCTCAGGTCATCTTCCTGCATATGGAAACCGTCAATACCATGGTTGATCTGTGCATTCCGGATGCTCTCGGTGAAATCAATTTGCTCCAGCATATCGCCAAATTGAAACTGTCTTGTTTCCGGGTTTATTTCATCTCCCTGTCCGGGTTTGAAACTATGGTGATCTCCCTGCTTTGTTTTTTTTAGTTTCCCAAAAATTTCATCGAGGCTTCTTTTTCGGATGCCCTGCTCCGTCTTAGGTGTAATCTTTATTTTTCCCTGCTGGTTATCTTCGGTGAGATATCCTTTTTCTTTCAATTCATCAATAAAATCACCCATACCATATTCATCATCTGTCAGCTGGTATTGTTTATCCAGTTCATTCATCCATTGCATGGCTTCGGCCACATCACCACTGGTGTAGGTGAGCAGTTGCATGAAGATATCCAGCAGTTGCTCAAACCGGTTTTTGCCGCTGCTGTTGGGATCGAATTTTGTAAAATGAAAGCCTCGCATGAATGTACAATTTACGATAAATACAGGCTAATTCTTTTTTTGAGATGCTAAGAAAATTTACAGAATTATTTGAATACTACAACAGGCCCATCAGGCCGGTAGTTTGGTAGTAATATAAATCAGTGGTATTTCTTAAGCCCTATAAGGGCGACATTTTACATTCAGTTATAAAAATCAAACAAATATTTTTCGTCATATTCCACTTCAAAATCATTTAGCATTTTTAAATATTCTTCCTTAAAGGTTTTAATCTTATGATGTTCTTCCTGATTTATAATGTAGTTGATCACTGTATCCCGCTGGCTTTTGGAATGAGAAACAGCTCCATAACCTGATTGCCAACGGAAGGCTCCTTTGATTAGTTTATTTTCATTTACCCATCCGCTGCTGCTTGCTTTTACGGCTCCAACAAAATCAGCTATGCAAGTGGTGACTGGCATTCCGAAAAATATGTGTACATGGTCTTTCCAACCGCCTACAGCCAGAGATTTTGCCCCTTTCCCTGATATGATCCCGGAAATATATTTATGTAAGTCATCCCGCCAATCTGATAAAATAAAATTTTCTCTGCCTTTTACGGCAAACACACTATGAATGCTTATTTGAGAATAGGTATTAGCCATTGAAATAATGCCGGCCCTACGGGCCTATGGCCCAAATTACAAAATTTCTTCTACCAAATTATCGCCCCTATGGGGCTGAGAGCTATCGTAGCACCTCAAAGTAAGAACTAGCTTAAATACAGCGCAGGCGGTTCAACTTAACAACAACTTAAGATGCTGATGATTCAAAAAGAAAAATCCCGGTTCACTAATTCAGCAAACCGGGATGCATTAAATAATCTGGTTACACAATAACTATCTGCCACCAGGTTTTACAGCGCCACTATCCGGGATGACCGGATAGGTAATATTAGTCGGAGTCTCCTGGTTTGGTTTTAGCAGCGTCTGCGGCGCATACCTGGTTTCTATAGCAGCCAACACCTGCAATAACCTGTCATTGATCGGTGCTTCTGATCTTTCAAAACCTCCATAGAATTCGGGTCTGCTGCTGCTGATATATTCGTAATATTTCTTCTGCTGTTCCAGATCTTTCCTTAAAGCAAGCCTTACTTTTTCTGCCAGTTCAGCTTTACCTGCTTTGTAGCAGGCTTCGAGATATATCAGCCCGGTCTGGTTGTGGCTATTAAACCGGCTTGTTTGTGCATAAGGAAGATTTTCGGGGGCAATGCCTTTCTCTACTTTATCCAACAGCCGTTGTGCATCGTCCTTTCTTCCTTTATCCGCCAGGTTTCCCGCAGCTTCGCCAAAAATACCTCTCATGCTAAGTATGTGGCGCCTGTTTTCCTCATCAAAATATACTCCTTTTCTTCCGGCGCCGCCAAATTCAAATTTGGTCATGAGACTATTATAGATAGAATCGCTGTTGTTGTCCCTGATCTGCGTGCCTCCTAATCCTAAACGACGCAGTTCCTGGTCGGCCACCCAGTTCATCTGTGGTATATTGGTGGCAATAGGGACGAGGCGATAAGCCAGACCGTCTTTACGGAGGTATTGACTAAAGCCCAGTTCACCTATTGGTGAAGTGAAATAAATAGGCCGTTTCCATCCATTGTTGGCATTAGTGGCAATGATGTTAAGAATGATAAGATCGCTGCGGAGAAGGCCATCATTCAGTTTATTTTGAGGGATCTCGAATTTCATTTCGGTAAGAATGGTATCAGAAGGATTTACCACATTGTTTTTCCTGACCTGTGCTGAGTCCACCGGAATAAAGAACCTCGAAACCGGGAAACTGCCTGACCCTACATCTCTCTTTGTTACTTGATCAATAGTTGGCTTTCCTACCTCATTCTTCATAATATTGTACAGGTTGTAATAAATGCTCGGATTACCCTGCTGGCGGAAACGGAGATATTCCCTGTTGTGCCCTTCAATTTGTTCGGTTGAAAAAATCACATCAAGTGAATCTGCGCTGTTTACTTTGTAACGAAGCTGGTTGATATACCAGTCGATACCAAGCAAACTGTTATTGATGATGCGTATGTCCGGACGAATGCCTTCCACTTCCTGAGCATACCAGAGCGGGTAAGTATCATTATCACCAAAAGTGAAGATAATGGCATTGGGCGCACAACTTTCCAGATAATCTTTGGCAATATCCGGTCCGGTTGTTTTATGGCTGCGGTCATGATCATCCCATTCCTGTTGTGCCATCAGCAATGGTACTGCCAGGCAAACAATGCCGGTGGCGATATTGAGCATTTTTGCATTTTCTCCGCCGGAAGAAACTGCCCTCACCAATAAAGTAATGCCTGCGGCTACTGCGGCATAAAGCGCAGTTGCATAGATACAGGTCATCAGTACAGCGCCACCCGTGTTCCCGGGCAAACAACTCATGAGGGTGATAAAGAAAGTAAGGACACTGCCATAGATCAGCATATTCTGGAATGTGAGCTTATCAGCTTTTTCCCTTGCCATTCTTACAAATGCTACTACTGCCAGGCCAATCCATATAGAGAATGCGTAGAAGGAACCTACATAGGCATAGTCCCGTTCACGGGGCTGGTTGCCCGGTTGGTTCAGGTAAATAACCACGGCAATACCCGTCATAAAGAAAAGCAGGAAACTGCCCACCCAGTCTTTTTTATTTTTCAGGAACTGGTATACACAGCCAACAATACCAAGAATGAATGGCAGCATGTAAAGTTTATTTCGGGCCTTATTGTTCTTCAGGCTGTCGGGCAGCATGGACTGGTCGCCGAGGCGATTATTATCCATAAATGAAAGGCCGCTTATCCAGTTGCCATCCCGTTTATTAGCCAGCCCCTGCACATCGTTTTGTTTGCCTGCAAAATTCCACATGAAGTATCGCCAATACATAAAACTCATCTGGTAAGTAAAGAACCATTCAAAGTTGTCGGCATAGCTGGGCGGCTCATATCTGCCTGTTTGCTGGTCCTGGCCGAGTTCCAGCCATTCTGCATAGAAATCGGCGTGGTATTGGTCATTGCTTGCATCCCATATACGGGGAAAGAACTGCATATCGGTTTTTTCGTACAGCGGCTTTCTGTCACGCCCCGTTGGTATGTATTTGTCCTTTTCCTTTACATACTTCATGGCTCCTTCTTTCATATCTACCCTGTTGTCGCCATCATCATCCCTGTAATTGGCCGCAAAATGAGGGCCATATAGTAATGGGGCTTCACCATATTGCTCACGGCTCAGGTAATAAACAAGGTTGATAGGATTATCTACATTGTTCATATCAACGGCCGGGTTGGAATTGGAGCGGATAAGGGAAGTGAAATACATACAGTATCCGAGCATCATAAATGCATAACACCAGAGTGAAAGTTTTATGATTCGAAGAGCGGATGGTTTCAGAAAGTATCCCGCCAGCATAGCAGTAATAATAATCAGGATTACCGGAAACACCTTTAATCCAATTCCAGGAGTAACGATAAATGGCAATGCTGACAACGAAAGAAATAAGACAAACCAAACAATCAGTTTGATTTTAAAAAGATTTTCCCGTTTTAATACACCAAGTCCCCAAAGGATTAACCAAGGCAGACCTCCTAAAAGAATAAAAGTAAGAATAGACCAGAACTGAAAATTACCTTGCGATAATCTTTTTTCATTAAAACGTAAAGCCCAGAAAATCAGCAGCCCTATTACAATAAAATAGAACGCAAAGCCGGTAAAAAAGGACTGTTTTAAGGTGTTGACAAAGAAAACATCGATATAGCCGGCCGCCTTCATGGAATACTGGATGACGCCTATCTGTACCACCACCGTGATTAAACAGCCGATGATAAAAGCCAGTATGCCGCCCCAGGTGCTGGCCTGGTAACGGCGGAAATAATAAATCATCACAACGGCCGGAATGGTAAGCAGGTTCAGAAGGTGAACACCAATAGATAACCACATCATAAAAAAGAGGACAACAATCCAGCGGTCGCTTCTTGCCCTTTCATGCGGGTCATTGCCTGCTCTTTAATCAGCATGTTCCCATTTCAATATCAGCCAGAATACAAGTGCGGTAAAGAAAGATGATAAAGCATATACCTCGCCTTCGCCAGAACTATACCAGAATGAATCGCTGAAAGTGTAAGCCAATGCACCTACCACACCGGCAGCCATTACGGTGAATTTTTGTGCACTGCTTAATTCTTCACCCACACTTACAAATAGCTTGCGTGCAAAATGGGTAACGGTCCAGAAAAGAAACAGAATGGTGGCGGCGCTTGCCAGGGCACTCATTGTGTTCACCGCATTGGCAGCAGTATTCCCATTATCGCCAAACAGGATAACGAAGAATCTGCCCAAAAGGGTAAACATAGGTGCACCGGGAGGGTGTGGCAATTGTAAATGATAAGCACAGGAAACAAACTCGCCGCAATCCCACAGGCTGCCCCTTGCCTCACGGGTAAAAAAGTAGGTAAGGAAGGCAATGAAAAAAACGCCCCATCCGGTAATGTTATTGACTTTTCTGAAATTCATAAACTATACAATTGGTTTATTATTCCCTGTTAATCCTGAGGTTAACGAAGGATTGAGAGAAGGCAAAAATAGGGATATTCAGTACATATCGGGCAGCGGTCTGCGGGCAGTTTACAGTATAAAATGGTAAAGGGGATGGGCGGGTTAGGATTACTCAAAATATACCCGGATGGTCTGGTAGGAGAGCTGGCCCTGCCTGATCTTTTCGGAGAAACTTTTTAGTCCGAAAAGACCGGCCGCATTTCCTTTATTGATGGCAATTTCAAGGTAACCGGCGCTGTTGAACAGGGCCAGTTTTTCTCCTTCCGTCACATCCGCATAGCTTTCGCTGATGCGGTCAATTACTTCGTCTCTTTTGAATACGATACGAAAGCTTCTGCCTTTGCGTTGCTCCTCAAATTCCTCCCGGGTAATATTGACGATTACATTTTCAAAGTTGTCAATAAAGATGATCTGGCCTTCAATGAAATTATTATCCAGGGTAGGGCGCAGGTGGCGTTTTTCAAAATATTTCACATCGGGCAGACCTATGTTTTTTATGGATTCACCATTTACTAATTGATTTATTGCTTTGCCCATTACAGAGGTCAGGTGAATGGTGTTCTTTACTGCTGTTTTTTCCAGGGGCAGGCCAATAACTATATCCGGCGTTTCTTCCAGTATCATGGTGAGCAAACCATTGTCGGCGCAAAGCAGGTATTGATTATTATGAAATGCCAGCAGCAACTGTTCAGGTTTTTTTTCGAACAAGTTGACCAGTATAAGGTGGTAAGTGAAATCCGGAAAATTTTTGACCGCATTGCGACACACATAAGCCGCCTGCGGATAGTTGTAAGGAGGAATGTTATGAGAAATATCGATGATTTGAAACTCCGGGTTTGCCTGCAGTAATTGTGCTTTCACTGCCCCCACTAAATAATCGGGACTGCCAATGTCGGATGTTAATGTTAGTAGCGGCAAGACGTTTTATTATTTTCTATTTAACCAGCTTTCCTTCTTTGAAGAAAAACTTATAAGTTAACTTATCAGCAAGCTTTGGAAAGAATTTTTGCATGAATACAGTTCTCTTGCCGGTGAAGGTTAATACAAGAGTTCGTTTCTTTTTACGGATGGCATTTAATATATGCCGGGCACATTCTTCCGCACTCATCATCTTTCCTTCATCCATCGGTGTGCTGCCATGCGAACTACCATCTTTATTCAACGCTGCATTTCGGATATTGGAAGTAGTGAATCCTGGGCATACCCACATCACATGCACGCCATCGTGCATTAACTCTGTTTTGATCGCTTCTAACCATCCCTGCACAGCGAATTTACTGGCGGAATAGCCGCTTCTTCCCGGCAGGCCACGATAACCGGCAATGGATGATACGCCAACGATGGTTCCTTTTCTTGCAATGATTGAGTTCAGCGCATATTTGGTGCAATACACCGTGCCATAAAAATTGATGTCCATTACTTTTTTAATGACCTCCGTATCGGCTTCCTTTAATAATGCCCGCATGGAAACACCAGCATTGTTGATGAGGATATCAATTCCCCCAAATGCCTTGATGGTGCTTTCCATCAACCGGCGGCAATCATTTTCGTTACTTACATCTGCCACAACGGTATGCAGGTTAGCAGAAGCATGTTCTGACTGCAGGCGATAAAGTTTATCATGGTTTCGCCCGCAGGTGGCTACTTTGGCACCCCGGCTCACCAATGCATCAACAAGGGCTTTGCCAATGCCTTCGGTACCACCTGTAACTACTACTACTTTGTCTTTGAAGTATTCTGACATGGATAATTGCTTGTATGTACAAACCTACTTTAAAAAAAGGCAAAAAGAAAAAGCCTCCGATTTGGAGGCTTTTTTGGTGATCCCGCTGGGACTCGAACCCAGGGCCCCAACATTAAAAGTGTTGTGCTCTACCAACTGAGCTACGAGATCAACCTTGTAACTTTTTTAGGGAGTGCAAAAATACAGTCTGACAGGCTTTATGCCAAAAGTTTTTCCAATACTTATTAACAAACCCGGCGACTGATTTATTCTGCGTTTTCATTTCAGGAAAGTTCTTCCTTCATCTTCTGCATCACATTTTTCTCCATCATGGTTTTTGCAAGCTTTATCATATTCATAAAAGCCCTTGCTCCTGAAATACCATGACCGATAATGACCGGCTTGGCCACGCCGAGTACAGGAGTGCCACCATAGATCTCAAAATTGAATCGCTCAAAGAATTCGTCCTCTATCTTTTTTGCCTGGCCAATTTCATACAGCGATTCCGCCATTTTCAATACCACATTGCCGGTAAAACCTTCGCACACCATCACATCCGCCTTGCCGGTTAGCACATCACGGCCTTCAATATTCCCGATGAAGTTGATGTGTTTGTTCTCTTTCAGCAGGGGATAGGTTTCTTTTGCCAGCAGGTTTCCTTTGCCTTCTTCCTCGCCTACATTCAACAAACCCACCCGGGGATTTTCTATACCAAGAACAAGCTGAGCATACACCGAACCCATAATGGCAAACTGGTTCAACTGCTCGGGTTTGCAATCGGCATTTAATCCTACATCCAGTAAAAGACTCGTACTGCCATCTGCTTTGGGAACAATGGTGGAAATGGCGGGGCGGATAACACCTTCCAAAGCTTTGATGCTGAATAATGTTCCTACCAGCATGGCCCCGGTGTTACCTGCGCTGATGAATGCATCCATTTTGCCGGAAGCAAGTAAATGAAATCCGATAGCAATTGAAGATTTCTGTTTTTCTTTCAATGCCCTCGTGGGATGTTCATGCATATCAATCACCTGTTCTGCATGAACTATTTTAATGTGTTCACCGGGTATGCTGTATTCTGCCAGTAGTTTTTCAAGTTCAGGCTTATCTCCAATGAGTAGTAGATTGGCTGGCGAAGTATTGCCACTCAAATACTGCTGCACGCCCTTCACTGCTTCCAGCGGGGCGAAATCGCCACCCATCATGTCTATGCCGATGTTCATACTGATGCTCATTTGACAAAACAACAAATTCCAAATTCCAGTCTGACAATTTAGTCAAACGGATTTGGAATTAAAAAAATGCCTGGTGAAAGCAGTAATTATTGAGCTCTCAGCGGTGCTTTTTCTGCCACTACTTTACCCTTGTAGTAAAGTTTACCTTCACTTACATGGGCACGGTGACGTACATGGGTTTCACCCGTTGCACTGTCGGTGGTTAATGTGGCGGCAGTAGCTTTATAATGTGTTCTGCGCTTTGCGCTTCTTTGCTGACTGTGCCGGCGTTTGGGATTTGGCATAACTCAAATATTAAAAGGTTATTCTAGATCTTTAAATTTTTCCAATCCTTTCCAGATCGGGTTTTCTTTACTTTCTTTTTTCTCGGGCTCCATTTTCTTCAGCACTTCCATGGCTGATGCGTTACAATGCGGGCCATCCATTTTATCAAAATCACAGGCCTTCTGCATCGGCAGGCTCAGGTTGATGAATTCATAGATCCAGTTAGCTACATCAAAATGGCTTTCGCCCTGTGCGATGTAGTACATATCCGGATCATCTTCCTGTGCATTCATCAGTTCCGGTTCTTCCACCAGTTTTACCGTGATGTTGAATTCATCCCAGAGTTCAAGCGGAAGACGGCTGTTGCACCGGTCGCAGGTCACTTCCAATGAACCGCCAATTTCAAATTTGAGCTGCATGAAACTGCTCTTTTTGTCGAGCAGCAGCTTTACATTCGCATGGCAGTTGCGGAAATCCTGCTGTTGAAATGCTACAAAGAACTTATCATCAATCGTATAATTGTACTCATGAATCCCCGGTTTCAGTCCCACAAAAGCTATCTCAAAATCCCGGCGGCGGCTCATAGCTCAATTTTTAAAAGAGTGTGCAAAGGTAGGGGAAGACAGGGAATTTCTAATTAGGAATTTGGGCTTTTTTATCGGAAACTTGCTATTTTAGCCCAATTCCTTAACCCCTAATTCCTAATTACTTGCAGCAATTTTTTGCCCGTTTATTTGCCCGGTTGATGAAAAGCTGGAGCTGGATCTTTTTGGTTGTGCTCACTATCCTCATCAAATGGGCTTCCTGGTACCCCGGTTGGGTGGAAAGAAACTACAGCCAGGGCATTTACCCCGTTATCTCCAAAGTACAACGATTTCTCTTTGGCTGGCTGCCTTTCAGTGCGGGTGATTTATTTTATGCCTTCCTGATCATTCTGATACTTTTCAAATCGTTCGGACTGATCAAAACAATTTATAAACGCCGGTTCAACCGCAAGTATTTTGTAGCTGGTTTGCAGCAGGTTCTTTTCTTCCTGCTGTTCATGTATGTATTCTTTAATCTGTTATGGGGATTGAACTATAACCGGAAAGGAATTGCTTACCAGTTGAAGCTGGATGTAAAACAGTATAGTCTTGCCGACCTGGATACATTGACGACGGTTATTCAAAGCCGGGCAAATTACTACGCACAATTTGTAACAGAAGCGCAACGGGATTCATTCAATAAAAAGAAAAGGCTTTTCAACGGTGCTTATGAAGCGTATGCTGAACTTGGGAAAAAATATCCATTTTTGAAATACAGGGCAAAATCCGTTAAGCCTTCTATTTACAGCTACCTCGGTAATTATCTCGGCTTTCAGGGCTATTACAATCCTTTTTCAGGTGAGGGGCATGTTAATACAACAATTCCCCGTTTCCTGGAGCCCTTTGTCACTACACATGAAATAGCTCATCAGTTAGGGTATGCAAAAGAGAATGAAGCCAATTTTGTTGGCTTTCTTGCCTGCCGGTCTTATGAGTCCAATGTGTTCCGCTATTCTGTATATTTTGACATGTACAACTATGCCATCAGCGAAATGTTCAGGAGAGACTCTGTGCTTGCAAAATCATTTGCTGTAAAAAGACACCCGCAGCTGGTAAAAGATGTTGAAGAGTACCGGGCTTTTTTCAAGCGGCATGAAAATTTTTTGCAGGATATCATCATGAAGGGATATGGCGAGTTTTTAAAAGCCAATAACCAGCCTGCCGGCAAGAAAAGCTACAATGAAGTGATAGCGTGGCTGGTTGCTTATTACAAGAAATTCGGAGTGGAGGCGCTTTAAACCTCTATTTAGGTTGTTTCTTAAATTGGAAGGAACTGGCAATTTGATTGAGAACGGGTACTATCGCTTCAGCTTCCTTATCATAATACTGTTCTAACACTAATAAAGTTGCTTCATTTTCATTACAGACAAACAGGTTGATCTGTCCTTTGAATATTCCCAGCAGTTTTCCTTTGATGGTTCTTCCTTTTCCTGAATAATTTCCCCATGAACTGAAAGCTGTAACAGAAGAAGGTTTTTTCATTGCAGCCTTTGTCATTGCTTTTTCCTGTTCATCAAGCACCATATCAGGATCGATCTCCGCATCAATGTAAAAAAACATTATCAGGCTCCCGTCGTCAGGGGAATCGATACTGAACATGGCATCCGGGTCATAGTCTTCATCTTTGGTGTCAATTGTCCAGGATGAGGGATATTCCAGCGAAAAATTTTGCCGGTCAATCAGGTTCATTTTCTTCGGAGAATTCTTTCTCGCAGGCTGATCTTTGCAGCCCATCATCAGGATTAGCACCCCTGTTAAAAATAAATACCTGTTCATCTTAAAATTTATTCTTCCACATCATGCTCTCTACCGGCTTATCCGGCTGATTGCTGTACTTGGAGTTTTTCTTCTGGTTGTATTTAATTTCTATCTCACCATCCACCGGAAAATAGATAAGCTGGCCGATGGGCATGCCTTTATAAATTTTTACTGGTTGTTTTACAGAAATCTCCAGCGTCCAGTTGCCACAGAAGCCAACGTCACCTTTACCGGCCGTGGCATGAATGTCGATACCCAGCCGGCCAGTGGATGATTTGCCTTCCAGGAAAGGGACATGAGCATGGGTTTCTGTGTACTCCTGCGTAACACCGAGATAGAAGATATGCGGATATAAAACGATTCCTTCATCGGGAATTTCAAAATAGTCGATCTGGTTATGCTTTTTGGCATCGATCATATGTTCTTTGTAAGTGGCCAGTGTTTTGCCGAGATGAACATGATAGGAATTACTGCCGAGTCATTCCCTGTCGTACGGCGCTATTTTGATGGTGCCTTTTTCTATTTCTTCCAGTATCCGTGTGTCAGAAAGTATCATTATCTATCTTCGGTTTATTATTGCAGCAAAGTAAAGCCGAAAGCCTAACTAATGCCCATTTTTTTTCAACATCAAATCAACGAAAACACCCGGCTGGGAGTGTGGAAGATTGAAGAAACAGAAGAGTTCTTCAAGGGCAATGTACCCCAGCACCGGGATGTGACGCATCCGCACAAACGGCTGCAGCACCTGGCAGGACGGTTCCTGTTGCAATACCTTTTTCCGGACTTTCCCTATCATCTGATTGAGATCGCCGATACCAGGAAGCCCTTTTTGCCGGATGAGCAATACCATTTCTCCATTTCGCATTGCGGTGATTTTGCAGCGGCGATTGTTAGCAGGAACAGCAGGGTAGGGATAGATATTGAAATACCGGTGGAGAAGATCAGCAAACTGATGCATAAATTCCTAAGCGCAAAGGAACATGGGATTTTTAAACTTCTGCCGGGTATCAGCAGCGGCTCGGATATACATATTTTCCAGGAACCCACCCTGCTCTGGTCGGCCAAAGAAGCAGTCTTTAAATGGTATGCTGATGGTGCTGTTGATTTTCGCAGGCAAATTCAGTTGCTGATGCAGGATGAGGCAACAGAAACAATAGATTGTTTATTTTCCAAAAATGGAACAGGGCTCACTATTCATTACCGGAAGTTTGATCATTTGGTGCTGGCATGGGTGATGAGTTAACTAATCAGTATTATTATCAGGACTTTCAAGAAGAGGGATATCTCCAAAAGACCCGCCGGCTATTCCTTTAATGGAGCCATATAATCCAATTGTGTTTTCCAAAACTTTATCAGTCAGTTTTCTTCTTTCTTCCCACTTTTTTTGCATAAATTTTTTTTCATCAATTATTTGTTTTTCCAGATTATTATATGCTTCTACTATGGCTTCCATTCTTTGGCGAAATTCTACACCTGTCAGATAGTTATACAATAGTTGCATTTTATCACCTCGGTTTTCTTGACTTACCTGAGCTTCATAAACTTTTATTAAGCCTTCTCGTAAAGCAGCAGATAGACCTTTTACTTCTGAAAACGAACATATCCAAATGCCATCTCTAAATCCAAAGCCAGTCATATCTTTTGGGAAGGCTTGGGATACTAGAATTGCGATATCAGTATTTTTCGCTCGCATGTCATTCTTGAGCTTGTCAATCCAACCATTACTCCATGTTCTAGTGCGTTTACTTTCATAAATTATCCTGCCACACTCTTTTCCGGAAGAATTTCTAATAATTTGAATGCAATCAGCACCTTCAACTCCTTTACCAACTTCTTCTATTACATCAAAAGGGAAAGTGGCCTTCAATAATTCTTCTAATAGTAGTTCCTGAACTTCCCCTTGAGTTTGCATACTTCCCTGTTCAATCCGCTTTTGCATTTCTTCAGTTTTCCTTTGAATAGCTTCGATTTTTTCATCTTTTTCTTTAAGCTTCATTTGATACTCTGTTTCTTTTATAGCTATACGATCCGTTTCTTCCTTCCGGATGATTTCAGTTAGTTTGCTTCTTTCTTCGAGTAACAATCTCTGAAGTTGCAGATCAAGTTCTTTCTCTTTACTCAATAGCTCTTGCTCTTTTTTCAAAAATTCAAGTTCCTTTTGTCGCGAAAGTTTCAATTTTTCTTCATTGTCTTTATTATTCTGTTCGAGTTGGCGAAGTTTGGTCTCAAAGTCAGAAGAAATATTTTTTCGCAGACTTTCTTCCAGTTCTTTTTCTTTTTTCTTTTTCCATTCCTCAGCTTTAGAATTGACCTCTTTCTGTA
>CAYHPA010000054.1:0-16657 GCA_964358155.1 uncultured Chitinophaga sp.
TTCACTGATTCCTTCAGTTGTTTCATTATTTTTTTATTGCTCATATTCAAAAAAGATGGGCGGCAAACGTACTGAATTTTTTAGAAGGGTGTCACGGTTTCAAACCGTGACACCTTTAATAACGATAGAAATCGCAGAACTCCTCATCACATAAAAGCTTTCGTAGCCTGGAATCCTTCAGCACATCCACATAATCCATCCACTTTCCTTCCACTTTTATCTTGCGATACACCAAACGTATGCCCTGGCTGTAATCCACCCACCAGTTGATATGCCCGGTATACAATGGCTGAATAGGTTTTCCATCCAATTTATGCCAGCCATAAATAGCAACCCTGTCCGGTTTTGCATCTCTTGATATTTTTCCGCTAATCACCACATCTTTCAGTATCCCGGCTATCAATCCCTTTCTTCCTTTGCGCTGCCCTTCAACAATCAGGTGATGATGCCACATGGTAGGTGTGCTGTCACGAAATGCATACATCGGCACCGGCTCCAGTTTTACTGTCGCTGCTTTATAAATATCATCCACCATTTTTCTGGTTGGCAGAAAACAATGAAAGCTGTCGGCAATCCTTTGCGCAGCCTGTGGGGTGATATTTATTCTCGCCCAATCCTTATCATTACCAATACTTAAATAATCCGGCGACACATAATAGGTAGCACTGATGTTTTTTCCGGTTGATGAATCTGTGATCGATACACTGATCGGCACAAATTCCTTCAGAAAGCCCGGAACATTTCCAGCCAACACTTCTTTCAAAGCAAAGGAATCCCTCGCTGCCCATTTCATGGCGAAGGCCTTGTGATAAAACTCATTTCCGGTGGTGGATGAAGCCCGTTCCGGCCAGCGCATTTTCATCGTTGAATGACAGGAAACCAGGAATAAAACTGCTGCTAAAAGGAATCGCATGCCCCAAGGTAAAAAAACTATTCACTATTCACCATTCACTATTCACTAATATTTATCTTCGCCGCAAACCGACCAATAATGAACCTACATGAATATCAGGCCAAGGAATTATTAAAAAAATATAATGTACCTGTACAGGAAGGCTTCGCCTGCACCACAGTGCAGGAAGCGGAAGATGCTTACCGGCAAATAAAGACACAGACCGGAAATAAATTTGCTATCATCAAAGCACAAATACATGCTGGTGGCCGCGGCAAAGGGACAATTAAAGAGAATGGCATCAATGGAGTAAAGGTGGCCAAATCATTGGAAGATGTGCAGGACTTTGCGGGTAAGATACTCGGCGGCACATTGGTTACTGTACAAACCGGCCCCTCAGGTAAAGTAGTGAACAAGATATTTGTAGCAGCGGATATGTATTATGATGGCCCCAGCGAAAGGAAAGAATTTTATCTCTCCATATTACTGGACCGCAGCAAAGGGCAGAATGTAATCATGTACAGCACCGAGGGCGGAATGAATATTGAAGATGTGGCGCATAACACACCGGAAAAAATATTTAAGGAATGGGTACACCCCTCCGGTGGGCTGCAGGGTTTCCAGGCAAGAAAGATCGCTTTCAATCTTGGACTGACTGGTGAAGCCTTTAAGAACTGTGTAAAATTCGTTACCAATCTTTACAGCGCCTATGTTGGTTTGGATTGCTCAATGCTGGAGATAAATCCTCTTTTTAAAGCAGCAGATGATAAAATAATTGCAGTGGACTGTAAAATGGGATTGGACGAAAATTCACTGATGCGCCATGCGGACCTTGCATCCTTAAGAGATGTAACAGAAGAAGACCCGACAGAAGTGGAAGCGGGTAAATACAACCTAAATTTTGTAAAGCTGGATGGCAATGTGGGCTGCATGGTAAATGGCGCCGGTCTCGCCATGGCCACCATGGATATGATCAAACTCAGCGGTGGTGAACCAGCCAACTTTCTGGATGTAGGCGGTACGGCCAATGCACAGACGGTAGAAGCCGGTTTCAAAATCATTTTAAAAGACCCGGCGGTAAAAGCCATTCTTATCAACATCTTCGGCGGCATCGTCCGCTGCGACCGGGTGGCGCAGGGTGTGATTGATGCCTATAAGAATCTCGGCAATATAAAAATCCCGATCATCGTTCGCCTGCAGGGCACCAATGCCGTAGAAGCAAAAAAACTGATTGATGAAAGCGGGTTGAAAGTGCAGTCTGCTATTTTATTAAGCGAAGCGGCGGAGTTGGTGAAGAAGGCGGTAGCGTAAACGAGATGTCACCCTGAGCCTGCCGAAGGGTAGGCATGACGAAGCATGAAGTGAAATTTGATCCCGGCTGAGAGGCCGGGATTTTTTGTACCTTGAAATGTGAAAAGAACGCATCTTATAGTTTTTTTGATTGCCTTTATTACTGGCAGCTTAGCTTTCTTTTTTGTAAAAGATAAAGAAGCTATAAAAAAATACACTACTGACATTCCGGTTGATAACACAATGCGAACCTCTCTGGTTGGGTTATCGGATAAAAATGTTCTCTCTAATTGGTCTGTGCTTAATGCAGCATATGTTTTAGGTTCCCGCAACGAAAAGGTTTGCAGGTATATTGGATATGCATCAATTGAATGTGAAGAATATAGAATGTTTTTGAAATTGAAGAATATTGCCACAAACGAGGATCTTTTGAATCTTATTGAAAGTAAAAACCCAGTAATAAAAGCGTATGCTATTCAGGCGCTATCGGAAAGAGACTTTCCGGATATTGTTAAAATCTTTGAGAAACACATTGGCGACAAGGATGTTTTCACCGATCTATGCGGTTGCACAGGGCTTCCGGTTCGCATTAACGTTCATTTTCTTAAATGCCTGTCTTCGAAACTAAACACAAGAGAATACAAAAAATACAAGAGGGTGATATTGACAATGTATCCTGAAAGTCCAAACCCATTCAATGATTTTTGATTTCAAAATATTTATGCAATCTCTTAGCTACCTGCATCCAGAAACTATCTGCCGGCAGGCAGGGTTTCATATTGATGGTTTACACCCCGCTTCTCAAAAAGAGGCGGGGTTTTTTATTCTTGGTCATTTGTACCCGATGCTATACCTTAGGATAGACTAATTCCCCGCCATGAAAGGGAAAAAGAACGAACGAACCATCAACCGCAGAAAATTTGTTGGCAACACGATAAAAATTGTTGCCCTCGGCTCGCTGCTTGCCCCATTAGGACAGGCCTGCAATAACAAAAAAAAATCCGGCCCCGGCGATACCGGTCACGGTAAAGACAAGGGCAAGGGAAAGACCTCCGGCAACTCATCAAAAAAGCCAAGAAAGAAATGGAGCCATGAATCATTTGTGATGAATACAAAAACCAATGTACTCCACTACCCTACTGCTGCACTTTATACTTACTACGATGAAATAAAACCCAATCACCTTCAGGAGGTGAACAGGAATGCATGGAATCCTCAAGCTGAAAATGCACCAAAGTTGAACAGGGAACAATCCGGAAACATTATGGAGATACTGACCCTGCAGGGCCTTGCAAAAGACATCAATGACGCCAATCTTGTGGTTGCCATCGACACATTATCCGTTGCTTTCAGCGAAAAATATGAAAAGGCCAACAGCATGAATTTCCGCCTGCATGAACTTATGCTGCAATTAGTAGCGCTGAACAATGCCATTCCTGCCGATCAAAAATGGATGACCTTTAATGCCAAAGTGAAAAAGCCGGTACAATTGCGCAAGCGTCAGCAATGGATGGCAAGTGAACCCAATTTTAATGAGAGGGTAAACTATATTACACAAAGAAGAAATGATTATATCAGCCGGTTGAATAAACGGGCTGACCGATATTCCTAACTGATGTGCCGTTATTTGCATGGTCCGCATATAACATAGGAAGTTCGACTCCTCCAACGGCCATTTAAAAGGTTGCCTGTAAAAAGGCGACCTTTTTTTGCGTCGGGACGCTACAAGCGGCCTGAAGCATCGTAGCTATTCTGCGCTTGTACCTTCTGCCATTTCTGATATAGTTTTTATCCGGCCAAAAAATTATTTTTACCCAATGAATAATGTTGTTATCAGGAATATCCGGCCTTCGGATAATCCTTTTCTCGCAAAAATTGTAAAAGACACCCTGGCCGAATTTGGCGCCAACCGGCCCAACACGGTTTATTATGACGCAACAACCGATGCGCTGTATGAACTCTTCCAGGAAAAAGGGGCCACCTATTTTGTTGCAGAATTAAATGGTGAAATAGTTGGCGGTGGCGGCATCTATCCTACTGATGGTTTGCCAGAAGATACCTGCGAACTGGTAAAAATGTATTTACTGCCACAGGCAAGGGGAAGCGGACTTGGAAGAACATTGATTGAAAAATGTATTGCCACCGCAAAAGAATATGGATACAAACAAATCTATTTGGAAAGCATGCCGGAGCTGAAACAGGCTTTAAAAGTGTACGCCAAATTCGGATTTGAGTATTTAAAAGGCCCGATGGGTAATAGCGGGCACACGGGTTGCAGTTTGTGGATGCTGAGGAGTCTTGAGTCTTGAGTCCTGAGTCGTTAGTCATTAGTCTTGAGCATTATGGAAAATGGCAGTTGTTTTATCTCAACTGCATGAGAAAATACTTTTTACTTGTATTTCCTTTCTTTTTCGCATGCCAAAACAATGCAGTTAAAGAAAAGAAAGAACCAACAACCAAAGCAGTCAAAATGAACAGAGGAGAAACCGGTGTTTTTAGCCAACCAACTTTTCAATTCAACTATGATCAACAAAAACAACGCTGTCAGGATCTGTATGAGTTGAATAAAAGAAAAAGATCGTCCGAAACGGAAAAGAAATTCATTTCATTTCTGACTGACTCCTTACTTCCTTGCTGGTATGGAACTCCCTGGGATTATAATGGGATCACTCAAGTGCCCGGGCAAGGCAAGATTGCCTGTGGTTATTTTGTTACCACTACGCTTCGTGATGCAGGTATGAAAATCAACAGGGTTAAACTTGCCCAATGCGTCAGTCAAAACCTTCTATGGGACCTCTGCAAAGATTTTAAAAAATTCAGTGATAAATCGCTGGAGTATTTTGTCAGTGCAGTTGAAAAAACAGGCTATGGGCTTTATATTGTTGGACTGGATAATCACACCGGTTATATTTTCAATGATGGAAAAGATGTATGGTTTATTCATTCCGGTGTTTATCCTCCGAAATGTGCTTTAAAAGAAAAAGCCATTAACTCTATTACATTGAAGAATTCAAGATATCGTGTGTTTGGGAGAATTGTTTTTGACAAATGACTCCGGACTACTGACTAAAGACTAACGACTTCGTAAACCGGACTAAACAGATATAATTTCCCCGTGGCAACCTCTTTACACTTAAACCGCTTCCTGAGCTTCTCCCCTTTTTGAAAAATCCTTCCATCATCAAGGCGGAATAAAGTATTAAAAGGGACTTCTTCAATCAAACGGTGGTTACTTTCTTTTGCATCATATTTTCTAAGTACTCTTAACAGACCATCCTCAGCGCAACTGCTGGCTGCCGGATTTTTCAACGAAAGCAGTAATTCTTTTTCAATATCCGCAGGAAACACCCTGTGCTCTCCACCGGATCCCGGGGACAAAAACTGTTTCAGCAACTGGCCATAGATTGCTTTCCATTCTTTCCCATGCGCCTGTATTTTGTTTCCATGTTGTTCAAACGTCAACAGGTGAGCTAATTCATGCAATAAAGTGATCAGAAAAGAAAAAGTGTTCAAACTTCCGTTCACACTGATGCGGTGATTACGCTGATGGGTGCGGTGCCTGTAATCGCCTAAAATGCTTTTACGATGCTTTGTAACAGTCAGGTGAACTTTGTACTGGTGCAGGTAACCGGTAACAGCAGCTGAAGTACCGTCCGGCAGGTAATGTTGCAGATGATCAACAGGAACTTCTTTCTTAGGCATTCTTTTTTTGCTTCACTTGTCTGACCGTCCCGGTCTGACAAGCGTTTTTAACTTTTAGTAACTGCGCCTTTTTTTTGTTTAAGTAGTTTTTGCAAAGAAGATACTTCAATAACAGTATAGATAATATACAATCCCAGGCAGATGATCAGCGCCGGCTTGTTCACCTCCTTCTTTGCTATCATGATATAAGCAAATGCCGCCACCAGGCAGATAAAGAATTTCACGATAAAACTTCCATACATGCCGCGGAGCGCAGCGCCGCTGCCGGAAGATTTCAATGAACTCAGGTAAACAACAACAGAAAGTAAGGTGGCAATGAACAGGATGAGATTACCTATGATCAACACATCATTGTTTACTCCCTTCTTCACCAACCAGTCATGAAATGCGAAGAAAAAGATATTGAGGATTACGAATACAAATACCAGTGGAAGCCAGGGTTTATTCATTTTCATCTTTCCTTGATTTAGTCTCCTTCATCAGCTTGTAAAAAATGCCGGAGAGGACGAGCAAAGGTAAGGCGCAGGCAAGCAAAGGAGATGTGCGAAGCCATTGATCCAGTTTGATGCCGGCAAAAACACCCAAACCTATCGCCACCAATAATTGGGTGCCGAGGGAGGCATAGCGCATCAGGAAACGGCGGTTATCCGAAGGATCCCGGGGACTATCTGGTGGCAGCTTGCTGTTCATTATTGTTCATCTCTACAATATTGGCACCCATATGGCATTGCCCGTTGAAGGTGGCCGATGGTTCCACTTGTAATTTACCTGCGTATAAATTGCCGGTAACAGTGCATTCACCCCTCAGCTGCAATAATTCTTTTGCCCGGATATTGCCCGACACTTTGCCAACAATATCGGCCTGGTTGCCGGTAATATCCCCTTCCACCACCCCGTTGCTGCCAATCACAATTTTGGCTGAACTGTGAATATTACCGATGATGGTTCCGTCAATCCGCAGGTCGCTGCTGCTGCTGATATCACCCTTCACGGTGGTACCGGCGCTAATCAGCGTGGCGCCATTGCCATTGGTTGTTGATTGTTGCATGTTGGTTTTATTTTTATTGTTGAACACAGTTGATGGGTTTAATCATTAGAAATTTCGTCTTTGGGCACATTCAGTTTCATCGTGTCCAGCACGATGGTATTGTCTCCTTTCAGCGGGCCCTTTCTCAGCCCTTCATCGTATTGCTTCAGGTAAAATAATTCTTTTTCTGCTTTATCGGCCCTGTACTTCATATCCCGCAACTGCGATGCTGATTTGTAATCCGTATTAGCTCCCGGAATATAATACTTCAAAGGTGTGAAAACGATGAGGGCGACTGTCAACCCTACCAGCAGCACAAAAATTGTGCTCAACATGATGTAAACACTCAGTCTGGATAATTTAAATGTCGCTACTTCCTCATAGGTATCATCATTCATCACCACCAGGCGGTAGCGGTTGCGCAACCTTTTCAGGGTGGAGCCGGCGTCCAGTTTTACCATAACCAATATTTAGGAAATTTAAAGGTAAGCATTGGGTTCTGCTTTTTGCCTGTTCCGCCTATCAAATTAAGGTCAAAAAATTGCCTTAGTTTTATACTAAAATATTTGAATTTCAGTTATTAAGCCTTTAGATTGCGACGGAAAATGCGAGCCAAACAATATACGGTAACTGCGATACTCTTCCTTATCCTTTTTCAGGTTTCTGCCCCGGCTTTCAGCCAGTTGGGCATATCCTTTAATATCAAGAAACCCGAGGAGCATGAGGAGCAGGTTTTACGGTCGGAGCGGTCAGAAGAAAAGAAATTCACTTTCCCCCGCCGGCTCATCCAGAACGCCACCACACATTACAATTATTTTTTCAATGCCAACAATAAGCTGAACGAGGTGCTGGAAAGGGCCAAACTGGCTTACAAGGACGATTATTCCCAATTGCTCAGTTTTTATAATTATTCGCTGGATGTAACGGCTGCCGATTCCATTCAGCTGGATTCCGTCACCTACAAATCATCTACGGCCATTGCCTTGCATGACCTGCGGGGAGATTGGGTTGATAATATGTACCTGCTCTGGGGCTCCTCTTACTACCTGCAGAAGAAATTTGACTCCGCCTACCTGATGTTCCAGTTCATCAACTACGCTTTTGCAGCAAAAGAAAAAGATGGTTATTACAAGAATATCGGCAGCGGCATGGATGGGAATTCTGCCTACAGCATTTCTACCAAAGAAAAAACCAGCCTGCCCCGCAAAATATTTTCGGAACCACCCAGCCGCAATGATGCCTTTATCTGGCAGATAAGAAATTTCCTGGCACAGGATGAACTGACTGACGCTGCCAGCCTTATCGTTACTCTAAAATCAGACCCCAATTTTCCCAAAAGATTGAAGAATGACCTGGATGAAGTTCAGGCTTATTGGTTTTACAAGCAGAATATGTGGGACAGTTCAGCCGCACACCTGGCCAATGCCCTGAGCAATGCCACCAATAACCAGGAAAAAGCCCGTTGGGAGTTCCTGCTGGCGCAGTTGTATGAACTCACCGGCAACAACAAGGAATCCGAAAAATATTTCGCAAAGGTCAGCAAGCATACTACCGATCCCATCATGGACATTTATGCCCGGCTCTTTGCCATACGGGTAAATAATGACGGGGGCGAAAAAAGTATTGAAAAAAATATTGCCACCCTGCTCCGCATGGCCAAGCAGGATAAATACCAGGACTATCGCGACATCATTTATTATACAGCTGCACAAATGCAATTGCAGCTAAACAATACCGATGCCACCATGGCGCTTTTGCAAAAAAGCACCCAGTACACTGCCAACAATCCTGCACAACGCAATAAAGCTTTCTTACAACTGGCCGAACTGGCATTTGCCAAAAGGCAATACAGGCAGGCTGCTGATTTTTACGACAGCCTGCAATTGAGCGATCCTTCCATTAAAAATGCCGCTGAATTAACTTCCCGCAAAACTGCATTACGTTTGCTCGCCACCAACCTGGAGATCATTGAACGGCAGGACAGTCTTCAGCGTATTGCTGCCTTGCCGGATGAAGAAAGAAAAAACTTTGTAAAAGCCCTTGTCAAACAGTTACGCAAACAAAATGGCATGAAGGATGATCCTGCTAATAGTAATATTTCTCCATTTGGCAGTCAAACAGCCCCTACCCTTTTCCCTTCCACACAGCCAAAGGGCGAATGGTATTTTTATAATGCCGCTTTCCGCAGCACAGGGCAGAGTGATTTCAAAAGAAAATGGGGCAGCAGGCCTAATGCAGACAACTGGCGGCGCAGCGCCATACTATCCGCAGCAGGGTATATGAACAATCCGCAGAATCAGCCTAACGCCAACAACACCTCCGGCAACCCGGCTGCTGCAAACACTAACCCATTGACGTACGAAAGTCTCTATGATAACCTGCCCCTCGCACCCGAACAACTAAAAAAATCAAACGACTCCCTGCAGGCCGCATTATTTGCTGCAGGCAAAGTATATGTGCAGCAAATAGAAGATTGTAATGGCGGCATCAGCTCTTTTGAAAGGTTGAGAAATAATTTTCCTGCATTTAACCCGATGGACGAAGTGTTGTTCAATCTCTATTACTGTTACACCAAATCAGGCGAAACAGCCAAAGCAGCCGCCATCAAAAAGCTGATGAGCGAAAACTATGGTTCCAGCAATTTCACTACCATCATCAACACCGGCAGGGACCCCAAATCAAACACACCGGCGCAGGAAGCCACAAAGACCTACGAAAAAATATACGACCTCTTCATAGAAGGAAGTTTTGACCAGGCCATTGCAGCAAAAAAAACAGCCGATAGTCTGTATGGCAATAATTTTTGGACACCGCAGTTGCTCTACATAGAATCGGTTTATTATATCCGGCAGAGAAACGACAGCGCTGCCATACGCATACTCAACTCACTTGTTGCCCAATTCAGCAATTCGCCCATGGCGCTCAGGGCCACCCGCCTTATTGATGCGCTCGGCAGAAGAAACCAGATTGAAGAAGAATTAAAAAATCTTGTGGTAACCCGTGATACCGTTGCCGGCAGACCCGTCGCCAGCACCGTCACACCCACTGTCAGCAACCGGCCTGCAAGGGACACAACCACCAGCCGGCCCATTGTCAACTCAAATATCCCTCCGCGGGATACTGCAGCCACCAGGCCATTGGCATCGCCTTACAAATTTTCAGCCACCGATGCACATTATGTAGTGCTTGTCCTGAACAAGGTGGACCCCGTTTTTGTAAACGAAGCCAAAAATGCTTTTGAACGTTTCAACAGGGATACCTATTACAACAAGACCTACACCTGCTACCTTGCCGATCTCAATGCCGAAAACAGGTTGCTATTGATCAGTCCTTTCAAAGATGCTGCAGAAGCCATCAGTTATATTGACCAGACAAAACCAAAAACAGCAACGGAGATACTCCCCTGGCTCCGGGGTGGCAAGTTCAGTTTCATCATCCTGTCCGACAGCAACTACGATCTGCTCAAAGTCAGCAAAGATGTTGATGCTTACAGAGCATTCCTCAACCAGCATTTTCCTGGTAAGTTCTGAGTAATCAGCTAAAGACATTGCCCCGCACTGCGGGGCTTTTTTCATCCCCTCCAGGGAGGGGCAGGGGTGGGTTTATGTACCCAGCTTCAGTGCTACTATCATCGTCTGTTGCGTCGCACTCTTGTACGTTCGGTAATTCTACTGAGCAAAAAAGCCTCAGAAGAACTGAGGCCAAGGCTTGTCACCTACGGAATAATCACTTATTGTGATAAGCTTTCAGTGCCAATATAAGCAATTTTTTATTTCCAAACATTTTAGAGGTTTTACTAATTTAGAGGAAAGCCTCATCCATATGCAAAAAATATTAGGCGTTGACATCGGTATAAACTCTATAGGCTGGTGCCTTCAGGAAGGTAATCAAAGGATAATTGACGCCGGAGTGAGAATATTTCCAGTTGGCGTAAAGGAAGATGACTACAATAAAAGTGGCTCAGAAATTTCAAAGAATGCCGCTAGAAGAAGTTCAAGAAGTGCCAGAAGGAGCATTTACAGATATACACTGAGAAGAAAAAAATTGATGGCTTGCCTCACAGAGATGAAAATGCTGCCTGATACTGAGCTAATAAATCTACCTGCCCAACAACTTTACTCTATCAGAAAAAAAGCATTGGATGAAAAAATTAGGATTACTGAGCTCGGCAGATTATTTCTGTTATTAAATCAACGCAGGGGGTTCAAAAGCAATAAAAAAGAAAAGGGGACTGAAAAGGCAAAAGAAAGAAGCCAAATGAAGATTGCCATGCATGAACTTGAAGTAAAGATTTTGGAGTCAGGATGTAGAACTTTAGGCGAATACTTTTGCCTGCTCTATCAGAGAAATTTGGAAGATCCAAATTGTTTTAACAAGGAGCAACCGATAGAAAGAATAAGAAAAAGGTTCATTGAAAGAAAATTATATATTCAGGAATTTGACGCTATATGGAACAAGCAGAAAGAGTTCTATCCTGACACGTTAACTGATGAAAATAAGAAATCAATTAAAGAGGACTGCATTTTTTATCAACGTCCGCTGAAATCACAAAAGCATTTGGTTGGTAAATGCAGATTTGAACCTAGGAAAAGATGTTGCCCGGTCAGCAGTTTTGAATTTCAGGAGTTTAGAATATGGCAGACTATTAGCAATATAAGAGTGACTAACTCAGAAAGGTTCAGGGAACCACTAACATTGAATGAAAAGAACATCATAGCCACTACACTTAATCAGTCTGAATCTCTATCTCTAAGTCAGATTAAAAAACAGCTGAAATTTCACTCATCTGCAATATTTAACGATTTACCCGAAAAAATTAAAGGCAATACTACAAACGCAAGGATTGCCAAAGCAATCGGAGAAGAGAATTACTACTCCTTAGACGATAAAACCCGAAACCATTTATGGCATATTCTTTTCTTCGCAACCGATGAAGAATGGCTTTATAGCCATGTGCGGGAAAAATTCGGCTTTACAGAAGAACAAGCAGAAAAGTTTGCGGAAATTACTCTTGAAGAAGAGTATGCCAGCATATCCTCAAAGACACTTTTGAAGGGTGCATACAAAGACACATTAGAAAATGGAATCTTATTTCACCTGAAAAAAGGGATGGATTATGCCGAGGCGGCAATAGCAGCCGGTTATCACCATTCATTTGATGAAAAGTCAAACGATCCAAAAAGAATTCTAAGTGAAAAAATTGAGATAAAAAAAGAAGATCAGATCAGGAATCCACTTGTTCAACAGTGTATAAGTGAAAGTGCCCGGTTAATAAATGCTATAATAAAAAAATACGGTCGCCCTGATGTAATAAGGGTGGAAATGGCTCGCTCCCTGAAGAAACCCAAAAATGAGAGAGAAAAAATTAAACGAAATAATGACGACAAGCAAAGAAAGCGGGAAGAATACTCGGAGTTCATTAAGCGTAAATTGAATAAACGATTTGTAAGCAGGTCCGATTTAATCAAATTTGAACTGTTTCTTGAAATGCAATACGCCGATGATGATTTGAGAAAGCTTAATGGAAAAGTTGACTCAGAAGAATTTAAAAAATTTGCCCGAAATATCAAACCAGGCGACAAAGAAAAATATGAATTGTGGCTGGAGTGTGGAAGAATTTCGCCCTATTCAGGTCGGGTGATAAATCTCACCGAACTGTTTAGCCCCGAAATAGAAATTGAACACATCATGCCTTACAGCAGGTGTATGGACGATTCATTTATGAACAAGACCCTATGTGAAAGAAACATTAATGAGTTAAAGAAAAACAGAAGCCCATACGAATTTTTTGGTCACGACCTGGATAAATGGAAGGGATTTAAAGAAAGAATCAGCAGTTTCAGTGATAAAAAGCAAGAGCAATTCACCCGGCAGGAATTACCCGAAGGGTTTTTAAATAGCCAATTAACCAATACTGCGTATGTGGCCAGAGAGGTAATAAAGCATTTCAAAAGAGTCTGCTATGATGTAAGGGCCACAAATGGGCAGGCAACAAGTCATCTCAGAAGATTCTGGGGACTAAACGAGTTATTGAACCCCGATGGTCAAAATGAAAAGTCAAGGGACGATCATCGGCATCATACAATTGATGCAATTGCTATAGCATTTACAAATGACTACTTTATCAACCTGTTAAGCCAGCACAGCAAATTTGAGTACACCGGCAGAATGAGGGTCGAAAATATGAAAATGCCTTATCCTGGCTTCATTGAAGAAGTGAAAGAAAAGCTTCAAACAATATTTGTTTCTTATCGAAACAAAAAAAGGCTTCTTACAGCTAAGAATAATAAATACAGGTATTCAAAATCTGCTGACAAGATAGTTCAGAAAACATATCAGGTACGGGGCCCATTGCATGAGGAAACAAACTATGGAATTATCAAAAACCCTCATACTGGCACAGAAAATTATGTTGCCCGCAAACCAATAACTTCTATTGAAACAGAAAAACAGATTGAAAAAATTGTTGACCCGGCAATCAGAAAAATCATAAGAACGCATATTGAACAAAATGGGGGAAAACCAAAACAGGCCCTTTCCCAACCTATTTTTTTCACAACAAAGAATGGCAAAAGAGTCCCCATTCTGAAAGTAAGAATGATAGATAATGCTGAAAATTTGATACAACTAAGACCAAAAGAAAACCCGAAGCTCTTCGTTTCTTCAGGCAATAACTATGCAATTGCTATCTATGAAGGAGAAGATGGTAAAAGAGACTATCAGACTATATCATTTTACGATGCTGTAAACAGAAAGAAGTTTGGTCAACCAGTAATCCCTTTAACAAAAGACAATAAAAAATTGCTTTACTCCTTGAAACAAAAAGATATGGTTATTGTTTACAACAATCATCCTGATGAAGTTGATTGGGGTAATCAAAAAGATTTATTTGAAAGGCTATACCGTGTTGTGAAATTTGAATCAAATAAGGGCATTACAATTTTCGCAAAACATAACTTAAGTAAAGTGATGGATAATCAAGAGGAAAGAAAAAATAGGACCCTGATACAATGGGTACCTAATACTCTTAAAATAATAAAAGTAAAGGTTGACACACTAGGCAACATTCTAAAAATCTGACTCTTGTGATAAAGCGAACCCTCTATTTCGGCAATCCCGCCTACCTTAAAACAACTAATAAGCAAATGGTTGTCGTTATGGGCGAAGAGGGTGTATCCACTTCAGAAAAAACGATTCCAATAGAAGATATAGGCATTATCATTCTCGACCATCAGCAGATCACCATCACGCAGGCACTCATGGCCGGGCTGCTGGCAAACAATACAGCCATCATCACCTGCGACGGTACGCATCATCCCACCGGCCTCATGCTCAATCTTGATGGCCACAGCCTCCAAAGCCAGAAATTTCAGGCACAGGTAGAGGCCACCGTACCGCTCAAAAAACAACTCTGGCAACAAACCATCACCGCCAAAATACAAAACCAGGCAGCCATGCTCGCTTTCCGGAGGGAAGAAAACAAAATGCTGCTCTCACTTGCAGCATCAGTAAAAAGCGGCGACAGTGAAAATTGCGAAGCGCAGGCAGCAGTCTATTACTGGAAAAAAGTTTTTCCCGATACGCTTAACTTTTATCGTGACAGAGAAGGCCCGCCGCCCAATAACCTGCTAAACTATGGGTATGCCATCCTCCGGGCGCTGGTAGCAAGAACTTTAGTAGGCAGCGGCCTGTTGCCTACTCTTGGCATCCATCACCGCAATCAATACAATTCCTATTGCCTTGCAGACGACATCATGGAGCCCTATCGCCCTTATGTTGACTATATCGTATTCCAGATTATCCGCACCAATGGAAAATATCTGGAAATGAGCCCTTCCATGAAAAAGGCATTACTCGAAATACCCGCAATGGATGTAATAATTGAAGGAAAGAAAAGCCCGCTTATGAATGCCGTACAAAGAACCACCGCATCCCTTGCCAAATGTTTTGAAGGCACAACAAGAAAAATATTATATCCCGAATTTCAATAAACTTCTCCCCTCTCCACTCTGTGGAGAGGGGTTGGGGATGAGGGCATGTTTCAACGATTCAACGCATATCGCATCATGTGGGTACTCGTGTTTTTTGACCTGCCAACTGAAACCAAAAAAGACAGGAAGATTTACGCCAAATTCCGAAAGGACATTATGGCCGATGGCTTCAACATGTTTCAGTTCAGCATTTACCTGCGCCATTGCCCCAGCAGGGAAAATGCCGAGGTGCATATACAAAGAGTAAAAAGAATACTGCCTCCAAAAGGGCATGTCGGCATCATGTGCATCACCGACAAACAATTCGGAATGATGGAAATATTCCGGGGAAAAGATCTAATCGAAGCTCCCGAAACAGTACAGCAACTCGAACTCTTTTGATTCCCCGTCCAGTCAGTCGGAGTCTGCCGACCCTCCAGCTTCTCCCCTCTCCACCCTGTGGAGAGGGGCGGGGGGTGAGGGATGGAGGGGCGGCAACCTTTTCGCATAAAGACTCTTTGAAGGGGGTGGGTAGAAATGAAAAAATGCCCCGAAAAGGCATTTTTTCAATCGTAAAGCTTAGCTCAAAATCATTAAAATCAATAGCTTATCCAAAACCGGTTGTAAAAGAGCTAAGCTACATGATAATTTGAAAGCAAATCACAACTGTCCTTGTCGGTTAAACAATTCTACTTTCGTTGTAAAAGAGCTAAGCTACATGATAATTTGAAAGCAAATCACAACTCTGCAAGGAAAGGGCGAAGAAGCTCTATTGTTGTAAAAGAGCTAAGCTACATGATAATTTGAAAGCAAATCACAACTCTCAGCATCAGAAGCATTGGGCCAGTCAAGTTGTAAAAGAGCTAAGCTACATGATAATTTGAAAGCAAATCACAACTAGAGCAATCGTCTGTATCACTCAACAGCCGTTGTAAAAGAGCTAAGCTACATGATAATTTGAAAGCAAATCACAACATTGCCTACAATAAGCCTGCGTGTGGTATGTTGTAAAAGAGCTAAGCTACATGATAATTTGAAAGCAAATCACAACTATTCCTGGTCTGTAAGCCATAAAGAATAAGTTGTAAAAGAGCTAAGCTACATGATAATTTGAAAGCAAATCACAACCCATCTGCATAGACATATTTCTTCATCCTGGTTGTAAAAGAGCTAAGCTACATGATAATTTGAAAGCAAATCACAACTTACCGGCACGGTTAAGCGCATCGAGAACGGTTGTAAAAGAGCTAAGCTACATGATAATTTGAAAGCAAATCACAACCGGGTGCATATAATATGGTATATTTTTTCGTTGTAAAAGAGCTAAGCTACATGATAATTTGAAAGCAAATCACAACAAATTAAAGCTTCCCATTACTTTACAAAGTGTTGTAAAAGAGCTAAGCTACATGATAATTTGAAAGCAAATCACAACCCACACCCCTTGTAAATTCATACTCAAAGTGTTGTAAAAGAGCTAAGCTACATGATAATTTGAAAGCAAATCACAACACCAACGAGTTTGTGTTCCCAAGCACTGCCGTTGTAAAAGAGCTAAGCTACATGATAATTTGAAAGCAAATCACAACTACTCTATCTATATCTCTATCGGCATTTTTGTTGTAAAAGAGCTAAGCTACATGATAATTTGAAAGCAAATCACAACTGCAAACGCAACCGTTCCATTTCGTCCAGCGTTGTAAAAGAGCTAAGCTACATGATAATTTGAAAGCAAATCACAACCAGTCCATACTTATTAACGTGGTTTTGAAGGTT
>CAYHPA010000055.1:0-16557 GCA_964358155.1 uncultured Chitinophaga sp.
TTACCAGGGAAAAATATTAATGAAACTGATTAACCGGCAAACGGGCAATAACTGTTACGATATCATTAAGGAGTTTAAGGGCGGTTTAAAGGCCCGGGTTTATCAAACCGTGGCCTGGTTTGTTGGCGGCAACCTGAAACAGGACTGGGACCTGAAAGAAAATAAAATGGACAGGGATATTGAGAATATTGTAAAAGAGATTGATGGTGCCTGGTATCAAAATCCTTACCGCAGGTAATTTACTCTTTCCTTAGTTTTTTCCTTTTTACTTTTGATGTTTAATTCCTCAACATGAAGCTTGATATTCTTGCCATTGGCGTTCACCCGGATGATGTGGAACTGGGTTGCTCGGGTACCATCATCAACGAAATCAAAAGCGGTAAAAAAGTGGGCATTGTTGACCTGACGCAGGGCGAATTGGGAACCAGGGGCACTATCGAAACCCGCTATCAGGAAGCGGCCAATGCGGCCATGATCATGGGGGTGCAGATAAGAGAAAACCTGAAAATGCGTGACGGCTTTTTTACCAACGATGAAGAGAATCAGCTGAAGCTTATTCAGGCCATAAGAAAATATCAGCCCGAAATTGTTATCGGCAATGTATTGCACGACCGGCATCCTGACCACGGCCGTGCCGGAAAAATGATTGCAGATTCCTGTTTTCTGGCCGGACTTGCCAAAATAGAAACCAAAGATGAAGACGGAAAGGAACAGCAAAGGTGGAGGCCTGCCTATCTATTGCAATATATCCAGGACTGGTATCATGAGCCAGACCTGCTGATAGATATTACGGATTCGTTTGAGCAGCGGATGAAAGCCATCGAAGCCTACAGCACCCAGTTTCATACACGGGAAGATGGTTCAACAGGCCCGCAAACCTATATCTCCACTCCGGATTTCCTGGAAAGTATTGTTGCAAGGGCCCGGATGTTTGGCAAGCGCATCGGGGTAAAATATGCAGAGGGGTTTATCAGCGAGAAAAGTATCGGTATTCGCAGTCTTGATGCGCTGGTTTCCATAGAAACCTAACGACTGTTGGCAGTAAAATCATTTTACTCTTTATCAGCAAGTTGAGCTACCTTTGCACCCACAATACATTCAATGTCTATACTCAAGTTTCCTTCTGTCAATCATTCCTTTCATTCTGAACTGAAGAAAAGAATCAATAATTATTTTAAAGAAGCAGGTAAAGCCTCTACAGGTAATTACAAACTTTATATAAAAGCTATCGCTCTTGTTGTAGGCTTTCTTGCCATCTATGTACACCTGGTATTCTTTACTCCGACCGGCTGGCTTGCCTTGCTGGAAAGTGTGGTGCTCGGCGGACTAACAGCTGCCATTGGTTTTAATGTAATGCATGATGGGATGCACGGAAGCTTCAGCCGGTACAAATGGGTAAACCATTTAGCTGGCCTATCCCTTAATTTTCTTGGCGCCAATAATTTTATGTGGAAAACAAAACACAATATCATACACCACACTTATACCAATATTGAAGGTGTTGATGACGATATTGAAGCAAAACCTTTGCTCCGGCTTTGCGAAACTCAGAAGTATTACAAGGTGCACCGCTTCCAGCACTGGTATTTTTGGGCGGCTTATTCTTTGCTTTATATCTGGTGGGTCTTCTTTACCGATTACAAAAAATATTTTCTGCGGAGGATCGGCCCGACACCTTTAAAGAAAATGTCTTTTACCGACCACTTGTCTTTCTGGGGATTTAAGCTATTGCACCTTTTCCTGTTCATTGCATTACCTATCTACACTGTTGGCTTTCTTCCCTGGTTATTCGGATTTTTGGCCCTTGCGCTGTTTTCAGGGTTTGTGCTGAGTATTGTTTTCCAATTAGCACACACCGTAGAACATACAGAATTTCCAAAGGCGGATATTCATACCAATAAAATGGAAGATGAATGGGCTTTGCACCAGTTAAAGACAACAGCTAATTTCGCTACCCGTAACAGGTTTATCTCATGGTGGGTAGGCGGATTGAATTTTCAAATAGAGCATCACCTGTTCCCCCGCATATCGCATGTGCACTACCCTGCCATCAGCAAGATCATCAAAAAGACCTGCAAGGATTTTGGATTTCCATACATTGAATATCCAAAAATGCGGCTGGCAGTAGCTTCTCATGTATCCCATCTCCGGAATCTCAGCAGAAAATAATGCAGGAGTTTGCTTATCCACATTTTCAACCCCGATTTTGCTGCTACCACAAAGCCAAGTAATTTGCACGGCTTTTGAAATTATACTATGGTTGATTTTTCCAATTACGATCCCAATAGTGTAGGCAATCCCAACAATAATATTTTTGGCTTGCCCAGTACCGAAGAGGATGCAAGACTTGTAATAATGCCTGTACCCTGGGAGGTTACAGTAAGTTATGGTGCAGGTACGGCCCGTGCAGCCGACGCCATCTTTAAAGCCAGTCTGCAGGTTGATCTTTTTGACCCCGAGTTTCCGGATGCATGGAAGCAGGGCTTCTATATGCGTCCACCGGACAAGAAGATACTGATGAAAAGCGACTACCTGCGTAAAGAAGCTGAACTATACATTGATTATATTTCAAAAGGCGAAGATGTGGATGCAAACCAGTTCATGACCAAAACACTGAAGGATGTAAATGAAGGTGCTGTATTCCTGAATAACTGGGTGTATGAGCAAACAAAGGCCCTGCTGGCAAGAAACAAACTGGTAGCCCTTTTGGGCGGCGACCACAGCACACCCCTCGGCTTCTTTAAAGCCATTGCGGAAAAACATGGCGACTTCGGCATCCTCCAGATTGATGCTCATTTTGACCTGCGCCAGGCTTATGAAGGGTTCAACTACTCTCATGCCAGCATCATGTACAATGCGCTGAAAGAAATCCCTCAATTAACAAGAATAGTGCAGGCTGGCATCCGTGACTATGGCAGCGATGAATGGGAATATGTAAAGAACAGCAACTTCCAGGTCATCACTTATTTTGACAAAGACATACGAAACCGTCAATACGAAGGACAAAGCTGGAAGCAGATTGCCGAGGAAATTGTAAGCAAGTTGCCCGAAAAAGTATTTATCAGTTTTGACATTGATGGCCTTGACAGGAAGCTTTGCCCCTTTACCGGCACGCCTGTTCCTGGGGGCTTTGAACTGGAGCAGGTTTTTTACCTCTTTACCAAAGTTGTACAAAGCGGCAAACAGCTTATTGGCTTCGACCTGAATGAAGTTGGCATTGGCGGTGATACCGACTGGGATGCTAATGTGGGAGCAAGAGTCCTTTATAAGCTTTGTAACTTACTTGTGACAAGCAACGCATGAGATGCAAGAATTCCTCATCACATTAAGGAATGAGAAAACCCGCTTATACAACCGGATTGGCTGGTTCATAATCATTATCAATTGTGCCTTGTTATTGTACCTCAGCATTTCCTCAAATGAAAAAGGTATACGAAACGGAAGTATTGCAACTCTCATTACGTTAGCCATAGTCTTGGGCTTATATTTATATTTCAGGAAAACAAAGTACTGTTTCGGGCTTCACCCTTTTTTTTTCTTCCTCATACTTGGATGGATCAAAAATGAATACTATTGGCTGGCTGTAGCTGCTTTAGTATTTGATCTCCTGCATTCGATAGCCACAGCAAAAAAGGTGATCAATATAACTAAGGAAGGAATTATTTACTCTTCCATTTTCAAAAAGAAAACGGGATGGCAACAACTAAATAATCTGCTGTTAAAAGATGGGTTAGTAACCATTGACTTCAAAAACAACAAGATCATCCAGCAGGCAATCGATGAAATCAAAACTTCAGTAAATGAGCAGGAATTTAACGAGTTTTGCAGACAGCAATTGAATAAATGAACCTGACACAATCTCCTTACATCCTTTATTCCGACGGCAAAGGAAATATCTTTGAAGACACTTCATTGTATGTAACCGGTCGCAGCGGTTGGGAGGCTATGCCTGTTCCCGAAGATGACTGGATTGAATTACCTGACGGTGGTTCTTTATATGAACTGCCGGGCAGAAAAGGAATCGGTATTGATGCAAAGACTGGCGAAATGAGATTGTGTGAAAAAGGCTGGGCCGTAGCAGCTTTTATACCTCCGGCACATACTGGTTTTTATTTAGCAGCTTATGAAACTTCAAAAGATGCACCTACCCTGCCATTATTCTGCTATACCGCTGCCGGTTGGCTGAATAATAAATTCTATGTTCCTGCTACAAGGATAGAACCCGATATACGGCAGGACTGTGCCGGATATGACCAACAAAAAGTAAATGAAGGTGCTGCTCTTTTACTGAAACATTACCCGCATAACCGGCTGGTCAGTCACCTGATGAATAATTGTGCGTTGACCTATCATTGCCCTGCCGCCAGGAATTTTTCATTAGGCAGATGGGAATGTCCTGTGCCGGTTTCATCTGGCTGTAATGCCAATTGTGTCGGCTGCATCTCTTTACAACCTGATGAAGAGCCGATCGTTTCCACACAAGACCGTCTGACATTCAAACCGACAACAGAGGAGATAGTGGAGTTCGCTGTTCCGCATCTTGAATCAGCCCCCTATCCTATCATCAGCTTTGGACAGGGTTGTGAAGGCGAACCCTTGCTGATGTGGGAAACCATCCGTGATGCTATTATTGAAATAAGAAAGCATACATCAAAAGGCAGCATCAATATCAATACCAATGGTTCAAGACCGGATGCGGTAAAAGAATTGTGCAAAGCCGGATTGAATTCCATCCGTGTAAGTACCAATTCGGCACGAAGGGAAATTTATATGCCCTATTACCGCCCCAACAATTATGACTTTGATGATATTGTTGAGAGCCTGAAAGTGATGAACAGCTTCGACGGATGGACATCTATCAATTATTTTGTTTTTCCGGGCATGACAGATTCTGTTGCGGAATACGAAGCGCTGAGAAAGTTAATCAAAGAAACAGGGTTAAAAATGATCCAATGGCGCAATTTCAATATTGACCCCGACTGGTATCTTGGCAAGATCGGCGTGACCGACACCGGCGAATGCCTCGGTGTAAAACAATTGCAGGAACTCATCCGGGAAGAATTCCCCAGTCTGAAGTATGGCTACTTTAACCCCCCGATTGAGCGGATAAAAGGAAAATTTGAAGCTGACTTCGCTCATCATTGATAGGTATGAACGCATCTTCTTCCAAAAATATTTATACAGGTATAAGTTTAGCCGTATTGGCGGCATTTATCTGGTCGGGCAATTTCATTGTGGCAAGGGCAGTCAATAAGGAAATTCCTCCCATCAGTCTAAATTTCTACCGCTGGCTGATAGCATCCGTTATCATCTTTCCATTTGCTATCCGGAAATTTCAAAAAGAATGGCCGGTCATCAAACAATCCTGGCATTATTTCTTCTGGGCATCGCTGACAGGTGTTGCACTGTTCAATACATTTGTTTATATCGGGGCGCATTATACCACAGCTATAAACCTTGCCCTGATTGGCACCACCTCCTCTCCCATCATGTCCGTTTTGTTTGCCCGCATCTTTCTTAAGGAAAAAGTTGGCTGGACGAAGCTGATCGGTATGATCATTTGTGTGATTGGGGTACTTCTTCTTTTATCAAAAGGAGATTTCCAAAACCTGTTGTCCTTGAAATTCAGTGAAGGTGATCTGTGGGTGCTGCTGGCAGCATTTTGCTTTGCTGTTTACAATACTCTTGTAAAAAAGAAACCGGCAGCCGTTTCATCCATCAGTTTTTTATTTGCCATATTCTCCTTCGGGACATTACTCGTGCTGCCTTTTTTTATATGGGAAGCAGGCAGGTATCCGGCTATTTTATGGAACAGCGAACTCATCTCCTCCGTTCTTTATCTCGGTCTTGGCGCATCTGTCATCTGTTTTTTTCTCTGGAATATTGCCATCAGCAAACTCGGGGCAGGCCGCACCGCTTTATTTGGCAACCTGATACCTGTTTTCAGCAGCATTGGGGCTGCCGTCTTTCTGCATGAAGATTTTACATGGCTGCATGCCGGCAGCATGGCGATCGTCTTTGCCGGTATCGTGCTGGCCAACTGGAAATTCAATCAATAAATATCTATTGCCCTAATTCGCTTTTTATATAATCAATCATGGTTGTAAGGTATTCAGGCGGTTCACTGTTCACCCCATTCTGTTTGTAATACTCCTTAACTGCTTTCTTATATGTTTCCAGTGCAGGCTGATATGATTTTTGCAGTACCTGCCCATCCCCCTTCAACGAAAGTCCGTCAATGGAAGATGGGTTTTTGGCCAGTATCTTGCCGGCATACTCGATGGTTTTTTCAGCGTTTCCGAAATGCCAGTAGTATTGACCCAATTTCAGCAACATCGCTTCGCTGCCGGCAATTATAGCCGGGGCTATCACATTACTTATTTCCAGCCGCAGCTTCTCGCTTTTCTCTCCCTCTACTGATGCTGTTAATTCATATACTCCTGCCGGTTTATTCTTTATCTCGGCCGCATCAATACCAAAATAAGCAGCGTAGTATCCCTTCTCATTCAGAACAGCTACCTCTTCAGAGGATGGGTTCATCATTACTTTTGGTACAATAGTAATTTCTGCCCCCGATCTGACATCCACCATTCTCCAACTTATCAGCGATGACCATGGTTTGCCGGCACTACCGATAGTTACTGAAGAGATATTCTTTTTTCCTGCGTTAAGCTTTGCTTTTTCCCTGTCATAATCCTCCTGTTTTATTCTACCCGCTTTTAATAACTCTTCCAGTTCATTAAGCCTTCTGTCAGCAGCTTTGTTCCACCGGCTGTTCTCATGTGCTTCCTGGTTGGTTACAGATACGACAAGCAGCAGAGGTTCATCATGATAAACTTTTACATCGTTGCTGTAGTTGCCTGTAAGTGTAACAGTAATTGGTTGCGCTGTCATTTTCGCAGAAAAAAACAATACTGCGATTGTGAGCAATCTGTTTATTATAAGTTGTTTCATAATTTTTCTTTTTGAAGTTGAACTACCTGTTTCCGCATGTCTTTGGTATTCCACCTGCACCGGATACCCTGATTTGCCCAGCGCAATTACCCCTGCCTGCCCGTGCATTTCCAAAATTCTGCCCGCCGGCATTAAACCCTGTTCCGGCAGCGCTGGTGCACATATCTGTTCCCGGCTTTTCGGGAAAATTATTTGGAATGGCCCCACCCACATTATCATAACGCATGACACAATCAATATTACCGCTACGAAGACCTTGCGGCAAGTTGAAAGAATTTTCTATTGACGGATCCTGTTCACCATGATGACAAACATTATTCCCGTGCAACAGCTCATGCGCCACCACTGCCTCCAGCTTGGCAGCATAACTAAGCTTATTTTTCTCTACTTTGATCTTTTCATTTATCTTATCGACCGATGCTTTGACTTTGGTAGTATAAATCACTATCTCCACTTCTGCATTAGGTACGGTTGGCTGCCCGGTAGTGGACTTTGCAATTCCTAATAAGGAGCCGCTCGTACCACCATCCTTCAGGTATAATCCGGCCTGTATGTAATTCAGGTGTGTTGTTTTATTAAAATTGAAATTCATCTGCCGTTTTTCATCCGAAATATATTGCGCTTCGGTTATCTCATGCGCATCAAGTCCGGATATGTCATCATATAAGCCTATAGGAAGTTTGTTCTTATTTCTAATAAAAATATCCTTTACCTCATGGTTCGTTCGCTGGTGAGCCACACCTGCTTTGGTGGATATATTGAAACCCCGGTATTCCTCATAAGTTGTAAACCCATCTCCTTTAAAGCTGTCACCCGTCGGCTTATCGTCTGTATCCGCCTTGTTGTCCGCAGGGTCCGCCACATCTACATCACCAGTTGATGTCCACCCTCCGTCTGCAATACGATTTTCGTCAATATCATGCGGAATGGTGACACGGTTATCTTTATACTCCATTTTCTTCATTCGTCCATTTGGATGCACAACATCTCCTTTTGTTACCGGGATAGAGACATAAACAGGCTTTCCTTCGAGGCTGGTCTTTTTATTTACATTGGCAAAGCTCCGCAGGAATCCATAGGAACCAAAGTCCCTTGAATAAATAGTGATCGTATATTCTTTTTCCGGCCGCTGTGTTCTTGCCTGCTGAAAAAGACCTTTTGTATCGCATTTGGTGCCGCTTGCTTTTGCATCATCCCATGCTTCCTGTTTCTTCTCATTTTTTAAGGTCAGGTCGCGGCAATCGTCCGCATCTTTTGGAAGCGGGGCATTCAGGCAAACACCTTTTTCGGTTGACACATTCATCAGTTCGAAATAATGGATGCGGCACATATGAGAAAGTGCAGGCAGCCACTTGCCTCCCGCCTTATACATCAGTTCTGATTTTAGTTCAAGGCTGTTATTATCTTCCGGCAACCATGCCAGGCCCGGGTGGCTGAGTTTAACACCAGGCTGGTAAACGTATAATGTAAATTCCTTCGATGTCTTGTCCGGGTCTTTTCTCTCACCCCCCGGGTTCATCACTTTCAGGGTTATTTTTATTTCAATGACTTCCTTTCCGGCAGGCATCTCCATGGGTGCCTGGTAAATAACATACTGGCCATTATTGCCAAGAACAAAATCTCCTCCACCAGTCTTAGTCCATTCCCAAATTATTTTATCCGGGTATGATTTACCACCGCCTGAACTGGTGCACATTTTTGAAACGCAGCTGAAACCAAGAGGGTCAGGATCTGATTGATCCTGAGATTTAAGAACTATCCATTGACCGAGCACCATCTTGTTGGCATCAGCTACACCAGGTAATATGATTTCAGGTACTGCAAGGTTGTCACCCGGTTTCCATGTCGGCCCTATCAGTTCGCATGTTCCTATATTGGCAGGCGTTGCAGGAGACCCGGCCTTATCCGGTAAACCGCCGGTAATGTCAACTGTATATTTATCCGGCAGTGTTTTTTTCCTGCTTGTTTTAATGGTAATCGTTTTCCTGACTGGCGCATCAGTTACAGGAGACCCGTCATCAATGATGAACAGATCAATAGTGGTAATTACCGATGTGTCAGCATTTTTTACCGGTAACGCTACATAAGGCGGCTGGAAAATAACATGCTCCCCATTGTCTTTTTTCTCATCCTCCGAACCACAACCCAATTTTACGAACCGGCCCTCTCCTCCGGTGATCACCCATTCAAATCTGACTTTGCCTATCACTGCAATTGTTTTTTCACTTTTTGAATCAGGGCAGGGTTTTAGTGGATTACAATAAAATGTTACCAGGTCAACATCAGATCCAACCGCTTCCAATGCTACAAATTCATCACGGAATATGATATTGGTGCTGCCGGGGCCAGTTTTGCTGGACTTTAATCCGCCCACCATTTTTGGCTCCCCGTTTTCTTTTACGTCAGGTGCACAAGTAACCGGATATCTGTCAGTAGGAATAGTGTCAGTAGTTGGGATGCTGTCTGTAGTTGGAACTTTAGGAATCTCAGGTTCTGTGGGCGGCCGTTTGGGCACCTCTGTTTCTCCAGACTGATTTGCGCAGGTAGTAGCCGTGCAAACCGTGCCGTCAATACATTTAACTGTTGCGGTAACACAAACAGTATAGCCTCCATTATTTTTGGGTCGTACGGTAATATTTGGCCCATCTGTTTTTCCAACCAGCTCCACATTTTCCTGGCCGGACTTGATAGTCCATGTGTAACTGACAGAACTTACTGAGCAAACACAGAATGTGTTGATACCAATTCCATATTGACCCGTACATGCGGGTGCAGCCACAGCTTTAAAACTATTGCCTGTTTTTGAAACGGTTACAGATGCACCACAGCTACAGGATTTTTTTGTGTAACCGGGTGGCAGATCAATGGTGGGTGTAGGTGTATCACCCGGTTGTGGCAGGTCAAGATTTATTTCAACAACAAAATTGCCGGTGGTTGTACTAACAGCAGGACAATGCACTGAAAAAACTCCCTGCGCAGAATCTGCAGTCGGCCAGATAGGAATGACTTGCTGGTTTCCATTGGTCATGGTAACTACATTTGGAGTGGTGTTGATGATGGTAAGGATAGCTTTATCGGGAAGATTCTGAAGGCCGGTTACTTTTACATCAATAAAAGTATTTTGGCCCTTTCTCAGGTTCAGATCGCCGGTGGTTACCTGCATATCCACTCCGGAAATTTGTCGTGTACATTTTTGTTCACCATTCTCATTTACCTGCATAGTGCCGGGCCCTTGTGCATTGGCGGGATACTGCACTATACATTGCCGGGGCGATTCAGCAAGCACCTGCATGGGCTGATTGTTCACTGTGCAATTGGTATTGGCAGCATTGCCATCAAAACTTCCGGTGATCCTGCAGGGCGCATCTGTTAATGCATGAGAAGGAATAGCACATCCGTAATTAACAGGATCAATACCTATAACCGGACGAATATTATACTTCAATTCATGAGCCTTTACCCCGGAAGCATTTAATAGCTCCAGGGGGGCAGTAACCTGCCGGTCTTTGTTCACCAGCCATTGAAAAGGTTCAGGTTTTTCAGCAACGGCATATTTGTTTCCGTCAATGCTTACGGTATATTTTACCAGTTCAGCAAGATTTTTTTCGGTCTGTCTTGCATTGTTTCCTTTTGGTTCGGCAACAACTGTTCCGGTGATTACATCGCCTGCCCGGACATCATCGGGCAGATTTACAATTACATTGCCATACTGTGTAGGAAAAACAGCGGTGGTTAATCCTTTCTGGGAAGAAATGGTTTGTGCACTTGTTATTGATGCTGATAACAGCAAGAATAAGAAAAGTACAGTTTTGGATAAATGATACTTTTTCATAACTGTGCAGTATTTATTTTTTATCTCAAATACTTTTTATTTTACAAACAAGAAAGGAAATATGAAATTGTATTGTTAACAGGTATTGTGCATTCAGCATCGCTGAATGTTTTCCATTCCTGGCCTATAGTATAAACTTCTTTACAGATACTTGTTCCTTTTATACATCTTCCCCTGGGATAGTTGGTATATTTATAATAGCTTCCGGGAATTCCTACAATTTCATATTTTGGCGGCGTATAACTCTCTGGCCTTGGCGGAATATAACCCTCTTTCCTTGGTGGCGCAGGCTTAAATATCTCTCTCCGTACTACCTCTTGTCTACAATTAGTAGTGACCGGCTTATCTGATTTACCCACTGGTTCACATTTTGCATCCTTATAAAAAATACAAGGTGTGCCGTTTATGTCCTTGACAGTTTTCGGATTTGGTGTCCTGGGATCATCATCCGGCACCGGGAGTTTTTGCCACCAGTCCCATAAAGCGCCCATATAGGGATTAAGCATAACAAGGGGCGCCACTTTGATATTGTAACTAACAGGGGTTAAAAAAGCTGTTACTGTATTTATTCTATAAATGTCATCACCAACGGGAACTGCATTCAACGAATTCAAAACCTGTTGCCGGTATTCCGGATTTACGTTTAATGTTTTAGTTTCCGGGTCAAGCAACGCTATTACGCTTTTAACAGGATCAATCCCGTCTTTTGTACGTTTTTCAAAACACCAGGTTGAAAACCTCATATCTGCCATTGCCAGCTTACTTCTGTTTTCTGCGTCAGGAGCAGACATTAGTTTATTATTTGTCCTGGAGCTTAAGGATGTTAAAACGAGATTCAATTGATTTAATTTATCATTTGATTCCCCCGGCTCCTTGATAGAATTTACAAGCTGCCGGGCACTTGCAACATCCAGTATTAGCGAAGAATCTTTGCCTCTGTAAGCCATTCTCTCCATAAAGTCAAGTCCGTTGACAGCAATCTCTATATTAAAATGAAAAGGCTTTGACATTTCTTCCGTGCCGCTAAAAGATGCGATGGATGATTTAAAAGCTTCAAAGCTGCTTAGCCATGTGTTAGCTGCGCCTTTCGGAACATTCAACGGTTGCAGTAATGAATAAGCCACTGCCTTACTTTCATCCAATTGCTCAGGACTTGTACAGACCGGCATATTATCTATTGCCCTTTGTACATTAAATCTCACTACATCTGAATTAAGCGCTACCCCAGCATCACTTTGTAATATGCCTGCATACTCTTTCAAATCTTTTTTCAATGCATTGGCCCAGGCATTAAAATCTTCAGGAATTTTCAAAACATTCAACTGCGGACGAAAAGGATCATTACAAGTATTATAGTCTTCATGCAGTGTGGCGCTGACAGAAAAAGTTCCGACATCATTCCCTATAATATTTCTTTTTATCTGGAATTGAAAGTAGTCCGACAGATTTGATACATCATTAGGGGGGGGATGAATAAGAGGAAATATCAACCTTTGCAGGTTGCCCCCTTCCATTGTTACAGTGTTTGGATTAAGATTCCGCAGGTCAATACTAAAGACCAAGTGTTCATTCCCATCAGGCAAATGTTCCACTGTCTTAACTCTGAAAACCATGAATTCATTGGAGTCCAGCCCCGACAGATTTTCCTTTGATTTAACAGTCAGCGTAACAGATGAATTTTCTCCCTTCAGCAAATTGGTATTAGGGCTGGTTAAATTGATATCTATCATATTAACATGTGCCCGGCTCACATCAAATTTTGAGACGGGCTGATTCCATATTTCTTCAATGACAGTCAATTCCCCCGGAACCACTCCTTCGGGTACATTGATAACAGCCTGATTGGCCGAAAGACATAAAGGCTTTACTGTAAATTGTTGTCCCTTTGCATCTGTGATTACAAATTTTTCACCCGGCTTAAATTGCTGATCAGTATAAATATTCAAAGCATCTCCTTTTACCAGTATATTAGATGGAGTGGTGAGGAGCGGAGTTCTGTCTGTTTGCCAAACACTTGCTGCCGGTGCTGGAAGAACCTGCGGCAAACTCACTTCTGCGATCTTGTTACCCGATACATTCAGCAATTCCAGTGGAGTCCTTGCGGATCTGTCCAAATGTGTAAGCCAATCAAAATTGGAAGGTGATGCAGTAAGAGGAATATTCTGCCCATCCAGGTTTACCAGCATTTTCAGCAATTCCTTCAGGTTCTTGTTCTTTTCCTTTTCAGTTTCTCCGCCAGGCTGTACACTAACAGTCCCTGTTATCACAGAACCAGTCATTGATTGAGGAAGATTGACTAGTACATCACCATTTGGAGTTGTCAAAGTTGATTTTGACATGCCGGATTCATACCTGACAACGCCGTTAAGTGTCTTTGTGACTTGCGCCCTGGTTATTAGTGCGGGTACCAGCAAGAATAAAGAGAGCACAGCGGAGAAAAGAAGTAGCTTTCTCATAGCAGTGCTTTTCCTAAATTTAAACCAGTTTTATTGAACTTGCAGAAAGAATTTTAATAATATGGCCAAGCTGAAAAAAATAGTGATTATTGGCGCCTCTTCCGGCATTGGCAAAAAAATGGCTGAGTTATATGCCCAAAACGGGCACCGGGTTGGCATAACAGGAAGGCGTTCAGAGCTATTACAGCAAATACAACAACAATTTCCCCAAAGTGTAGAATATGAATGCTTTGATGTGACAAAAACAGAGAATATAAACCATCTTGAGTCCCTGGTTTCCAAACTTGGAGGAATTGATGTGTTGGTAATCAGCGCAGGCGGTGGTGATGTGAGCATGTACCTGGATTGGGAGATTGACAAGCTTACTGTAGATACCAATGTGAATGGATTTGCGGAAATCGCCAACTGGTCATTTAATTATTTCGTAAAGCAGGGCTACGGGCAACTGGCCACCATATCTTCCCTTGCTGCCATCCGCGGTGGTAGTTGGGCGCCTGCCTATAATGCCTCCAAGGCTTTTCAGAGTAATTATTTTGAAGGTCTGGCTATCAAAGCGGGGCGGATGAAAAAAAATATCGCTGTTACCTGTATTGAACCCGGGTTCGTAGCTACTAAAATGGCCAAGTCTGATAAACTGTTTTGGGTGGTGCCGGTTGACAAAGCTGCCAGGCAGATTATCCGTGCCATTGAAAAACGAAAAAGAAAAGTGTATATCAGCCGCAGGTGGTGGATTATCGCAAAAATCCTGAAATGGACACCCTATTGGCTTTACCGGAGAATTGGCTGACCAAAATGGCTCCTTATAAGGAATCTTAACATTTCCTAAATCATCATTTGAACAAGTTGCACGGTGTTTGAAACGTTACTAACAACTGTGTAAAACAATGATGTACGCAGCCGAACACCGAAAACTACATTTGTATGAACAATTATTATCTGATGTCTGCCCCAGCTGAAGCCAAGAACAGAACTGAAGCATCGATGATCACTGCCGGCTTTGCCGCACTGATGATACTTATCATGTTCCTGTTGAAGTGGAAGATCCCTGTATTTGAAACACCTGTTGCCGATACGGGCATTGAAGTGGAACTGAACTTGCCTGAAGAACCAAAGCAACTTGCTGATGGCGGTGGTGGCGGTGGTAATCCTGTTAAGGCAGCCGGAGCGCCGGGTATTGCAAATTATTCTCCTCCTGCTCCCGGAGTAAATGAACCTTCCAAAGCAGTCGAAGAAACCGATGATAAAGAAGCTGTGTTACCAAAAACAGTAGTTACAAAACCTGCTGCAACAAAAATTGTCAATACCTCGGTAACGAAACCCGAGCCGAAACCTGTAGTAGAGACACCTGCACCTAAGGTTCCCAAAGCAGTGGCGGGAAAAAACATAATCGGTAATAATAAAGGCGGCAATAATGCCGATAACTACGATCAGAGCGGTGGCAAAGGAAACGGAAATGGTGTTGGCAATGGAAATGGCACAGGTGGCGGAACCGGTAACGGAACCGGTGGTGGGAATGGCACAGGTAGCGGCAGCGGAACAGGACCCAAGATAACCCGCGGTGACAGGAAGATTATCCGTCACTATTCTTTTGAAGACGACCTTGATAAAGCTGTTATTTATGCCAATGTGAGTGTATCACCGGAAGGCATTGGCAAGTTTGTAAGTATTTCAAAAGGTTCTTCCAATAGCAGTAATGCTTACAAGGAAGCAATTATACGTTACCTGCAAAACATCAAATTTGACAAAGCAGACCATGAGTCCATGCTCACGGTACAGTTTAACTTCAGGGTAAACTAATTAACCAGGATTTGGAAATATAAAATGCCACTCCGGCCTTAGCGGGGTGGCATCAGTTTTTATACATTTGCCTGAGCATGGATTACCAGCAAACCATTGACTATCTCTTCACCCGCCTGCCAATGTTCAGCAGGATCGGCGCTGCTGCTTATAAAAAAGACCTGACCAATACCATTGCTTTGTGTAAGTTCCTTGATGATCCTCAAACAAAATTCAAGACCATTCATGTGGCTGGCACCAATGGCAAAGGCTCGGTAAGCCATATGCTGGCCGCCATTTTACAAACTGCGGGCTACAAAACCGGGCTTCATACCTCCCCTCACCTGCAAAACTTCCGTGAAAGAATAAAAGTGAACGGCAAAATGGTGGAGGAGGAATTTGTAACTGCCTTCACAGAGAAAATAAAACCACAGATCGATAAACTGGAACCAAGCTTTTTTGAGATCACTGTGGCAATGGCTTTTGAATATTTTGCTGAACAAAAAGTTGATATTGCTGTGATTGAAGCTGGGCTTGGGGGAAGGTTGGACAGCACCAATATCATTACCCCTGAATTGTCTGTTATTACCAATATCGGGTGGGACCATATGAATATGCTGGGCGATACCCTGAAAAAGATCGCTTTTGAAAAAGCCGGCATCATCAAAAAAAAAATACCGGTTGTGATCGGCGAAGTATTGCCGGAAACATTACCTGTTTTTGAAACCGTGGCAAAAGAGAATAATGCGCCCCTTACCATCGCATCACATGCAAGACAGGCAATGGACTGGCACTGGGAAAAGAATGAGCTGATTGTTGAAGTAGCCAGTGCACACCGCACAGACCACAAAAAATATCACCTTGACCTTCCTGGAATTTACCAGGCAAAAAACCTGTTGACGGTACTCGAATGTTGCACACAACTTCAGCAACAGGGATGGAAGATCAATGATGATATAATTCACAATGCTTTGCGGCATGCAAAAAAAATAACCGGTTTACATGGACGCTGGGAAATAGTGAAAACATCACCACTTGTTGTCTTAGATGTAGCGCATAATGTTGATGGCATATTACAACTGGTCCGCCAGATTGAACTGACCGAACATAAAAACCTGCATATCATTCTCGGAATGGTAAAAGATAAAGACATTGATAGTGTGCTTCGGCTTTTGCCCAAACATGCTTCCTATTATTTTACCAAAGCACAGATACCCAGAGCTATGCCTGAAGATGAATTACAAAAAAAAGCCAGCTTGTTTGGATTGAAAGGCAACAGCTTTTCCAATGTAAATATTTCTTTATACGCCACATCTGTCAATGCAGGCAAGAATGATATGATCGTAATATGTGGCAGTATTTTCCTTGTGGGTGAGATACATCCGGAAATCATAAGAGTTGCCTGGGGCAAAGAAGAATATGGTCCTGCCCTGTTTGCCTTACTTGGGCTTTCAGGCGTCCACTGATAAACATTTGTTTTTCCCGGGGCAACTCCAATCCACCAAACCAGTACCAGACCAATGGCCAAAAGAGGTCATG